>CALZJD010000349.1 GCA_945787795.1 Thermodesulfovibrionia bacterium | reverse complement strand
CCTGTTGAAAGACAGTTAAAACTTGAATTCGGTTTCCGGACATCCCAGCCCGGAGTGAGGACCAGATATGCCGGAACAGGTTTTCAGGAAGAATCATTGATGTTGACAGGAGATCTTAATGCGGCTGAAGTGGAGTGGATTGTTCAATACCGTATTAACGACCCCTACAAGTTCCTGTTCAAGGTAAGAAACGCTGAAAAAACTTTCCGGGATATTAACGAGGCGGTTATGAGAAATATTGTTGGTGATCGTACGGTGGACGAAGTTATCACATTCGGACGTCAGGAGGTGGCGGATTCTGTCAGCGTAAAGCTTCAGGAACTATGTGACCAGTATGAGCTGGGTATCAAAGTTGACCAGGTTGTGCTTCAGGACGCTAACGCGCCAAAACCGGTGCAGCCTGCATTTAATGAGCAGAGCAGGAAAAGGAAAAACTCATTAACCAGGCAAAGTCAGAATATAACAAGATCATCCCCAAGGCCCGTGGTGAAGCAGAGAGGACCATTGAAGAGGCAAAGGGGTATGCACTGGAGAGGGTAAACAGTGCGAAAGGTGAGGCATCTAAATTCAGTTCTGTCTATACCGAGTACTTAAAGGCAAAAGAAGTCACCCGGCAGCGTATCTACCTTGAGACAATGAACGATGTACTTCAGAAGGTCGGCAGAAAACTTATTACTGACGAGGACACGGCCGGTATCCTCCCATTGTTCCAGCTGGACAAGGGAGGTGCCAAATGAATAAAGCCAAACCAATGATACTTGCCGGAGTAGTTCTGCTCATACTTTTTGTTGCTTTTTCATCTGCGTATAAGGTCAGGGAAATCGAGCAGGTCATTATAACGCAGTTTGGAAAACCTGTAGGGGACCCCGTAACCTCTCCGGGAATTCACTTTAAAATTCCGATTATCCAGGAAGCGAATTTTTTCGAAAAGCGTTTTCTGGAGTGGGACGGTGATCCAAACCAGGTCCCGACCAGCGACAAACGGTTTATATGGGTAGACACCTATGCAAGATGGCATATAAAAAACCCCCTTCTCTTTTTCCAGCGTGTCAGGGACGAAAGGGGCGCCCAGTCCAGACTTGATGATATTCTGGATGGTGAAACAAGAAACGCGATTGCCAAACACCTGCTTGTTGAGATTGTACGTTCTACTAACAGAACTCCTAATTTACCTGATGAGCTGATCGCTGGAGAAATTGCAGCTACATTACAACAAATAAAATTTGGAAGAGAAGAACTGACAAGGTCCATCATAACCAATGCAGACAAGGTCCATCATAACCAATGCAGCTCCCCGTACCCTTGAGTTGGGGATAGAGCTGCTCGATCTGAGGCTGAAAAGGATCAATTATGTTGAGGAAGTTCAGAAGAAGATTTACGAACGAATGATTACTGAACGAAAGAGAATAGCAGACAAGTTCCGTTCTGAAGGACAGGGAGGGGCTTCCAAGATTCTTGGTGACAAGGAGAGGGAGCTGAAAAAGATCCAGTCCGGTGCTTATAAAACTGCCCAGGAGATAATAGGTAAGGCTGATGCCGAGGCAACGACGATTTATGCAAAGGCCTATAACCAGAGTCCTGAGTCACGGGAATTCTATAATTTCATTAAAACCATGGAGACATATAAGACAACCATGTCTGAAAAAGACTGGTTGATACTGTCTACAAAAGGTGATTTTTATAAGTACTTGCAGAAGCATTCAGGGAAATAGATTCGTAGGGGCACGTTGCAACGTGCCCCTACATTGATTCTCTACCCAAGTCAAATGCCTTATTCACTGCATCTTCGGCATTATCCGCCTTCACAACTCCTTCAATATTCTCCCATGTATGAATGCCGATAACAGGTTTGCCAATCTTTAATGCTATGGCTATTTCTGAAAGCGTTCCATATTCTCCTGCTACAGCAATGACTGCATCTGCAGACCTGACGACGATCACATTCCTGGCATGACTGAGCCCTGTTGTTATGGGAACTGTTACATAGGCATTTGCATCTTTTTTACTGAATCCGGGAAGAATGCCTATTACTGTTCCACCTGCTTCATTGGCCCCTTTGGATGCGGCCTCCATAACGCCGCCCAGACCGCCTGTAATGAGTACGGCATCTCGTCGTGCAACAAGCCGTCCCACATCTTCAGCCATTACATATGTATTCTGATCACAGGAACCTGCGCCGACAACAGATATAATCATAATGACAATAATCTGTTATATGATTGGAGCAATCAATAATTTCATATGATAATATATATAAAGTGAATATAGCCTCCTGCAAAGCGGGGCATCAAAATAATATTTTTTATTATAATTCAATCTGTATTCCCCTCTTTGGCAAAGAGGGATGTGGGGAGATTTTTAAATGTATTATTCGTAAAATCACCCTTGATTCCCCTTTTCATTACGGGGTAGGCAGGTTCATGTACAACATCCGGGAGGAATGATGACAGGGGAATTCGAGAACGCTGCTTCATGCTGGAAGACAATATTAAATGATGTTACTTCAAATAGTAATCTGCTATCAGTGGTAGAGAAATTTGCTTATGAAAACAACAACCCCATAAAGGTTGTGTTCGGCACATCAGGGTGGCGGGGTGAAATCGGAACTGATTATACGTTTAATAACGTTCGCATTGTTACTTCAGCAATTATTGAAATGTTTAAGGATCGTGATCCTTCTGTCTTAAAAGCAATGGGCGTCTCCGGGTATGACGAAATCAAAAGCAGAGGG
>CALZJD010000348.1 GCA_945787795.1 Thermodesulfovibrionia bacterium | reverse complement strand
TATTGCTCTCTGGGCAGTAATGATCTACACGATTACATCCGGATTTCCCTATTGGACCACATTTGCTCTGGCCCTGGTAGCCGCTGTTCTGCTGGTGCGGATTTTTATTTTTTTCCATGACTGCTGTCACGGGTCATTTTTTGTTTCTCCCCGGTCTAACAGGATTCTGGGTTACATATCAGGGATATTAACCTTTACCCCGTATGAAGACTGGCGGCGCAGCCACGCTATACATCACTCTACTGTCGGAGACCTGGACCGCAGGGGGATGGGCGATGTTTCCCTGTTAACGGTAGATGAGTATCTGGCATCATCAGGACGAACACGGTTTTTCTACCGGCTTTACCGAAACCCCCTTGTCATGTTTGGCCTTGGCCCGGCATTCATGTTTTTGCTCAGGTTCCGGTTTTCAAGTAAGGGTGCGAGGAAGCATGAGCGAAAAAGTGTGCTTTATACCAATCTTGCAATTCTTGCCATTATGCTGCTGGCGGGTTTTACTATCGGAATCAAGGCATACCTTCTCATCCAGCTGCCTGTCATACTCATTGCCGGGGCCATCGGTCTGTGGCTGTTCTACATCCAGCATGATTTCGAAGGTGTGTACTGGGCCTTATTACAAGCTGCCCGGGATACCGAACTGGATTTCCGGGAACATCGGCCTGCATCACATCCACCACGTAAGGCCCCGTATTCCCAATTACAACCTGCATCAGTGCTACGATGAAACCCCTGCCCTTCAGGAAATAATCCCGCTGACTTTCTGCAAAAGCCTCAAGACTCCGTGGCTTAATCTCTGGGATGAAAAACAGTCAAAACTGATAAGTTTCCGGTCTTTGAAAACGCATCATCCCCAGGGCACATTCTAGAGAAGAAATTCCAGGTAGCAAATACCAAATTACAATGACTGAAGCGCTTTCCTGTAGAATATTTTTTTTTGTTATTTATTTGTAACTTGGAGCCTGTTAATTAGTGCTTATTCATGTATGAGCATTTATAGGTAGACAGGGAAGACATTAAATGGTAATGATATAGTATAGTGTTATTCCACTAAGGCCAACCCATCCGTGAGAAGGGGGCGAAAGCGGCGGGGCTCAGGAAGGGGAAGATACCTGAGCTGCCAGAGGATGACACTTAGATGAAGTTCGGCCTGTTTTTTTTACTGATACTATCGAGATGAGGTGTTCACATGTCTGACCAGGGTAATTCACATATTCTCGGCATAGATATCGGATCAGTTTCCATTTCAATTGCAGAGATCAATCCAGCGAAAGAAATTATTAAAACCGCGTATGAATTCCATCATGGACATATCATCGAAAACCTTAAGAACATCCTGAATACATTCGATCTTTCCCGAATCTGCGGGATCGCATCCACAACATCAACTCCATCTGTTATTAAAGTAGACGGTACGTATGATAACCGGATTTCCATTATTGAAGCTGCCCGGCATTTTCATGAAAAAATAGGCGCCATATTAATAGTCGGCGGAGAAAGATTTGGGTTAATCAGTTTTGATAATGACGGCAATTATCTTAATTTTAAATCAAATACCCTTTGCGCAGCAGGCACGGGCAGCTTTCTTGACCAGCAGGCTAAACGACTGAACTTAAGCGGAATCGAAGAGTTGAGTGAACTTGCCTTCAATAATAAAGGGAGCATACCAAAAATCGCTACACGGTGCACTGGCACAAAATATCGTTGATACGCTCATGAAAGGGGAACAGCCCAATCCTCCTGTTCTCTTCACCGGCGGCGTGTCCAGAAACAGCGCCGTGGCCAGACATATCCAGTCAATTACAGGAATGAATATTATTGCAGATGAGGTGTCCTGGCTCTACGGTGCTCTCGGGGCAGGTCTGAATCTTATGGAAGAAATGCACAGGATCGACAGGTCATCTATAAAATCTGCAGATGATATCCTTATCAATAAGCCCCTGGAAAGGAAGAATTATTATGAGCCTCTCCGTCTTGCACTCTCTGATTACCCTGATTTTGAGAGCGTTCAACAATACGAATATACAGCATTTGAACCAGAGGACCTGTACCCCGTTGAGGTTGACATCTACGATCAACTTACCCCCTCCAGACAATATGACGTGTACCTTGGGATAGACATTGGTTCAACAAGTACAAAGGCGATATTGATGAACAGAGACAGGTCTGTCCTTGCCGGCTTTTATACAAGGACCGCTGGAAGGCCTGTTCATGCAGTACGGAAATTGTTCGCATCCATTGATGCTGTTAATGAAAAAAATAAATCAGACCTGCGGATTATCGGGGCCGGGACCACCGGGGCCGGAAGAAAATTTACCGGGAAGATTATAGGCGCTGACATCATAATCGATGAGATTACCGCGCATGCCCGCGCTGCCTGTGAACTGAATCCGGATGTGGATACCATAATAGAAATCGGCGGTCAGGATTCAAAATTTACCACGTTGCGAAACGGGATGGTTACCTTCTCTGCAATGAATAATGTGTGTGCTGCAGGGACCGGGAGTTTCATAGAAGAGCAGGCTCTGAAATTAACATGTCCGTTACCTGATTATTCCTCAAGGGCCGAAGGCAGGAGATCACCCATTGCAAGTGACAGATGCACCGTGTTTATGGAAAGGGACATGAATCATTATTTAAGCGAGGGATATTC
>CALZJD010000347.1 GCA_945787795.1 Thermodesulfovibrionia bacterium | reverse complement strand
TCTATGCTGTAATTGCTCGAAAAGAATAACATCATAATTTCAATTAATCTCTAACCAAGGGAAAGAAGATACGACCGTAAGTTTGAGCCGGTGTCTGTAAGACCAAGTTTTTTCCTTATTTTTTTGCGGTGAAAGTCCACAGCGCTTTCAGAAATTCCTAGGAATTCGGCAATATCCTTACTTGTTTTCCCCTCTCGAACCAGGGACGCAACCCGATATTCCTGGGGGGTGAGGAATCTGTTTACCGAAGAAAGCTGATTCAGAAAGGGGGAGATTATATCCTTTAAATTTTTGTCAATATTTTCAACGAGGATATGTTCGCGTTCCTGCAACCTTGCTGATCGTAATTTGATGATATCGGGCAAAATGAGTTCTTTGACATTGGTAAGAACTATTTCGCCCATATGCTCTTTTTCTTTATTCATCTGTTTCAGCAAGACTTTGAGGGCTACATTTGTCTCTTCCAGCTTTTCCTGCGCCTCCATGATAGGGGTTATATTGTCGTGGGTCACTATAGCTTTTGCCTTATCACCATTCTTGATTCTGACCGCCCGAAGAGCAAACCATCTTTTTTCCTCTGGCGAATGGCACGGATACTGGGTGAAGTATTCATCCTGCTCTCCTGCAATAACCCGGCGTATCCTGTCGGCAATGTTTCCTGCATCTTCTGCAGAGTCTCCTGTTGCTTGATCACATATGGCAAGATAATTAATACCAACACAATTCAAGGGATCTCGCAGGTCATTGGCTTCGGCGAACTTTTGCCAGGCCCGATTTGTTTCTAGATGTTCTTTTCAACCATTTCCTTATCCGTAAGCGGTCACAGGGACCTCATCTCCTTTGTCAACAGCCTATTCATTAGCACCAGTACAGTTCACAGTCCTCTTTCGCGGATATGAGCCCCCTGTAACCGCTTACTGTAGAGGGTCAAATTTCCATGGTCCGTTGTGCTCATTGATCGTTTCTCTCCATAATGATAGTTTCTACTATCATTTCGCTACTGGATTTTGTTCATTGTGTCAAACCATTCATATGCTTACATATAGAATTAAAGAGAAAATGAAACGGATTGTGAATTAATAAAAAATACTGGAGGAACGATCATGGCTGATGAAGTAAGAACTGGTGGATATGAATCAATGGTATGGATCCGCGATAAAGACGGAAAGGAGTATGCCTGTTATCTGGATGCATTGAAAGGCAATATCAAAGAGAAAGATCAACTCACAGAAGAAGAAAAGGAAAAATGCCTGGATGTGAGTGAAATTATCGGCACGGAACGCTGGTAACAAAGGGGATTTTTAGGAATAGCCGGAGAGAGGCAGGGTCTTTCGATCCTGCCATTTTAATTTTTAATCAAATTAATTTTGAAACCTGAATTGAGAGGATGTTAAATTCATGAATGAAATACACAGACCAACAGCACCGGTAATTTTGGTGCTGTTCATCTCCATGCTGCTTATTTCGGCCTGCCATTTGATGGATACCAATAATATGTCCTCACTGCAGGTAGTTGAGTATGTCGATTTAGAGCGCTATAGCGGTAAGTGGTATGAGATAGCCCGGTATCCTCATAAATTTCAGGAAGGTTGTGTTGGAACCCAAGCAACGTATACCTTAATAGGCGATAGGCTGTCCGTGCTCAATGAATGCTATGAGGAATCACAACCCGGTAAAGTCAGATCGGCAAAAGGAAGAGCCTGGGTGGTGGACAGGGAAACGAATGCAAAATTGAAAGTATCGTTTTTTTGGCCTTTTTCAGGTGATTACTGGATAATTGACCTGGGTGATAATTATGAATACGCTGTGGTTGGCCATCCTAAGAGAAAATATTTATGGATATTGAGCCGGACCAGGGAGTTGCGTGATACATCATATGAGAGGATTTTGAATCGCCTGGAGAACCAGGGGTATGATACGTCAAAACTTCTCAAAACAGGCAATGAATAGGAGTCTACAATGGACATAGCAGATTATTTTAGCAGGACATCCGGGAAAGGAGTTCTGGCAACTGCTGATGGCAAAGGCAAGGTGGATGCGGCCATATATTCCCGCCCCC
>CALZJD010000346.1:1388-2644 GCA_945787795.1 Thermodesulfovibrionia bacterium | reverse complement strand
GGTTTGTCAGCGGCTGCGTCATTCGTGTTGCTCTGACACGTGAATGAAGTCATTGACTCAGAGCTGTTGCTTTCTGCACTGATGCGTCTTCTCGTACTATTTGGTTGCCCAAATGACGGCATAGGGCTTCTCAACTGCGCGCAATTCATCTAGTCCTTCCCGCGGTCCACATGCTTGACCATATGCGCGGTCGCCGGCTTGTCGTGTTCCAGCATGTCCTTGATGAGGTAGATCCGGCCGCGCGGGCTGTCCAACTCGTCACCGAGCAGCACATAGGTGGGGCACGTGGCGGTGCAGAAGCCGCAATGGACGCAGTTCCGGAGAATGCCGTTAGCCTCGGCAAGATCGGGGTCGGCCAGTTGCGCGAGCGAGAAATGCGTTTGCATGCTGGGTGCGCCTCAGTAATCCGCAGACATGCGGCCAGGGTTGAGGACGCCGTGCGGATCGAAATTCTCCTTCACCCGGCGGGACAACGCCGCCAGCCCGGCCGGCGGTGCCTGAAACACCGGCACCGCCGCGCGCACCGGCTCGGGCGCCCGGATCAGGGTCGCGTGCCCGCCCGCATCGCCGATCGCGGCGCGCACCGTCTCATGGGCTGCGTCCAGCGGTGCCTCCACCGCGAACCAGATCATCCCGCCGCCCCAATCGAAAAAGCTGGCACCGCCCGCTGCGGCTTCGAGCCGCGCCGCCACGGCCGGTCCTTCGGTTGGCGGCACCGAGAGCCGCCAGACGCAGCGGGAGTCCCCGGGTCCGGCGAACGGCGCCACATCGCGTATCTCGCGCCACAATCCCGCGCTGTTGTGGCTGTGCAGTTCTTCGGTTTCGCCGAATGCCGACAACTGGGACCGCAGTTCGGCGCAGCGGTATTCGACCGACGGGCCGGGCCCTTCCAGGCGGATCGCGGTCACGCTGGCGCCGGCCCCGGCGACATAGGACACACCCGATGCCGCCGCCAAATCCTGCGGCAGATACGCCGCGCCCGACACTTCATGCGGGCTTTGCAGCGCCGCGGTCATCGCCGCGCCGGCGGCGGTGCGGTCCAAACCGAAGACAAGCACGGTCCAGGCCTTCTCCGCCACGGGCAGCACCTTGACGGTAATCTCGGTCAGCACGCCAAGCGTCCCCATGGCGCCGCACATCAGCTTGCTGAGGTCGTAGCCGGTGACGTTCTTGACCACACGGCCGCCGGATTTGAAGAATTCACCCCGGCCGCTGACCGCCTGGAACCCCAGCAGGTGATCGCGCGCGCCGCCGGC
>CALZJD010000346.1:0-1340 GCA_945787795.1 Thermodesulfovibrionia bacterium | reverse complement strand
GGCCGCTGACCGCCTGGAACCCCAGCAGGTGATCGCGAGCGCCGCCGGCCTTGATACGCCGGGGGCCCGACAGATTGCACGCGACCATCCCGCCCAGCGTGCCGGCGCCCGGCGCGCCGCCGAGCAGTGGTCCCAGATCCGGCGGCTCGAAGGCGAGCTGCTGGCGCGAGGCAGCAAGCAAAGTCTCGATTTCCGCCACCGGCGTGCCCGGCCCGGCGGTCAGCACAAGTTCGCCCGCCTCGTACAGGCTGACGCCGCTCAGCGCCGAAAGCTCCAATCTATTATCCGCGTTGCCCGGCCGGCCGAAGACGCGCTTGCTGCCGGCACCGACGACCTCCAGCGGCTGCCGCTCGGCGGCGGCCCAGGCGACCAGCTCCCGAACTTGGTCCGCGGTGTCCGGCTTGAAATGGTCGGTCATGCATTGTTCTCCGCAGACGGCTGACGCTATTAAACTGAGCCGCGGAATATCATCCTTCGTCAAGCTCAGGATGAGGCGAATAATTGAGATTACTCACCCTCACACCGAGCTTGACGAAGTGCGAGGGTGAATTCAGACACACTGCAAATATCCGCCTAAAATCGCGGGATATCGGGAAACGCCATTTGACCGCGATGGACATGCACCCGGCCAAGCTCGGCGCAGCGGTGCAAGGTCGGGAAGACCTTGCCGGGGTTAAGCAGGCTATTCGGATCGAAGGCGCATTTGACGCGCTGCTGCTGCTTCAGATCGTCCTCGGTGAACATCTCCGGCATAAGATCGCGCTTTTCGACGCCAACCCCATGCTCGCCAGTCAGCACGCCACCGACTTCGACGCAGAGTTTCAGGATATCCGAACCGAAGGCCTCGGCCTTCTCCAATTCGCCCGGCGCGTTGGCATCGTAGAGAATCAGCGGATGCAAATTGCCGTCGCCCGCATGGAACACATTGGCGACGCGCAGGCCGTATTGGGTGGACAGTTCGCTCATCCGCCGCAAAACAAGCGCAAGCTGGCCGCGCGGGATCGTCCCGTCCATGCAATAGTAATCCGGCGAGATCCGCCCGACCGCCGGGAATGCCGCCTTACGCCCGGCCCAGAACGTTATGCGCTCTTCCTCATCTTGCGAAACCCGCACGGTCAACGCCTGGTTCGCCTTGGCAATCTCCTCGACACGCTCGATCAGATAGTCGACTTCGCGTTCAGGGCCATCGAGCTCGATGATCAGCAGCGCCTCCACGTCGAGCGGATATCCCGCGTGAACGAAATCCTCCGCGGCGTGGATCGCCGGCCGGTCCATCATTTCCATGCCGCCCGGGATGATGCCGTCGCCGATGATGCCGGCGACGCAATCGCCCGCCGCCT
>CALZJD010000345.1 GCA_945787795.1 Thermodesulfovibrionia bacterium | reverse complement strand
TCCCCACCAGTTAAGAAAACATATAACTGAATCTTACCTGAGGAAAGGTCCGAAGGAGATGACCATTAACCTGATCTCTTTTGGCTACAAATACGGAATACCTACCGAAGCAGACCTGCTCTTTGATGTCAGGTTTCTTCCCAATCCATACTTTATCCAGGAATTAAAGCATTTCCCAGGCACTTCTCCCAAAGTAAAAAAATTTGTTTTGTCCCGGGAGCAGACAAGAGAATTCCTGAAAAAACTGTACCCCCTTCTTGACTATATTATCCCATTTTACAAACTGGAAGGCAGAAGTTACCTTACCATAGGCATAGGATGCACAGGGGGCATGCACCGGTCTCCTGCTGTTGCAAAGGAAATACAAAGGGTCCTGAAAAAAAGTAAATTAAAAACAACTCTTTCAAATCGTGACATTAAGGAGTCCCCATAAGATAAAATGACAAAGGACATAGCTCAAATGCCAAATGAATGTCTTGTTATTAGTTGTTCGTTATTCGTTACTAGTTATTCGTTACTAGTAACCCTTTACTCGTCACGCGTCACGCGTCACTGTTTTTAACATGAATTCCCCTGTCTACCTTGATAACAATGCAACCACACCTGTTGATCCTGAAGTGATCAGCCTCATGACAAAATGTCTTAAGGAGTATTATGGTAATCCCTCCAGTAGTCATAAAAAAGGATTGGCTGCCAGACAGATTATTGATACAGCGAGGAAAAAAGTAGCGGCACTGATAGGGGCTGGCCCCCAGGAAATAATATTTACATCCGGTGGTACAGAAGCAAATAATATGGCCATCATAGGGACCGCACTGCGGTTTACCTCAGGCCATATTATCTCGTCATGCATTGAGCATCCTTCAGTTGCACATCCATTGAAGCACCTTGAAAGCCGGAACTTCAGGGTGACGTACCTCCCGGTTAACCGCCATGGGATAGTCAGCCCTGATGATTTAAAAAATCACATAACAAAAAATACCCGGCTTATTACAATCATGCATTCAAACAATGAGACAGGGGCCATACAGCCAATATCTGAAATAGGAACGATAGCCAGGGAAAAGGGGATACCCTTTCATTGTGATGCTGCCCAGTCTGTCGGGAAGGTCCCTGTAAATGTTCATCGACTGATGACAGATTTAATGACAATTGTCTCACACAAATTTTACGGTCCCAAGGGAATCGGTGCGTTATACAAAAACAGAAAACCTTCCCTCCATAGCAGGTCTGGGCAAGGCATGTGAGCTCGCAAAAAAAGAGATGAAACACAGGGTCAGCAGTTTAAAGGCGCTTACCAGATGTATGTATACTGAACTGCAAAGCCAGATACCGGGTATTACATTAAATGGGCATATTACTAAAAGACTTCCCAACACATTGAACCTCACATTTCCACATGTACAGGGCTCAGTCCTGTTGGAAAGGCTCAAAAATGATATTGAAGCCTCAACCGGTTCCGCATGCCATGAAGGCAAACATACTCCCTCGTCGGTATTAAAGGCAATGGGACTGAGTAATGCAGAGGCATTCGGTGCTGTACGGTTAAGTCTCGGGAAGAATACAACAGAAAGGCAGATAAAAAGGGCGGTTAAGGCTATTGTAAATGCTTACAGGAGTTTTTAAGGTTGTCTTCTTCCACCGGGCCATATACAGTTACAGCAATGGGGCTCTCTCCAACAATCCTGTTTGATAGAGCTTTGAGGTCATCAATCGTCACATCATCAACCATCCTGATAATCTCATCAGGGGTAAAATATTTACCATAGTATATTTCCTGTTTTGCTATATTCGTCATCTTATTGCTCGTTGACTCAAGCGCAAGAATGAGGTTTCCCTTAAGCTGGGCCTTGGCCCTTTGCAGTTCTTCAGCAGTAACAGACCCTGCAAGGTTCATCACCTCATCAACCGTAATATTTATTACTTCACTGACATGCTTCCTGTCTGTACCGGCATACACAGACCAGATGCCTGTGTCTATATAGGAGACATGATAGGAATAAATTGAATACACCAGCCCCCTCTTTTCCCTTATATTCTGAAACAGCCTGGAACTGAAACCGGATCCAAGGATAGTATTGAGCAGATGCATTGCATATCTGTCATCACTGCTGTAAGGCATTCCCTTAAGCCCCATACATATATGCGCCTCTGAGAGGTCTTTTGTGAGAACGTTCAGACCTCCGGAAAAACCGGGAACAAGCACGTCCTTTTTTATACTGTTTCTCCCAAGGCTGCCTATTCCCTCGTTAAGATGGTTGATCAGTTTATCTTCATCAAATTTACCGCTGCAGGCGACAATGCAATATGATTAATCAGATCATCCCGCTTAAATGCCCCTATGGTTTCTCTCTTACCAAGTACGGTCTGTCCCAATGCATCTTCACCCCAGATATTTTTTGAGAATACTTCAAATACAAAATCAGAAGGCGTGTCCTCTACCATACTGATTTCTTCATTTATTATTCCCTTTTCTTTTGCAATATCACTCTCTGGAAATGTTGAGTTCAGGAAAATGTCCATAAGAAGTTCAACTGCCCTATCCAGGTATTCATCAAGGACTTTGACATAATATAATGTGTACTCTGTCGAGGTAAACGCATTTAATTCTCCTCCCAGAGAATCTATCTCCATTGCTATGTCCTCTGCAGTCCGCTTTTCAGTCCCCTTGAAAAACATATGCTCAAGAAAATGGGAGATCCCGTTTTTTACCGGCTCTTCAAATCGTGATCCTACCTTGACCCATATACCAATGCATACGGAATGCATCTCCTGTGCTGTCTCCATGACAAGAGGAATATTGTTTATTAATTTTGCTTTTTTAAACATATTGTTTATTGATTGATGCTATGTTGTTACTGATCAGCCAGAGAGTATAATGCAGGCATTAAGTAATTATACGGTGAAACAGGAAAAAAATACAGATTACGCTGATCACTTTTATTAATGTAGATATTAAAGAATAGAATAATTGTTAGTATAGCAGGCGAGTCACAGACATTACCCTGAGGACCTGGTCAGGAGGTCCCCTTCTCCTTCATTGCGTCTTTCCGGCTGAGGCGTATCCTGCCCGTCTTGTCGATCTCTATTACCTTTACATCAACCTTGTCGCCTTCTTTCAGGACATCCGTGACCTTGGCTATCCTTTCGTCAGCAAGTTGCGATATGTGGACCAGTCCTTCCGTACCAGGGAGGATTTCAACAA
>CALZJD010000344.1 GCA_945787795.1 Thermodesulfovibrionia bacterium | reverse complement strand
AAGGTCTTCATTCCCGCCGTATTTGTTGGGTATCCATTCACCTTTTTTTCTTGCATAATCGAGATAGAGCATTGAAGCTACCGCATCGACCCTTAATCCGTCGATATGGTATTTTTCAAGCCAGTACAAGGCACTGCTGATGAGAAAGTTTCTTACTTCATTTCTGCCGTAGTTAAAGATATAACTCTTCCATTCAGGATGGTATCCCTTTTTGGGGTCCTGATGCTCATACAGATTGGTGCCGTCAAAGTACGACAGACCATGTTGATCAGATGGAAAATGAGAAGGTACCCAGTCCAGGATTACCCCTATATTTCTCTGATGCAGGTAGTCTATAAGATACATCAGATCCTGTGGAGTCCCGTACCTGCTGGTTGGAGCAAAAAATCCGGTACATTGATAACCCCATGAACCATAAAAGGGATGCTCCATTATGGGCATAAGCTCAACATGGGTAAACCCCATTTTCCTTACATAATCTGCAAGTTCGCGTGCTATTTCCCTGTACGTCAGACGGCTTTTGTTTTTGTCCGGATGTCTGCGCCATGACCCAATATGAACTTCATAAATGGAAAAGGGTGAGTCCAGGGTATTGAGTTTACCCCTCTTTGCCATCCAGTTGGTGTCATTCCATGTATAATCCAGGCCCCATATAACAGATGCTGTTTTCGGGGACTGTTCCCAGTAGCAGGCAAAGGGGTCCCCTTTGTCAACGCTGTAACTTCTGTAACTTGAGACAATATGATATTTATAGATATCACCTTTTTTTATGCCCGGAATAAAACCTTCCCAAATTCCTGATGCATCACCCCTTAATGTGAGCCTGTGAGCTTCCTTGTCCCATCCGTTAAAGTCTCCCAGAACAGTGACTCTTTTTGCGTTAGGCGCCCAGACAGCAAAATAATATCCTTTGTCGCCGTTTACCACAGCAGGGTGAGAACCAAGTTTGTCATATAATCTGAAGTGGTTGCCTTCTTTAAAAAGGTAAATGTCATGCTCTGAAAAAAGGCTTATGTCAGATAATGGTTCGTTCTTCATAAAATCAATTCTTAGCGCTCTGTTTTATTTCGATGCATGTAAGGGATCGATAAATAAGAGTTTATACCTTGTTTGCCTGATCGTACAAAAGCAGGTTAAAGACAATTGCACTCATATCCGAATAGATAATAGTATAAATTATCACAAAAAGATACTTATACATTATGAGCATGAGTGATAAAAAAATTTTTACCAGGATAACAGACATATGCAGGATGTTGAATCAGTCATAGCAAATGTAAAAAATCTTCCCTGGCCGAGATAATATCATATGATCCGGCACTTACCGCGAAGATACTGAAAATTGCCAACTCATCTTTCTATGCCCTCCCTGACGGGGTTGACTCTATTGACAGGGCGGTACACATCCTTGGCCAGGAGGCCCTGAAAAATATTGCACTCTCATTTGTAATAGTCAAAGGGCTGAAAAGAAATAATGTAGACAATTTTGACCATGAACTTTTCTGGAAAAGGTCCATCACTGCTGCGGTGAGTGCTGAAATGCTGAGTTCTAAACTCAAGGTGAACAGTGGAGATACCTTTGTCATGCCCCTGTTAATGGATATCGGTGTCCTCGTGATGTACCTGAGTGATCCCCATGATTATTTCAAGGTATTAGATGAGAAAAGGGTGTCAGGATTGACCACTGTCGAGGCTGAAAAGAGTGTATTTGGCTTTGACCACCAGGAGCTTGGAAGCAATATACTGATGAAATGGAACATACCTGAAAACATCTCCTTACCAATAGCGTATCATCATAACCCTGAGACGTGTCCCTCTGAAATGAAAGACCTTACAGAAGTGTTGCAGCTGGCAGATATAGCATCGTCCGTTTACCATAGCAGCAACAGCACCAGGAAAATGGGGCAATTCAGGGAATTATTAAAAGAGAAGCTGAAAATCAGTGATGAAGAAGTAGGCGAATTTATCGACGGAATTGCGGAAAAGACCATAGAGGTGCTGGGAACTTTTGAGATCGACCCCGGCGATATGAAACCCTATTCACAGATACTTGAAGAGGCCAATACAGAGCTCGGCAAGATGAACCTTTCTTACGAACAACTGGTTATGGAACTTAAGCAGGAAAAAAGCAAAGGGGACGCCCTTGCCAGGGACCTGAAAGAAGCAAATGACAAGCTAAGGAGCATGGCCTTTGAAGACGGACTGACAGGGCTCTTTAATCGAAGGTATTTTGAGGAGCACCTGGAAAGGGAGATCAGCCGGGTGAACAGGTATAACCATCTCCTGTCTCTCATCATGATTGATATTGACCATTTTAAAAAGATCAATGATATCCATGGACATCAACAGGGTGACACGGTGCTCAGAGCAGTTGCTGATGT
>CALZJD010000343.1 GCA_945787795.1 Thermodesulfovibrionia bacterium | reverse complement strand
GATTTCAGCCTTATCCCCTTTAAAATGAAGGTGAAGGGATACCTTATCAAATTGCTCAGGCGGAGTCTTCAGGGATGTACCCATACCGGAACAGCCAGCCAAGAAGCCAAAGGTTGATAAGCAGATGATGAGAAAACTCATTCTCAGGAACCGGTTTTGCATTTTGAATCCTCCTCTACATACAACAGGTTGTTTTTTTTTTAAGACCACAGGTACGGGGCAAACAGGTATATACCTGTGGCTCACTGTTCCTTTTTTTTTTTAAGATTCTATTATAGACCCTGCTGACTGAAAAATGAAGACACCTCCCGTTAGCGCATCTCATTTCCATAACTACTTCAATTACAAAGTAACGAAAAGGCTTACTCATACCTGATTTCAGTATGTATCTAAATGCACAATTAACAGCTAACTCCTTAAAATTAAATCAAGTTTATCTCTGGCAAATGTCTTGCGTTAATGAATGTCATGGACATAAAGACTAAACCTGGGAGCTAATCAAGAGACTTTGAACATGCAAAATAAATTTACAATAATCATAACAACATTATTCAGCTTGATAATCCTTGTGAGTGTATCTCATGCAGGTGATAACTCATCTATGGGGAGTAATAAGTCCCCGGTTAAGAAAAGAATAAAGTTGTTTAGCATCACATCAGGAGAAATGACAAAACCCGGCATCAGCCCTTCTTACGAGATGACTATAATAAGCAGGCAAAAAAAGTCTGACGCCAGTAATTATCTCAGTACAAAAGATGATAGTATGCTTGAGGTCAGCAATAAGTATCTTAACTTTATCAGTAATTGCTGTAATTCACTTTTAACAAATATTACAAAACCTATAAACAACTGGACAAACAACACATCTCTATCAAGCACCAATAAAAAAATTGTAACCAGCACTATAAATCTTAGCGCCACTCTCATAGATAAAGAACTGGTTAATTACATTATTACTAATGACAAAATAGATGAATCTCAAGTAGCTGCAAATTTAGTTAATGTCTTTGTTGGTTCAGTATTATCAAATTTACTTAGTGATAAAATTGAGATTAGCATTCACAGGATACATGGTCAAACCATTTCATTGTTTTCGTATAAAATGTAATGAAATTTTGTAATATTTCATAATGCGCATGTGAAGAGGCGATAACTGATAAATCTTTTCAGGGGAAAGTAAAAGTTAATACATATACCTACTGATTTGCATCTCATGTTATTTATGCCAACTATACTATAGACAAATCTCTATTTTGAAATAGGTCGTCTTCTCATCAATAAATATCTGTTATGTAGAATAATGACAAAGCCTGATGTTGAGGATTGACAGTTTAAGTCAATAATAAAAGCAGAGACATTACTCCCACTTCTTAAGAAGGATACCAGGCTTTAACGTATCTATAAATTTCATGTATTGCTGGGGGGTTTAAGACTTTCATTACAAAGTTAAATGTATTGTCTTCATGTTCAGATCTTAAAAAGCATATAACATTACATGTTAGATTAAGCGAGTTACCCAGGGGAGTGAGAAAACTTAGCTGCATTTCATGCGGAGGAGTAAAATTTTTTGAAACCTTAATCAAAGAACTTATCATATAATCCGTGCCTTCATTGGAAACATATTCTATCAATCCTGGATACGTTTTGCCTTCTGAATTAATATTACCGTTAAGATTAACACGGATTTGATCAGAAAATATTCTCTGTAAAGATACCATTTTGATCCACCATTTATAATTAAGCAAAAAAGATACCACTTTGAAGATGCTTAAAAAATAGAATGTTAAAGTTAAGAAAGCCCATTTTAATTGTCAAAATGGCAAAACTATATGACATTATTGCAAAAAAAAGTACTTATCAGGTTTTGATTTATAATTGAAACTTTATAATGTATGTGATTCTGGATTGATGATATTTGTGTAACGTCAGCATAATCTGCACTCAGTCAAAATCATTGCTAAGAGGAGAAAAGTGAGAACATTGGATCTGAATCAAAGACGTTGACAATTAGAAATTATCCTCATTTCATATTCCCTGACTGAACGTAATAAAGAAACCGTCCAACTCTGTAAGATTTAATCCTATGAATTTAAACAATTCGATCTCGTAATTCGTAATTTGTAATTCATAATTTTTTTTAGCTGATCGCTCATTGCTGAAAACAAGCGATGTGTTCCTTATTTTCTTATTCTCATGTCGAGCCCTGTTTCCTCTGCCGCATCATTACAGGATCACTCGCATTTAGCCGATGGTAAAGCAGGACAAACAGGAAAAGCCTTTCATCTGAAATAAAGGATACGTAGCAGGTTATCTCATGCATATTATTGATGAAAACAATCATACATCATGTAACAACGACCTGGATAATACACCCTGTCCAAAATGCGGATTCCAACAGCGGGGAAATACTGAGTGCATGAAATGCGGGATTGTTTATGCTAAATACGATGCTGATCGATCCGGAGCAGGGCACAACAATCCTGGATCAAATCTCGTAAATAATCTCGATACAGCTGACAGGTGGATATGCAGGGCAGGAAAAGTAGCAATAATCAGCCTGATGTCTTTTTTCTTCTTTTACATGGTTATAAAACGAAACGCATGGTGCTTTCTGGATTATGTTAACCTGCCCTTTCATGAATCCGGACATATCATTTTCAGACCATTTGGAGAGACAGTGCAATTTCTCGGAGGGACTATCAGTCAGTTGATGTGGCCGATTATCCTTATTGTCTATTTTGTCAGGAGGAAAGAATGGCTGTCAGCATCGTTCTGTCTGTTCTGGTTTGGGGAAAATTTCTTAAATATAAGTAAATACGTTGCCGATGCCCGGGCGATGGCCCTGCCACTCGTAGGTGGAGGAATACATGACTGGAATTTTTTACTGAGTAAATGGGGGCT
>CALZJD010000342.1 GCA_945787795.1 Thermodesulfovibrionia bacterium | reverse complement strand
CAGGAATAAATCAAGCCCTTTTTAACATAATTGGGCTTGATGATAAGAGGGTATTAGAGAGAATTTCCGAACTGAATCGAAATCGTTGACTCTTAGATAGAGACAGCAATTACAGCTGCATGATAATATCATTTATAATTTAGGTTTATCCTCAATATTAGAATCATTGTGACTCAATCATTATTAGCTGTTGTCGCTAGGCTACGTGTATTATCATTTCCTTAATAACAAGGGTTAGTGGAGGGAGATTTAATGAAGAAAGTTAATTATTTCTTTCTTAATAGATTATAAATTTCTTCGATTTTATTTACTCCCCGGTAGAGGAGGTCAGTTATGCTTCTTGGTCTGGGTCGTATCTTGCCCGGTTTAAGGTCATCCATTTCAACACCTTTTTCGATCAGTATGGAAGGAGATTTGGTAATGGATAGTATCTGACTCGGATACACGCTTCTGTGACCTGTAATAAGATAACTCACGATACATGAAACCGCAGCATAAGGGGCGACCTGGGGACCAAAAAACTCCATCGCCATTATGCTGGCAGACAATGGCGTGTTGGCTGCTCCGGCAAGAAGGCTGACCATGCCTATTGCTGCAAATATGGAAGGGTCATATCCCATTATGGAACCAAAGAGACTGCCGGCTGTAGCCCCTATAAAAAAGATGGGGGTAACCATGCCCCCGCTTCCACAGAACGCAAGTGTAATGGCAGTGAAAATGATTTTTAAAATAAAATCGTATGAACGCATGGTGTCGCCATGGAGAGCTGAATGTATTGTCTCCAATCCAAGACCGAGGTACCTGGTCGAAAATATAAATGCAAGCGCTATCAGAATGGCGCCGCCTACCAATCCTTTATATGGTTCCCACATATTAAGCTTTTTGCTCTGTGATTCAGCAAATTTAAGCGCCTCGATCAGGGCGAACGAACAGAGTCCAAAAAAAACAGCACCAATGATAACTTCAATAAAAAAACCTTCACTGAATGCCGGGATTAACTGGAGGGGCTGATAAAAGTACTCAACACCAAGAGCAGAAGATACCTGATAGCTTATGATACCTGCGACAAACGAGGGGAACATGACATCATAAAAAATTGAGCCGATAAAAAGCACTTCAACACCGAATATGGCCCCGGCAATCGGTGTCCCGAACACCGAGGCAAAGCCTGCGCTGATGCCGCAGATGACCAGTTTTTTTCTGTCCTTGCTGTTAAAACCCAGAAGTCTGGAGAACAGGTAGGACAGGCCTGCGCCTATTTGAGCAGCAGGACCTTCCTTGCCAACGATGATGAGAGCTGAGAAAAAAAGCGCAAATGGAAGCAGCAGAAAGTAGTAATCAGTCTGAGAAGTAGTATATTCAATACTCCTGTTTAATATGCTTAAGAAAAACGATGTAGATGCTCCAACAATAACGCCTACACCTGAAGCGAGTAAAAACCACTTCGCAACACTGATAAAAAGGACTGATTGTTCAAGGAAGAGCTGTTTTTTCTTCAATATAGTTTTTCGGGCGACTATGTATTAATTAATAAATCATAACCTTCTCATCAGAAGCTCCCTGCTGCAGGCTGTCATGACATCGCCCCTTTTTATCATGCCCACAACTTTTCTCCTGTTATGAAAATCAACGACCGGCAACTCTCCAATGTCTTTTATAGCGAACTTCTCGATCGCCGTATTCAGATTATCATTTGATGTTAGTACAATAACATTTTTTGAGAGCAGAAACTTGAACTTGATCAATCCCTTCAGGTCTTTTTCAAAAAATACGCATGTGACACCCTGTAATGAATAATAACAGCCGGATGCGCGGGAAAGACAACTGTTTGAAATGACCGGATTATTTTACCGGATACAATTGATAGAGTCTAATGAATGCGTAATACCAAGAGATGATTTTCCATTAACAGTAATTTTAAAAAAAGAATCGCTCACAAACTGCATTATCCATATCACGTATCATAATTCTAACACATGCTTACCTCTATTACTGTTGATGTACCATAGAGACAGGTAGTCCCTGATCTGTCTTGTCAGGAGGAAATTGTTTCTTACATATTCCTTTCCTGTACGTCCCATTTCACTTGCCATCTCAGGATTGTTAAGGTACTGTCTGATCCGGTAAGCTGCTCCTTCAACAGAATACACAACAAAACCTGTTAACCCATGCACTATCTGTAACGGAATTCCACCTACGGCGCCTCCAATCACAGGCTTTTCTTTCCACATTGCCTCTGAAACCGTGAGGCCGAATCCTTCCTTGATAGACTTTTGAAGAATGATATCTGACATCCTCTGAATGGCGTTTATTTCCGTATGATTATCAGGAGGAAGCAGGAGAATAAGAATGTCAGGATCACCTGCAGCATAATCTTT
>CALZJD010000341.1 GCA_945787795.1 Thermodesulfovibrionia bacterium | reverse complement strand
TGTCGCTGCCATGGCAGTCCATACAGTTATTGTTTTTTTCATCCGGCAATAATAAGCCTGCAGCTGTTGCTTCAGTAAGCTTGAACATTTTATTTTTCATGACCGTTTTGAAGTCACCACCCGCGCCATGACATTCTTCACACTGAACATTGGCAAGATTTGGCGTTTCTGCAATAGATTTGAATCCACCCGGCTTGCCATAACCGGTTGTATGACATCTGAGACAATCAGCATCTGCTGTATAATCTTTATCAGCATCAAGCCCGGCTTTCTTTTTCTCAGCAGCTTTAATCCCCGGTTTTAAATTTTCAAAACTGGTTGCCATAGTTGTTTTCATCCACGACTTATACTGCTTAATGTGACAGGCCTTGCATTTCTTTACGCCCACATAATCCGCACTCTCTGACTTGGTTGCAACTCCCAGCATTCCGACCACAAACAGAAAGGTAAGCACAATACCAGATATTCTCTTCATTGTATTCCTCCTTGTATTTAAGAATGTGTTGATAGTTGATGTATAGTATAATCTTTTTATCAATCTTACTCAATAACCCTGTTTTTTTTTAGTGAATGGGGACACTTCCCAGGGGAAGTGTCCCCGGTATTTAATTCAGTTTATGAGAAATATCAGACTCACAATTCAGTATGACGGAACTGATTATTCAGGCTGGCAGGTGCAGCAAAACGGGACAACCATTCAGGGACTGCTTGAAAAATCACTAAACACAGTAACTGGTGAAATCATCAGGATCACGGGTGCTGGCAGGACCGATGCCGGAGTGCATGCCTTTGATCAGGTGGCAATATGTAATACATCATCAAAGCTGGAACCTGAGGTAATGAGAAATGCTCTTAATGCACATCTTCCTCTTGATATACGGGTAATAAATATAAAAGAAGTCCCTGATGATTTTCATCCACGACACCATGCAAAAAACAAGACGTACAGCTATCTTATTTCCCGCACAGGACCATATTCTCTGTTTCTGCGAAGATATTCATGGAACATGTCCCGGCAGCTCGATTGCGCTTCCATGAAGAAAGCTGCCGGGCTTCTGATTGGCAATAATGATTTCTCAAGTTTTCAGGCTTCCGGTTGCAGTGCAAAGCATCCTGTGCGGGAAATCATACAAATCGACATTGACGAATTAACATCCATAGGATTTATGGGATTAAGGCCAATGCCTTTCTCAGGCATATGGCGAGAAATATTGTCGGCACCCTTGTTGAAGTTGGTAAAGGAAGATTGCAGCCCGATGACATGATAGAAATCCTTAAGCTTAAAGATAGAGATAAAGCCGGCCCTACTGCTCCGGCATGCGGATTGTTTCTGGAGAAGATTGAATATTAACTGCTTGAACCGCTTGAACAGTTGAAACGGTTTCTTAACCTACCACATTAAATTTCCTGACCCTTAACGGTACTCCCAGCTTTTTGGCCAGTGCCTTACAGGCATCAACGTCTATTTGCGGGACTTTAACAACAGTGAGCTTAACTTCAGGTATAACTTTCCTGGCTTCCTTGACAAACTCTATCATTCCATTAAAAGCATTATCCAGTGTTGGTTTGCAAACGATGTTATATGTGTCTTCATTCTCGGCATCAAGACTTATGGAAAACCTGTCAACCAGCCCCTTAAGTTCCGGAAGAACATTTCTGCCATGAATCAGGCATCAAGACTTATGGAAAACCTGTCAACCAGCCCCTTAAGTTCCGGAAGAACATTTCTGCCATGAATCAGGTTTCCATGACCATTGGAGTTTATTCTTACCTGCCCGCCACTTTCTTTGATCCATTTCGATACCTTCTTAATAACATCAAGTCTCAGCATTGGTTCTCCAATTCCGCAGAAAACAACTTCCTTGTATGCTTTAGGGTCTTTAATTGCCTTAATTAACTGCAAAGCTGTTGGCTCTTTCTCAAGACGAAGATTATGCCCCTTAACATAACTGGTGCGAAACCTGACACAAAAACCACACTTGTTTGTACACCTGTTCGTAACGTTTAAATATAATGAATCCCTGATTCTGTATGCAATTTCACTGGTCTCTTTTGTCTCCCCTATTTTAAACAGCTTCATCGCATTCAGCGTGGTAATCCTTGCAAGGTCAGTAACACTAATGCCCCTCAAATCAGCCAATACCCATGCCGTGTGTTTTAAATAAGACGGTTCGTTCCTCTTTCCGCGCATCGGAACAGGACTGAGATAGGGAGCGTCTGTTTCGATGAGCAGAAATTCATCAGGGACAAACTTGGCAACCTCCCTGAGTTCAATTGCTTTTTTAAATGTTACAGGTCCTGCAAAGGATATATAAAAACCAAGTTCCATTGCCTTCTTGGCCATGTCTAAATCCCCTGAAAAACAGTGGAATCCTGCAATATGCGAAGGGTGTCCTTTTTTGCTTCCCTGCTGTGGACTAATATGGGAAGTCCGAAATTATTTGCAAGAGCTATCTGCCGTCTGAATGCCTCTATCTGAACACCTTTGGTCGAATGAAGATAGTGATAGTCAAGTCCAATTTCGCCGACGGCAACAACTTTTGGCAGCCTGGCCCACTCTTTTACTTCCTTAAACAGTTTTTCGTCCAATGTTTTGGCGTCATGTGGATGGATGCCAACTGCAGAATATATATTTTTATATTTATCGGACAAATCAAGTCCCTTAAGATTTCCTTCCCTGTCTGATCCTGCATTAATTATGAACTGAACATCTGATCCCTTTGCCTTCTTTATAACTTCTTCCCTGTCCTTATCAAAGGCCTCCATATCAAGATGACAATGGGTATCAATCAAAGCTGTCTTCAAATCGCAGACACCTCCACTTCAGGTATAGTAAATATCAATTGCTACAATGAATTGCAACAAGAAAAAAGACGGGAAATGGTGAAGCGGTGGCATATTGGCACATACCTGCCTCTTTAATTTATATTTCCAAACTTTATGTTAGTGAATTATATGGGATTTGTCAAAGCCATGACCTTGTAATTTTCCTTAAAATATGGTAATTTTTCAGTTTACTACATTAAGGGGAGGATCCCATATGAAAGAAGCCGAAGTAAAAGATTTTTTACGTAATGAAAACGAAGAATATAAGAAAATCGAGGAAGAACACCGAAAATTAAATCAGTATCTTGATGAGATGAGCAAAAAAAAATATCTCTCATCTGAAGAAGAAATGGAAAAAAAGAAGCTGCAAAAGCAAAAACTTCAACAGATTAGCCCAGATCATCAGAGAATATAAAAAATAAGGAATGAGGAGACTGCTCCTCCCCTTATCCGCCTATCCGGTAATATGAAAAGCAACACAATTAAAAAAGGTATTGAAAGAGCGCCTCATAGAGCTCTTTTGTATGCTACGGGAATTCCAAAATCAGAAATGGGCAAACCTTTTATAGGGGTTGCCACGAGCTTTACAGATATAATTCCGGGCCATACAGGAATGCGTGACCTTGAACGGTTCATTGAAAAAGGCGTTCATGCCGGCGGCGGATATCCTTTCTTTTTCGGAATTCCGGGCATTTGTGACGGAATTGCCATGGGACACAGAGGCATGCATTACAGTCTCCCTTCAAGAGAACTTATTGCAGATATGGTGGAGACCATTTCTCAGGCGCACCAGCTTGACGGCCTGGTTCTCCTGACAAACTGCGATAAAATTACTCCGGGGATGTTAATGGCAGCAGCAAGAGTTAATGTACCTTCAATAGTAGTGACCGCAGGCCCCATGTATTCAGGTAATTTAAAAGGAAAACGACTGTCGCTGGTGAATGATACTTTTGAGGCTGTCGGTAAATTTAAAAAAGGTTTGATCACACAATCAGAAGTATCCGAACTTGAGATGTGTGCATGTCCCGGACCGGGATCATGTCAGGGCATGTACACAGCAAATACCATGGCATGTGTTACAGAATCACTGGGAATGAGTCTTCCCGGGTGTGCTACCTCCATGGCAGTGTCCGCAAAAAAGAGGAGAATAGCATTTGAAAGCGGGAGCAGAGTAGTCGAACTGGTGAAGAAGAATATAACCCCCCGCAAGATCATGAACCTCAAGGCATTTGAAAATGCCATCAGGATCGACATGGCGCTCGGAGGATCAACAAATACAGTACTTCATATCCCTGCAATAGCCAATGATGGTGATGTACATCTTCCTCTTGAACTGTTCGATAAAATAAGCAGCAAAACGCCTCATATCGCTGATATGCTTCCCGGTGGTAAACATTACCTTGAAGACCTGGAATTTGCAGGCGGCATACCTGCTGTTTTAAAAAGGTTTAAAAAAGATTTAAACAATACTCTCACGGTTTCGGGAGGCAAAATTCATGACATTGCTGATAAAGCACTGATTGCAGATCCGGAAGTTATTCGTCCATTAAATAAGGCCCACAGAAAAGAAGGCGGCATTGCTGTTTTGCGGGGAAACCTCGCACCGGACGGTGCAGTGGTAAAACAGACTGCAGTGAGTAAGCAGATGATGAAATTCAAGGGCAAGGCAAAGGTATTTAACTCTGAAGAGGCAGGAATGAAGGCCATTCTTGCCGGTAATATAAAATCCGGAGATGTAGTAATAATAAGGTATGAAGGGCCCAAGGGAGGGCCGGGAATGAGGGAAATGCTCAGCCCCACATCTGCTCTGGCAGGTATGGGACTGGCAAACTCTGTCGCACTGATCACAGACGGCCGTTTTTCAGGCGGCACCAGGGGTCCCTGTATCGGCCATGTCTCACCTGAAGCAATGGAAGGCGGTACCATAGCCATTGTCAGGGACGGTGATATGATCAGTATCGATATTCAGAAAAGAAAACTCGATCTTCTTTTA
>CALZJD010000340.1 GCA_945787795.1 Thermodesulfovibrionia bacterium | reverse complement strand
ACTTCTCAGGAAGCCTTTATTGATGTAGACGATGATAACATAAGAGATGATGGTAGTGGTGGCGAGCCATTTGAAATATTTAATGATGATGATGGTGATAGTACCTATGACATGGCAAATGGCGTATGGGATGCCGATAAGACAATATTCAAAGATACACGAATGCTTATCACAGGCACTCCGGCTTTCATTGCGTTTAATCAAAATTCTGGATTAACTATAGGGGATGCCACCTCTATGACGTTTAAGATACTGGTTGCTGATACGAATCTTAACCATTTAAAAGGCGGAACAACAATTGCTATTACACATTCAGGAGGAGGGACACTTGTAGGAAATACCACATATACCTTCCCTGACTTGTTTACTTTTGGTCCTAAGGAAATATCTGTTACACTTGATGATTCAGACCCGGACGACAATACTGGACCATCACCCAAAGGGCCTGAAGCGTTTTCAATTACGGTAAAGGTAAAATGGAACGGGACGGATTTTGAGAACTCAATTTCGGGTTCTATCGATTAATAAAATTTTTAAAATCTAAACTATTCAAAAACCCCGCTGCTTCAGCGGGGTTTTTTATTTGCATCAAATTATACATTCTATTTATCCTTTACATTACTCTTTTTTTTTAATAACATAGTGTAGTCAAATTTTTAATTTAAATAACTCAATGTACAAACTCAGATTTCTTACAGCAGGAGAGTCACACGGCAAGGCCCTTATCGGAATAATTGAAGGGCTTCCTGCAGGACTGTCCATCTCCTCGAAATACATTGATAACGAGCTGGCAAGGCGGCAAAAGGGCTTTGGCAGGGGTGGCCGTATGAAGATTGAGACTGACAGGGCGCACATACTCTCAGGCGTTCGCCACGGAAAAACTCTTGGTTCCCCTGTTTCAATTCAGATTGAAAACAAAGACTGGCAAAACTGGACAGAGGTTATGAGTTCAGAGCCTCTTGTAGGGGCACGTCGCAACGTGCCCTCGCCATTAAGCAAAACCGTCACACGCCCGAGACCCGGACATGCAGACCTTACAGGAGCGCTAAAATATAATCACCGCGATATCCGCAATGTGCTTGAACGTTCAAGTGCAAGAGAAACTGCTGCCAGGGTAGCAGTTGGAGCAATTTCAAAACAGCTTCTTTCGGAATTTGATATTAATGTAATGAGCTATGTATCAGAAATAGGAGGCATAGGAACACAGAATACAGAACACAGAATACAGAACACAGACATAAAATCCATACGATCCATGTTCAACAAAGCTGAGAAGTCAGAAGTAAGGTGCCCAGACAATGAAACGGAAAAGAAAATTATCCAGAAAATTAAAAAGGCCATGAAACATGGAGACACTCTGGGGGGTGTATTTGGGGTCGTAGTTACCGGAGTTCCTGCAGGTCTTGGCAGTTACTCCCAGTGGGACAGGAAGCTGGAAGCAAAATGGATGAGATATTATATCGTAGGGGCACGGGGCCCCGTGCCCATGAAACGTCGGGTGGATTTTACCGTAAAACCAATAATGCAGGAGGGATCGAAGGCGGAATGAGCAACGGGATGCCCATTATCATCAGGGCTGCAATGAAACCCATCCCTACGCTTAAAAACCCGATGGCGTCAGTTGATATTCATACAAAGAAGAAGTTCAGGGCCGCATACGAGCGGTCTGACACCTGTGCTGTTCCCGCAGCATCTATAATAGGTGAGGCTGTGGCAGCAACTGTGATTGCAGACAGTTTCCTGGATAAATTCGGCGGCGACAGCGTTGCAGAAATAAAGCGAAATTACAGGGGATATCTCAAACAGATAAGAGAATTCTAAATATAAGTCAAAAGTAAGTAGTTAGTAGTTGGCAGGGAGAGTACTCATCTTTTCCCTTAACTACGAACTACCCGCTACTAACTACTGTTCTTTTAATTAAATTATGAAAATCGTCCTTACAGGCTTTATGGGCACAGGCAAGACCTCCGTAGGCAGAGCTCTGGGCAGCGAGCTCAATTATCCATTTATTGATACTGATGTCCTGATAGAAGAGAAAGAGGATATGCCTGTATCCCTCATTTTTAAAAATAAAGGCGAGGACTATTTCCGCACACTTGAGCAATCTACCATAGAGGAAGTTTCAAAATTAAGTAATGTGGTTATAGCAACCGGTGGCGGTGTTATTAAGAACAAACAAAACGTTGAGAACCTGGGTAAAAGAGGTGTCCTTGTCTGGTTAAAAGCAGATCCCGAGATCATTTTGAAGAGGGTCATGCTGGAGGGAGGGAAGCG
>CALZJD010000339.1 GCA_945787795.1 Thermodesulfovibrionia bacterium | reverse complement strand
GTCTGCCCCGGTAGTCCAGAGGCTTCTGAATCACCTCTACATATGTACCGTCCTGCTCATTGACTGCGCGCACAACATTGCCTCCGAGCATAACAGATGCCCCTTTATAATCTAAAGGATTTTTAAACACCAGCGACAGATCTACTGATGTATCAGTCGCTTTTCTTGATTCTTCAGACACGACATGAGCACAGACAATAAGAACAGTTATGCCCAGCAACAGGGTGATAAGTTTATTCATGTGTGACAGTCCTTATTCACGTAAGACTTTGAGGACGCTGCTGATGTATGTAACTGATATATCTTAAATTCATAGATTCAACAACGTTCCCAAAGTCCGCATTTGAATTGCCAGTTTACTTCATCTGGGAGTTCGCAAAATCCCAGTTGATCAGATGGGTTATAAAAGCGCCCAGGTAGTCAGGTCTCCTGTTCTGGTAATCAAGGTAATAGGCATGCTCCCATACATCCACTGTTAAAACCGGCTTTATGTCATGGGCAAGCGGGGTATCTGCATTTAAGGTTTTTATGATTTCCAGACGGCCCTCTTTCAGGACCAGCCACGCCCAGCCGCTGCCGAATTGAGTTACACCGGCATTCTTGAACTCTTCAGTAAACTTTTCATAGCTTCCAAAATCTGAATCGATCTTCTTTGCAATGGCACCTGAAGGAGCTCCGCCGCCACCGGGTTTTATGCAGTTCCAGTAAAACGAATGGTTCCAGACCTGGGCGGCATTATTGAAAATGGCGGTTTTGGAAGCATCCTTTGATGTTTTTTTGATAATGGTTTCCAGGTCCTGTCCAGCCAGATCCGTACCTTCAATAAACTTATTGAGATTGTCGACATAGGTGTTATGATGTTTTCCATAATGAAACTCGATCGTCCGTTCACTGATGTGCGGGTCCAATGCGTTCTTTTCAAAGGGTAAATTTGGTAATGAAATAGTCATGATTCCTCCTTTTGTTGACTGTTATTAATCATGTTAATCGTGAAACGTCATGTCCAGCCTGTAATATGGCCGGCTTTTTTCCTATACCTGTTATATGAACAGATTATACAGCAGAATTGCCGTACATTCCAGACATAATCGGGTCAATGTAAGATTTTGCATACCCTTAACATAGCCCGTTGTCATTATTCTGATTCCTGATATTCATCAGGAGGAATATGTTCGTTAACTTATTGCAATATAATGGAGCCACCGAGCGGAATCGAACCGCTGACCTGAGTGCGGGTTTTGTGCGGTTGTAAAAAAAATTATCATAATTTATCGACTGCCCTTTGTTTCTTTTCTTTAGTCAAGTGCGTATAAAAGTCAGCCGTTATCCTGATGTCCTCATGGCCCAATAATTCCGAGATTGTCTTTAGGTCCTCGCCCATATCGAGCAAATGACTTGCAAACGTATGGCGGACTTTGTGAGGACTGATCCCTTCTAGTGCTGTCATATCTACAACTTTTTTAAAGTGATGTGAATATGTATCAACATGTTTCCATGGTACCACTCGCTGGATGCCTGGTCTTAGATGTTTAATGAAGGGTCGAAGGTTTTTTCCGATAGGGGCTGAGATTAATTTCTTAGTCTTTACTCGCTTGTATTGTATGACATCCTCGCCTATATGGAGTCGACTACATACCTCAGCCCGGCTCATACCTGTGTAATACATAATTGCAATACTTGTGATCATAACTTTATCGTGAATGAGCTTTTTGTCATAGTCTCGAGCTTTTTTAAGAAGTGTTTTAACATTTTTCCGTGACATAAACACAGGCTTGCTCTTGTCGACCTTATCCTGTTTAAAGCCCTCCAATATATTGCCTTCTATATACTCCCATTTCCTAGCCGTATTGAGTGCGATTTTCAGATAACGAATGTAGCTATTTACAGTGTTAGTTTTCAGCTTTAATTGAAGCAGGTGTGCTTTATACTGGTCCAATGTCTTTGGTTTAATGCCTATCATTGGGCGGTTGCCGTAAAAGTCAATAAACTTGTTCAGTGTAATGCGGCTCATGCGGTATGTGTTGGATGCCTTGGCCTCCCGAAGCTTCAGGTATTCGGTTTTAAATGTCTCGATCAATATGAGCTGTTTTTTGTCGATATTAAGAAGGCGGCCCTCTATTAATGCCCTCTTTATTTTTTTAAATTCCTTAATGGCTGTCTTGCGGTCCATTGTTTTAAGAGACCGTCTTTTTTCCCCTGGTAGGCTAACGTAATAAATGCCGTTGTCACGTTTATATAGTCTCATATTGAGCATATTTTACCCTGCTTTCATGATTTCATCAATTCTTAATTTGCTGCGCACATCATCATCGAGAAAAAAGTCATCTATGCTGTCCCTATCTACAAATATCTTTCCCCCTTTTTGTGTACCATAAATATCACCTTCATCAATGTGTCTTTTCAGCTTGTTCCGGCTCATGTTGGCATATAGCATTGCCTGCTTAATAGATAGCCACCGCTGGGTGACAGAGAACCTGTCTACCGCCAGTTTCAGCAGTGCCTTGATTTCATCAAATGATTCTTTTAATTCATCCAGTTCTGACATAGCATTTATGTATTACTTCCTAAAATCAGGGGGCTTGACCTGATTTATTGGAAATCTTCAATGAGTGTTCGCAGAGTCTCTGAAAATTATCTCGTAAAAAAAAGTAAACACAGCGAACATCCAATAAGGGAGGAACAATGGATAATGAAAATATCAAGAAACGATATAGTCAGGAGGCCTATGAAGTATGGCAGATATTGCAGAAACAAATTCATAAAATTATTTCAAAAATTATTAATTTCAACAGTTCATACGAATTCGAAGATTATTTGCAGGAAGCATTTATTGCCTGTCATAAGGCGGTTTGTTATTACAATTTTTTTAAAGAAAACAGTGGAACTCACCGAAAAGAATACATAACTAGGAGACATGGCAGAAGTAAACTTCTAGTAATAGATGGTAAACACCTGAAGATGACAGACATGCGTATAGATGTATACGCAAAATTACAGGAAGAAGGCTGCAGGTTTAATTCAGTAAATATTATCAAAGACGTAGAGTTTTTTGATGAGGACAAAAATAATAATGGCGGCGTTCAGAATGTGGCAGATGCCAGCTGCACAGGATTCAATCCTGAATTTCAAGATATGTTAAAAGAAGAACTATGCAAAATTCATGACCTGAACGGGAGAATCAAGCAACTGCCGTGATAACTGAAAAAGACAGAGAAAGACTGAGCCGGCTGATAGAAATAAACCGCGTGAGTCTGGGATCGCTACAAAAAGAAGGTTTGGATAAGTACGCCAATATTAATTATTTGTATATTGCTGACAGAATTACAATGTCAGAGCTCACGAGATACTGGGATTTAAACAAGTCAACGGTATACAGGAAATTTGAGAAAGATATTAAAGAGCAGGTAAGAGTCAACAAAATCATAAAACAATACCGTTCAGCATCTATAGCAGAGTTAGCACCTGAAAAAGTTTTTGCCAGCCTTAGTGAATACGCAGAATTTCTTAAATGGCGTTCCAATAAAAATGAGAAACATTTTGTTTCAGTTAATATCGTCGCCAATGCGCTGCATACAAGCAGATCCCAGGTGCACAGGATGATAAGAAACGGAGAACTGCAGGGCATCAAAGAAAAAGGAGATTGCAAGGTCTTAGTATCTTCTTTGAGATTACATATTAGAGATACAATAAAGGAATTAGAGGCTCAGGTGAACCGGTTAAACACTGTTCTTCAGTTATATTGAATCAATATTCGTACCATCTGGTACTAAACTGTTGCATTGATGCAACGATTCCGTACCAACTGGTACTAACCTGTTGCATCAGATTAACAAAAAACCAATAAAAGTAAGGAGGTATTATTGTGAACACAAAGTTCCAGAATCTTGTATTTCTGCTTGAAACCGAGAAACTTCAAATTCAGGACCAACCCATGCCCGAACTTCCCCCCGATAAGAAAATAGCTTTAAAGGAGAGTATTAAAGAATTTGGGATCAAGTACCCCATTGCGATTACAAAAGACCATGTAATATTGGATGGACGTAACCGATATGAAATAGCGAAAGAACTTGGTTACTCAGAAGTGCCATGTCTCATTGTAGACACTGACGAAAACCCTGCCGAGAGTGTCCTGAAATATGATCTTGAGCTTTTCAGAAGAAGTTTGACTGCAGAAGAAGAGGAAGAATTATTA
>CALZJD010000338.1 GCA_945787795.1 Thermodesulfovibrionia bacterium | reverse complement strand
GCAATACCTGATTGCCATCCGTATTCTGAGAATTCTCAGGGTGTTTCGTGTGCTTAAACTGGTTGAGTACAGCCAGGAGGCACAGACTCTTGTACAGGCATTAAGGGCAAGCAAACGCAAGATTATCGTGTTTGTCTTTGCAGTACTGACTCTTGTAGTTATATTCGGTTCAATCATGTATCTCATCGAGGGTGAAGAGAGCGGATTTACCAGTATCCCAAAAGGTGTGTACTGGGCTATTGTAACCATGACAACGGTAGGATATGGCGATATATCACCCCAGACAAATCTTGGACAGGTGCTGGCAGCGTTTATCATGATTATGGGTTACGGCATCATAGCTGTTCCTACCGGGATTGTGACTGCGGAGTTTCTGCTGGTAAAGGACAGATTCCCGCATTCGGTATGTCCTGAATGCAGCGCAGGAGAACACAGTCATGATGCAAAATTCTGTAAAGACTGCGGAGACGAGCTGTAATTTAATGGCCTGATAAACATAAGATGGCTATTTTACATGAAACCAGGGCAACCCGCTCTGACCGTTGGGATGCTCTCGCGTAGGGTAAAGCTTACCTTCCTTAAGACGATACCAGGGGCTTTTGCTCATACCTGAAGGATTGCCGAATTCAGGATAGATTTTGTCACCCTCTATGCTGAACCATGGTGAGTTGCTTCTTCCCTGAGGATGGCCGGAATCAGGATAAATCTTTCCACTTTTAATTCGATACCAGGGCGATGTTTTAGTCTTCCAGGGATTTCCATAAGCAGGAACCAGCTTCGCATGTATTGTGTCTTTTTCTGGCTGTAAATGATTAACCATTTTTTTTTAGAAAATGATAAGAATTTCCTGAAATTATCACGCCGGCAATAAATTGTCAAATATAAAATACTTATAAGTTTTATAAGAAATTCTTATATATATGCAAACATGCGCATATATTCTTTTAATCTTTAATGAGTTTGATGATGTGACGGGTCCGGAATGACAATAAAAGTAAGATCAAAAGCAGGAGAGAGGCTGCCTCTACCAAAATAATATCCAGAACATGTTACAAAAAGGCGGAGAGGCCCCGCATCTACAAATAAATTTTATGCTTTTTCTACATTCACCTTTGTAAGCAACGGTTCACCGCCTGCAGTAATACGGGTTAGCGTATTGATCTTTGAATGGGGAAAATGGGCCGGAACAAATACTGTATTGACTGGAACTTCAGTCGAGATTCTGGTCTTTAAGAAAATTGATCCCTGAGGGGATGTTATTTTTACATGGCTGTTGTTTAAAATCCCCAGTTTCTCAGCGTTTTCCTCATTGATTTCAAGGAGAGCTTCAGAAAGGACAAGATCAAGCGATTCCGAACTTGTTGTTTTATATGTGACAGCATGAAAAGCCCGGTTCAGTGCAGATGATTCCGGATCAGGAATAGAATCCTTTATCTCTTTGCGGATCTCGTCAATATTTCTTACCCCGAGTTCCTTTTCCATAGCCAGGGCAAGGTTTTTGATTATCATCCAGTCAGGCATGGCCTGTCCGCAAGGATCAACAAGTTTATACACCTTTTGTTCCCTGCCTTCACTGTTTGTAAAGGTACCCTCTTTTTCTGACCAGCTTGATGCAGGGAGTATAACATCCGCCAGCTTTGCTGTTTCAGTCATGAAGATGTCCTGAACAACAAGAAAGTCCAGTGACTTTAACCTGTTGATAACGGTTAAACTGTCAGGGAACGTTGAAACAGGATCTTCCCCCATAATATAGAGAGAACTCATTTTAAGGTTTTCATTATACAGCATATCCAGGATGCCCCTGTCTTCAGGCGGATTAACAGGCTTCCCGCCTACTTTATACATGCCGAATGTATTTGCATGCTCTGCCGGAATCTGCAGGGTATCAGGATCATCACCCAGCAGGTTAACCAGGTTTGCAGCAGCAAACACCGTATCCTTTCCTTTGGTATTTTCAGTAGCACTGACAGAGAAGCAGATTAATCTGCGTTCTGCATTACCAATGGTTTCTGCAATTGATATAATTTCCCCTGCAGAAATTCCTGTAAGCCCTGCAGCTTTTTCAGGAGTCACATCCCTGACAGATTCAATAAATGATGCGTAGTTGGGAATGCTTGACACATTGTCTTTCTTATAGAGTCCCCTGTCAATAATCACGTTCATGATGCCGTTCAGCAATGCCACGCCGGTCCCGTGCTTTACCCTCAATCTTTTTGAACTGTGCCGGGTCAGCTTGGTATCTCTTGCATCAGCAACAATAAGCCGGGAGCCTTCCCTGGCAGCCTGCAGAATATTAAGTCCAAACACCGGATGGGTTACACTGATGTCTGATTCGAGAATGAAAATCACGTCTTTGCCAAGGGGTGATGTGATATCAATAGAATGGCTGCCATTGCCGAACGTACTGTTCCATGCCCTCTGGACCCTTGCATAACCAAATGCAGCAGATGATCCTATGTTGCCAGAACCAATAACATTCCTCATAAACTTCTGCAATATATAATTGTCCTCATTGGTGCACCTTGGAGATCCTATTACGCCCATCTGGTCAGGTCCGTGCCTGGCAATTACCTCTTTAAACCGTTCAGCGATATAGGTGAGGGCATCTTCCCATGACACAGGTTTAAACTCATTATTTTCTTTCATAAGGGGGGTGGTCAGTCTTTTCTCATTATAAATATAGTCTGTCCCGAACCTCCCTCTGCCGCACAGGTTCCCGTCATTAACCCCCCTGCCTTCCTTACCCCGTGATCTGAGAATCTTGCCTTCCCTTAAACCGAGTGTAATGGTACAGCCTACTCCGCAGAAGGGGCATATTGTGTCTCTTTCTTCAAGAAACCATGAACGTGATGTATACTTGTACGGTTTACTGAGGATAGCCCCTGTAGGACACGCGTCAAGACACTGACCGCAGAAGTCACACTCGAGAATTTCTCCGAAGGCCGGCTGAACAACAGTGGGAAAGCCCCTGCCGATCAGACCCAGTGCTCCTCTGCCCTGGTGTTCCCTGCAGATTCTTACA
>CALZJD010000337.1:1700-3314 GCA_945787795.1 Thermodesulfovibrionia bacterium | reverse complement strand
ATAATAGAAGATAAAAACAAACCATATGTAATCACAAGAAAAAAAGTTATTTTTGATTATTCCAGACTTAGTTGTGATACACCTGAAAAATTATTAAGAAGCCCTCTGTTTCATGAGATCGTAGACAGGTTTATTGAGCGGCTTGCATCAAAAGGGAGCTCCCTTTTTGCATTTCTTAATGATAGTCTTTCCGGAGTAAAGCGTAATGAAATGGCAAATTACCTTGTGAACCTGTTCAGGCTTCTTTCCGGCCATTCTGCACAAGAGGTGGTTTCAATGAATAAGGATTACAAAAGCTTAATTGACAGGGCTGAAACCCTTCATGAGTTTGTTGAGGAGCTGTACAATTATTGGAGGCGGCTGGAGAGGTTTATTTATTTTGAAGCGCCCAAGCGGTCTCAATATTCCAAGAGCGGTATTCACCATGTACAGTTTATTAAAGTAAATGATGAGTTTAAAAATAACGTTCTTTACGTCTACAGACGACTCCGTGAAAACCTTCTCGGGATAAACCCGCGTGTTTACAGACAGCTGCCTGCAGGTGCCAACATGGGAATGTTACTTGAGCAGATCGACTGGAACTGTCCTGACGGGCTGAAGGCATTTGCAGACATTCCTTTTATCCGGCTGTCACTCATAGAACCACCACTGATTCTCTATCCTCTGATGAATAAGAGAAAGGGCAAGTTTGAGGAAATCCCCGGTCTTTCAAATGAAATGCTGCAACATGACTCAAGGGAGTGGTTTTGCTTTCCGGCAAAGGTGGGCCCTTTGACAGCACATATATATTTTCACCGTGATTTCATATCACTCGCGCTTGCTTTAAGCAACCTTTTCGAGATAGCTGATTATGAAGACATCGAGGGAAAACAGCCCGAGATTATACTGCTTTTTGGTCTTGACAGTAAGAATCTTCCCGGACAGACAGTGTTTTATGAAGATAAAGACTCCGGCATACTTGTGGGTATGGTTGCTCACTCAGAGGATGTTGATTATTTCGGCTATTTCAAGAAAATGACACTTACGCTTCATAATATTGTAATGCTTAAACGGGGTTGTCTGCCTGTTCACGGTGCAATGGTATACATCAAGCTTAAAGATGGCGGACAGGCAAATATTGTAATCATTGGCGACAGTGGAGCGGGCAAGTCAGAAACACTTGAGGCATTGCGCGTTCTTGCAGATGAACATATCTGTGAAATGAGAATTATTTTTGATGACATGGGTTCAATAGGCCTGAACGATGAAGGAAAAGTAGCCGGATATGGTACGGAAATAGGAGCATTTGTGAGACTTGACGATTTGCAGCCCGGATATGCATATGAAGAAATTGACAGAAGTATATTTATGAATCCGGACAAAGGCAATGCACGTTTAATTGTCCCCATCACCCCTTATTCTGAAATAGTTAAAGGATACCCCATTGATATGGTGCTCTATGCAAATAATTATGATCAGATAGATGATGAGCATCCGATTATAGAGTTCTTCTCATCGCAGGACGAAGCCATTTCTTTATTCAGAAGCGGAGCCCGGTTTGCAAAGGGAACTACTGACGAAAAAGGCATAGTTCATACATATTTTGCAAATCCTTTTGGCGCACCTCAACGTAAA
>CALZJD010000337.1:0-1686 GCA_945787795.1 Thermodesulfovibrionia bacterium | reverse complement strand
ATAAGGACACGTCTTGGCATCGACGGCTACGAGCAGAAAGGACCGCATATAGCATCAAAAGAGCTGTTTAATATTATCAGGCAGTTGAGCTGATAATCTTAGTGGTATACCAACGACAAGACTTGACCCCCACCGACGGGTCGTTGATGGTCCGCCTATTTTGAAACACTATACTTCCTGACGGAGGATAGATTGAATTTTGGAGTGCAGTGGTTCCAGCTTATGTGCAACGATATCCCATAGGATCTCATTGTCTATACCAAAGTATTCATGAGCTAATATATTTCTGAAATCAGAAATCTTTCTCCATTCAACATCCGGATATTTTTCTTTAATCTCTGCTGGAATATTTCTTGATGCCTCACCGATGATTTCAAGGTTTCTTACAACTGCATCAAGTTTCATTTCCTCTTTGATGAAATCCTCAAACGAGGAGTCAGCCATATAATTCTGAATTTTGTTAATGGAAGCAAGTATATCTTCGAAATAAAGCCTGAAGCCCCTAGGCATAAATCACGTCTTGTAAAATATCATCTTTTAACTGCGGCTTGAGCGCGTCAACAGTTACTAAATCAACATTCCTTGTAAATATATCTTCAAGGTAATATTTAAGATCCATAAAATTATCAAATGTCTTATATCCCCCATCAAACTCAACCAGCACATCTACATCACTCTCTTTCCTGCCTTCACCGCGCGCGAATGACCCAAAAACACCTATCCTGGACACATGGAATTTACTTTTAATTTCATCTTCATGCTCTTTTAACATACTAACAGTGTTCATATTCATTCCCTTTAAATATTTAGATTTATTTTAACAGTCGAAAACACAGAATGCAAAGATATATAACTGATTGAATATATTCTTTTTAGTTGATTATATCGATTCCTGATTTAAAATCTGTAACTCGTTACCCGTTACTCTATATTTATAATTCGTAATTACTTAGTCGTAATATATAATTTTTTTGCTGACCGCTGAATGCTGACTGCTTATGATCGTCGCTGATAGATGCAACCCCATTGACACGCTTCTCAATCTAAGCCGTCACGATGAAAGATCTGAACCCAATGATTTAAACGCACGACTTTCGACGTTCGTCGGTTTTCCCCTGACGCCAAACCCCTTACCAAGTCTTTTTACTGATCGCTGAGAGCTAATAAAAATGTCTAGGCACGAGCCCACATAAATGATTGATCAAACTGAATTACTTACATGAATCTTCAGTTTCGCAATTCTTTTTTTGTTCGTCATCATCCCCGATATGACATGAACTTCCTCATCCGTGACCTGAAAGCTGCAAGGCAATAAATGCCCCTATTAATAATATCGGGAACCAGTTATCAGTTATCCAATCCAACATAAAAAACCTTTCTGAGACCGTTATCTTAATAGATTACCAGAAAACCTCTCATGATGAAAGATCAGGTCCTGAACACACATCACGGTCTTTCTTAATTCGTAATTGTCTTTTGCTGACAGCTATTAGCTGTGAAATGTTTTGACATGACACCATCCACTGAAGATCGTAGACCAGACACCACTCGGTTGTAAAATGTGCAGACACGACCCCACACACCACACATGGCGTGAGCCACAAAGGGGCTGGTTAATAACCATGAGATCTGAAATAAACCATATGGACACGGCATGGAACCGAAGATTTTCTGGTCCGCTTAGAG
>CALZJD010000336.1 GCA_945787795.1 Thermodesulfovibrionia bacterium | reverse complement strand
AAGTCAAGATTCTCATACCTGTCATTCTGAACTTGTTTCAGAATCTCATGTTTGCAGCGAGTTGTGAGACCCTGAAATAAATTCAGGGTGACAAAAAAACAGTTTCCGCAACAGATACTAAATACAAGGGATTAAAGGTTTGGCAGTGATAAGTAGGATGTTCAAGGCACGTATTAAGACGCTGGAAAACAAACACTTGAATCCTTTTTTAATGACACCCTGTTTTCCAGTCCAGTTATTTCAGTGCCAGATGAGCATGTGCCATCGAGTGTTCATTGAATAACTCGATATAATTTAGTCCCTCTTCAGCGGTGATTAGTAAAAAGACTTCACATCCCACGCAGCTTTCCAGCTTGGAAGAGTACGTGCCAACAGTCTTTGCACAACAGATGGTACCTTCTGCCGACCAGCATGATCTTCCTGCATTGGTGCCGCCATTGACTCCGTTTTTTGATGTGAACGTGGACGCGGGACAAACTCCTAGATGAGAAACATTTTCTCCACCCAGCTCTCTGCCACACTTTTTAATCTCCCAGCAATTCAGTTTATCCATAATATTTATCTCCCTTTGAATAACTATTTTATCGGCAGTCTTATGTTGAATCTTTACAATAATGTGAAAACTGCTGAGTTAAATAAAATTTTTCAATTTGCAATTAACATGCCAGTCAAATTTCTATTTCATTAGTGATTGATATCGAACGTTTTTTTGGGGAGAGACCGGATCTCTTTAATTGTTGAGTTCTAAATATGTATGGTATAACATACGGGCAGGAGATTTTTATTTTCAACTGGAGCATATAGTAAAGGATGTAGACTGAAAGACAGGCCAAACAGGTCTTTGATGCTCTGCCTTGAAGGCGGGAAGCTTAATTATCTGAAAATACAGCCAGCTTAAGATAAAACATCTTTTTCAGGAAAAAGGTTATACCCCCTGAAAAGTGGGTATAGATGAGAGAAAGATATTGATTATTAAGAAAAATTAGAAAGGCAGCCAGGGGGGGCTGGCTGCCTGTAGGGGAGATGAAAGGATTAATATCCATTCATCTGTAACAATTGATAATTATAGAATAGGGAAAAACTGTGAAGATATTATGAAGGCAAATGAACTGATTTAATTTTTTCACGAGTCTTACCGATAAATATACATAATGATTATTTGGGGCAAGAAAAGGTTGAGACAGGGGTCAGTTTTTGAACTGAGGAGAAGTACTACATTATGAGTAGCAGATTTGAGAAACACATTGTCAAGGAAGGTGTAATGGAACGTCCGGTGAGGAAGGCGGTGCACTTGCCGACCAACCTGATTGTAGCCGGGGAAAAACATTCCGGGTTTGTAATAAATATTTCAGGAAAAGGGGTGGGCATGTTTGTATTAAATACCACCTTTCCTGAAAGCACCATAAATTGCACAAAAGGCAGCCTTCTCAAGCTTGAGGTGCAATCCACACTTGGAGTATATCTTACCCTTCAATGCCGCATCAGGTGGCTCCGTATCAAGAAGAGTTCTTCCAAGGGAATGACAACCAGCATGGGAATGGAGGTCATTGATCCTCCTCCCAGCTTTATTAAATTAATTAAAAGCCTTTTGTAGGGGCGTTGCATACAGCGCCACTACTATAACGCTGTTTTGATCCCGGGATATTTCTTCCAGTACAATCTCGATCTGTTTTAAGGTAATCCAGCCATTTTCAAAAAGGATCTCCCCTATTAATTTATGCGGCCTGAGCCTTCGGAAGGAGTGAAGAGACAGTTGTTCTGTCAGTGCTTCCATCACCTGATCCTTATTAATAAATCCCCTGTTGACAGCGATCTGTCCAAATTTCCGTGCGTATCTGACTGCATGGTTTCTGTCATTAAAATATTTCATGCGATGCCTTTTCATAAATAAAGAGAAGTGAATGACCTCATGAGTCATCAGAATATGCATGTTTCATATAGTTTGTATTTATCACAATTACATCATCCCGTCAATGCCATGTGCGCTATGCTGTCAGCAGCAGATGAGCATAATCCGGCAGAGACTTTGAGGAACATGGATAAAACAAATAAAAAGGGCCTGATTGTCAGGCCCTCAATGGTGTTTAGTAGTTGTTATGACCGGCAGGACGTACAGCATGTCATGAATATGAAAAAGAATTACTCGGATTCCTGTATCCATTTCTGCAATATAGCGATTATTTTGCTGGCCTGGTCCTTACTGGATATATTGAACTTTGATTTCTGATTATAAGAGTCTCCCCGCTTCTGGTACCTGCGGATTGTATAGAGTTCCTTCCCGTACTCTTTAGTTTTCCGGTCTAACTGCTGATATCTGAACAGGATGGTAGCCCATGCCCCCTTTGACAGGATCTCCTTATCAAGTTCCTTGACTATCAGTTCATCATCTTCCTTGTAATTGATCGTGATTTCATCTACTGTTGATGCCATACCATTCTCCTTTATTATCTATAAGTTTATAAGTTCCAGAAAATTATATGTGAAATCAACGGTAAAATCCAGTGAAAAGATGAATATGACCTGATTTTCGTCTGTGGAGTGTTTAATAGAGGTGTTATAAATAATTAAGAGGCGCTGCGGTGAAAGACATCATTTTTTACCCAGAGCCAGAATATGCTCCTGGCACCCTTCAGCACCGCCTTTGCATCATTAATACTGCGCAATGCAAGCACCTTCCTGAAAATATAACCTGGTCTGGAATAGAATTTCTTAAACGCCAGCTGTCTCAAACTGGCGACTTCATCCCGGGTCATGGTATAAGGGACAAATGCTGCCCCCTGATATGTGAAGTCAGACAGGTCATCGGACATGGTACCATATTTGTCGAGGTTGTCATAAAGTTCTGTTCCCGGAAACGGGGTAAGGGCGTGAAAATTGGCTATGTCCGGATTAAGCTCACATGCAAACTC
>CALZJD010000335.1 GCA_945787795.1 Thermodesulfovibrionia bacterium | reverse complement strand
AATTGATACTAATAAAGACCTCCTCATCATACTGGAATACAGTATGATGGAATAACCCAAAAACATTCTTAAAAGGAGGTCTGTATGAGATTTTACAGTACGCAACACAAACATTATTGTGGAGTTGATCTCCACGCCAAAACCATGTATGTGTGTATTATTGACAAGGAGGCACGGATAGTCAAGCAAAAAAACATCAAGTCTAATCCAGCTGCATTTCTCAAGGCAATTGATAAATACCGTGATGATATAGTGGTATCAGCAGAATGCATGTTCACCTGGTACTGGCTGGCTGATCTGTGTGCAAAGGAGAATATTGCCTTTATATTGGGACATGCGTTGTATATGAAAGCCATTCATGGAGGCAAGGCAAAGAATGACAGGATCGATGCTTATAAGATTGCCTATCTTCTGCGTGGAGGCAATATTCCCATGGCTTATGTGTATCCACCGGAGATGCGGGCAACGCGTGACCTTATGCGGAGAAGAAATCACTTAATGAGAAAGCGGGCAGAACTCCTTGCCCATATACAGAACACACGTCATCAATACAATCTGCCTCTTTTTGCGAAGAACATACGCTATAAAGCAAACCGTGACGGGCTCATTGAAGAATTCAAAGATGAATGTGTGCAAAAGAGCATGGAAGTGAACCTGTTGCTTATTGATCATTACAGCTCTCTTTTGAGAAAGCTTGAGTATCACATCGCGAAAAAGGCAAAGGTTCATGACGGGGATTCTTTATTTCGGGTAAGAACCATTCCCGGCATTGGTGATACGCTTAGTCTGATTATCCTGTATGAGATTCATACCATAAAGAGATTTCCCCGGGTTCAGGACTTTGTTTCATATTCCAGACTGGTAAAACCTTCAAAAGAATCAGCCGGGAAAATGTACGGACATTCTGGCAGGAAGATCGGCAATGCTCATCTGAAGTGGGCTTTTTCAGAGGCAGCAGTATTGATGCTCAGAGAAATCCCGGAAGTTAAAAAGTATAAGGAAAAGCTTGAGAGAAAACACGGAAAGGGAAAGGCACTATCTATTGTCGCTCATAAAATCGGCAGGACTGTTTATTACATGCTTAAAAGGAAAGAGGTATTCAATATAGAGAAGTTTCTGAATAAGAAATGAAATACAGGCCGGGCGAGCCGAACGTCTAACTGGTGCAACATGGGGCAGAGCCTGCCTGTCGGCAGACAGGCCTGATTAAATGCATTAAATAACCATGCGTCTACGGCATTGACCGTGAACTGAGCATTAGGGATCAAATGCCCTGCACCCGTCCGTTTTGATTGGACGCCCGGCCTACAGAAATTACATATATGGCGATACGATTAAAACCATGGATCAAAATAATGGTCCATGTCGTGTTCTGCCCCTTACCCGGTCCCGGATATAACTGGAATAGCTGGATGCTATAACCTGCGCATTTTGAATAGGACGGCACAAGGGCACGAATTAATTTCCAGGTCGCAGGGGATCAAGGGTAACTCCTCCTCTGCTGTCGTCAGCTTGGCTTTGCTTCTATTAAGAAGTGCACAGACTGACTATAGAACCTCTATAAGTGTTTGGTGCAGACGTACTCGTATCGCTGACTGATTGACGAATTTTCTCCAAAAATCCGTTACGGGGAGTCTTTGTGCTTGACATACGGAGGTCTAATAAGTGTTAGCTTTTTATATTTTTGTTAATCCACAACATTTCTTATACTTCTTGCCACTACCACATGGGCATGGTGCATTTCGAGGAACTTTGGGTTCTTTTCTTTCATATGTTCGAATTTCATCGTTCAGACTTTTGTTTTCTTCAAGAAGATGTTCGATAACTTTATCTTCTAAGTTGGTATCTTCCTTGAAGTAGGAAGTATGCGCTTGAATTGCTACACTGATTATCGCAATAATAAGCATGAGCCATTGAATATAACTAGGCCCAGAGGGGACGTCTCTTAAAGCCTTAGCTGTGTCTGGCGATGCCTTTTCTATTTCTGATATTACTTCTTCTTTTGATGCTCCTTCTTTTTTTGCTTTTTTCAGTATCGCTTCAACTTGTTTTAACGCTTCAATGCTAGAGGATGGCCCTGTCAAAAAATTAATGACATTATTTGCATATTTATAAACACCATCAGGAACAACGCCAGAGCTACCGCATTTTGGACATGGGCCAACCCTCACATTCGACATCTCAATATCAGCGGAACCCTTGCCACCAATCAATTTCTGATATTCAAATATTGCTCCACAAGCTGAATTTTCACAAAAGGCAATGATATTGTTCATATACTTTTTTTAAAGCTAACGATCTGATCTCTGATTCTCAACCTATATGATATTAAAGAGCTAATAAACTATTTTCAAACTTCAAATCAATCAAAGTCAAAAACGGTCTTGCGGTTGAGAATTCATGAGCATCTATTTGTTATATGCTCATTAACTGCCTTTTCTTATTTAACGCTATCAACTTACCAACTAACCCCCCTACCGTTCCACCATAAATCAATCTCAACAAAGGAAATAGCAGCCCAGATTCCCAATGGTAAGTTATAATGCTAACTCCTGATTCATTATGGATGGCTCTCTGTGAGATTATGATTTTACTGTAAAGAAATGTTAACGGTGAGAGAATAATATCTAGAGTCATTAAACTCCTTGATACGATTAAAGATAATGATCTGTCAATAAGCAAGTCGAATATTATCGCTAAAAAGAGTAGCAATAGGGTTTGAATACCGATACCAATTAATACCGATTTTTGCCATAGAGAAAGTTTACGCCACATTTTAAAAACGACTAGACTGCAAACTGAATAGATAATAATTTGCGGCATGATAACTATGAAAAAATGTTGCCAGGATATAAACGTATAAAGCTTTCTGAAGAATGAATAGCTTATTGGCAGGACTGCAGCTCCCAAAAATATAAAGCCTAGAGCAGCTACGCCTAATGATCTCTTATTATTTATTCTTTCCATATAACGTTTAGATCACGGACGGGTGTCTGAAAGACAAACGTCTGCTAATTAAATAATTTGCATACGAAAAGCAATTGCTAGCTTTTACGATGTTTGCG
>CALZJD010000334.1 GCA_945787795.1 Thermodesulfovibrionia bacterium | reverse complement strand
GGAGAGGCCTTCTGCAACAACAATCATATATGTCCCTGCCTTAACATCGCTTCTTTCTATACGGGCAAAGAATGTTTTCTTCATGTGTTCATATACAATTTTAAAGTCAACGGGAACTTCAGGGATGAGAATACAGTCAGCCTCGGCGCCAATGCCTCCCCTGAATGCAGTATGACCTACGTATCTGCCAAACACCTCCATGATCAGAATGCGGTTGTGACTCATACCGGTCGTTTTCAGGTCTCTTGTAAAAATAGCTATCCTGTTGATAGCGGAATCACCGCCAACACTATACGGCTGAAGATCCAGATCCATGGTTTTGGGAACATGCACACAGGGGATCCCCTGCTCGGAAAGATCCACAACAACACTGCCCGTATCATCACCACCACTAATGATCAGTCCGTCTATTTCAAACTTTTTTAAACCCTTTTTAATTCTTTCATATTTATCAGGATCATCTATCTTGCTGATCTTTACCCTTGAATGCCCTGCTTCAGATCCGGCAAGAGATGCTTCAATTTTACTCACTCTGTCTGCATTGAGCACCACAACATTATCCATATCTATCAGGTTATATAGCCCTGCATACCCATTGGGAATCACCACCGACTCAATTCCCATGTCATAGGCCTTACGAGCCACACCTTTAATGACCGCATTTAAACCACCACAATCACCGCCGCTTGTGATAATACCTATCCTTTTAATGCTCATGACATCCTCCTTTATAAACAGACATTGGAATAATTATCAGTAGACCAAGCCAGATTTTAACACAAACATAAACATGCTTCCAAAAATTTTGGCCATCCGTTCTGAATCTTTTATCAATTCGTGAACTAAAAAAATGAATCTGTGCCTGCTTTGTCATGTGGAATTTGATTATTGGGATTTCTTTTACAGTGTCCCTTTGGTAGAAGGCACACCCTTGCCATGAGGATGCACCTCTGACGCCATCCTGAGCGCCCGCCCAAAACCCTTGAAAATCGCTTCAAGTATGTGGTGAGCATCCCTTCCATATTGCAGATTGATGTGAAGATTCATGCCGGCGCCGTTTGAGAGCGCCCTGAAAAAATCATTAAATATGGATACAGGAATGTTCTGGATCTGTGAACTCCCTTCAGGGAATTTAACTTTGTACACCAGATAGGGTCTGCCGCTCAGATCAATAACAACCTGTGCCAGGGTCTCATCCATCGGGGTCATTGCCTCACCATAACGTCGTATCCTGAGCTTTTCGCCGAGGGCTATTTTGATCGCTTCCCCAAGGACAATGCCAAGGTCCTCAATCAGGTGATGATAGTCAACGTCTGTATCTCCCTTTGCCTGGACATTCAGATCGAGGTGTCCGTGTTTGGACATAAGGCTGAACATATGGTCGACAAAGGGCACCGTTGTATTTACCTGAAAGTCCCCTTTCCCTTCAAGGTTTACACTGAGTTTTATTGTTGTCTCTTTTGTCTTTCTTGAGACAGTGGCTTTTCTCGGCATTTCATCCTCCGTAATTTTTTAACAATTATAGCAATTGTTTCAGATTTTTCAAAAAAATTTTATTTTCAGCTGGCCTGCCTACCGTGACTCTTAAACATCCACCGGCAATGTCTTTCATGTTTCTGATAAGCACGCCCCTCTTAAGCAGGTCTCTGTACAATTTGTCCGGATTGTTGACGCGAAACAGAATAAATCCGGATTGTTGACGCGAAACAGAATAAAGTTGGCATCTGACGGAAATGGCATGACACCATCCATTATTGTCATCTCGTTAAAAAGCCTTTTTCTCTCGGCAACAATTGTGCTGATGCGGGATGTTAGTTCCCCGGGTTTATTTAAAGTATCAATGGCAACCTTTTGCGAAAGTGAGTTTAAATTAAACGGCAGCCTTACCTTATTCACCTCATTGACAACGTCCGTATGAGCAATCATAAAGCCTGTGCGAAGCCCGGCCAGCCCGATTTTGCTTAATGTCCTCAGAATTACAAGGTTCCTGTGTTTCTTTAATAAGGGGATAACGGATTTCCTGCGGGAAAACTGCTGATATGCCTCGTCAACAACCACAATCCCTTTTGTTCTTTTAATGATCTGCAAAACACGATCAGAAGAAAAACTGTTGCCGGTTGGATTGTTCGGAGAACTCAAGAAAATAATTTTCGGTTTGAGTTTATTCATGTGCCTATTCATCCCATCCATATCAATATCAAACTTCTCATCAAGAGGAATGCCAATAAATTTCTCATCCAGTGCCTGAGCAATTATCCCGTACATCGAGAACGTGGGAACTGGATACAGCACAGGCCCGCCAAAAGTTGTAATAAGATTATAGATAAGTTCATCCGAACCATTACCATGCAGGACATTTTCAGCCCTGATTTTCAGTCCTCTTGCGAAAAGTTTTCTGAGCTCCTTTGCTTCGGGATCCGGTTTATTTGTTTTAACATCATGTAATACCCTGAAACCATAGGGGCTTTCATTGGCATCAAGCTTGACTTTGCAGGGGATATCCTCTGCTTTGTATGCCTTGAGTTTAAGAACATTCGGTTTTACTAATTTCTTGATATCCATATCGGGAAATTATACCACAGTGATTGGGGATCAATCCTTAAAATTCTGTGAAAAATCAATCTCATATTGTCATTACTCGATGTACTTGGGGTCAAATCGTAACTTTAAAATTGAAATGCCGCTGTACTTAATGGCTGACAGACGAAGAAACAGGCTGGACAAAACTGAATACCTGAAACGGGGCGCAGAGCTCATACGGCAAATCAATGAAAACACGGAGAGCCACTGGGGACATATATGTGCCTCTGGAAGGGCGGGGTTGTGTAAGTCAAGAAAAGTAAATGCAAAAACGCCAAACTTACCATCTATGTTAATTGACTTAATATTGACTTAATATTGATATAAAATTGACAAAGATTGACATAATTTTGACATAATGCTATATTTAATACGTGACGTGATATTAAGGAGGTTAAAATGAAAGCAGCTCTTAAAGAAACAATGATGCCCAGCTCTCCATTTATTAATGCAGATGGTGGAATGAATATTAAAGGCTTTGCTAAAGCCCTGAATATAGACCAGGCAACCGTTGTTTCTGCTTCTGGCACAAGCAGGCAAATAGTTTCACAACATTTTAACGCCAGGAAAAAATTCATAAAAATTCGGAATAAAAAACTTTATGAATTTTGGAAAAAGTTGGATCAAATATATACACTTCTCCTGGGACTTACTGATAGTGAAAGCTCGATTTCTGAAATACAGGAGTGGTTTAATTCCCCAAACAAAGCTTTAGATATGGAACGTCCCATTGATTTAGTTCGTCGTAATGAACATGACATCATTATAACGAAATTAATGGATATTATTAATGCTGCCCATGGGGGCTAGTTAGAAAATAAGCCCAAGATTTCTCAGGAAGCCACCTGTATCAACAACCTCAATCTTTATGGTTTTCCTATCAGGTTGAGACATTGCCTCTGAATTTGCATCCATGAAAAAAGCAAGGTTGTGTTTTCCCGGTAATTTAATCAGTGATGTCGCTGGATATGGGGGATACAGAAGACACCTCGGCGGGGTATGCCATTTAATATTAAAATTAAGCGAAGGCCAGTCTGCCTTGAGGTGTGGGGATGATTGGTCTGGCTTCTATATTACGCAAGCATTAATCTGCGGCCTTTGGGTTCAGGGATCTGATCACCGAATTC
>CALZJD010000333.1 GCA_945787795.1 Thermodesulfovibrionia bacterium | reverse complement strand
TCCGGAGGGAGTAACAAAAAGAATTTCTGCCCCTTTTCTGTTAAATGTGGGCTCTAATGTGATACCTGTTATCTCTTCAATGTCATCTACAAGATATTCAATATTACTTGTTATCGCATGGGGCTCAAGACCGAGATGGTTACCTTTTTTGTAGCAGTTTGCAACCGGTCCCCCGATCCAGTCTGTCTGAAGTCCGAGCAGGTTAAGTATTTCCCTGCCGACCATGGTTATTTCTGCCTGGTCAATGCCATAGGGACAGAACACTGAACATCGGCGGCACTCTGTGCACTGATAAAAGTAATACCACCATTCCTTGATTACATCAACTGTCAGCTCTCTAGCACCTGCCTTTTTACCTAACAGTTTTCCGCCTATGGTAAAGTATTTTCTGTAAATGGACCTGATAAGTTCGGCCCTGAGAACAGGCATGTTCTTGGGATCGCCGGATCCTATATAAAAATGACATTTATCCGCACATGCCCCGCATCTTACACAGATGTCCATAAAGAGCCTGAAAGAGCGGTACTTGCTTAACATGTCCTCCATGGCCTCAAGCACTATCTCCTTCCAGTTTTCAGGAAGCTTCCAGTCTTCATCAGCCGGGCTCCACTCTCTGGGATTGGGGAAACCTACTGCTTCAAGGTAGGCCGGTCTTGATCCGTAGCAATATATACCTTTTTTGAATTCTACAGGAGTTTCTGTCCAATCCTTGTTTGGCGCTTCGTAATCTACTTGTACTAATTCTTCCGGTGTTGGTTCGTTTGCCATATCCTTACTCCTTTTCTACAGGTATTCCTGCCTCTTTCATTTTTTCTCTGAACTCGTCCTCATACGCTGCATAGGTATGGACTTTTACATCATAGTTCCAAGGGTTTACATGTCTTACCTCACGGTTGTTATTCGCCAGGTTCCTGGTCGGACTGAGGAAGACGCCCCCCATATGCATGAGTTTGCTGAAAGGGAAGTATACCAGCAGAGTGCTTATAAGAAATAGATGAATATAAAAGATAACTCCAATACCAGCGGGAACCCTGGGACTCAGGCTGACCAGTCCCAGTGTAAGGGCCTTTACGCTCACGATATCAACCTTTACAAAGTAACGCATGATAATTCCGGAGAGTGCAATCCCTATGATGAGAAGCAGGGGAAAGTAATCAGCAGGGAGAGAAATATGTCTTACCTGTGAATTATTTATTCTGCGGTAGAAAAGAAATCCCCCGGCTGCAACAAGAAGAACCCCTGTTAACAGAAGGTGGGGCACTCCGACCTGCACAAAACCGTCAAGTGCGTCGATCATGTTGATCATGGCCGGCACTGGTTCCAGAAAGAACCTCAGGTGCCTGATTAACACGATGAAAAAAGAAATATGAAAAACAAGACCGGCAAGCCATAGCACCATGTCTGATCCGTATGTGACCCTTCCCTTATTCATCTCTGTCCTGAGATTCCTGAAGAGTGACCTGAAAAGGAACACTTCCAGAGCCATTCTGACGATAACCTGTCCTGTTGTCTGAGGATTGTCAAACTTGCTGTGCTTGATCCAGGGCAGGGATTGCTGCTGACCACATGTAGTGGGAATGCGAAAGGGAACCGGCGAACGGCCCCACTTAAAAACTTTCAGCCTGCATACCTGCGATCCCAACACCGGCAAAGGCAATCACGGTGAGTGCTATAACAACGGAGAAGGAAAAAAATATTCCCATATCTACCCCCTTAAATTTTACAGAGTAAAACTAGTAACAGCGTTAACTAAGTTTTAAATTAATTGAAGAGCCACTGGACCGGAACTGTTATTCCTCGGTCCGGACTTCCTTGTACAGCCTGGTTTTATGCAGTGCCCTGTAGGTCCAGTTCCTCACTTCGTTAGCCTTGATTTCGTAGAGCTTCTCACGGCACTTCATATAAATCTCAAAAGACGTATTGGCAAGAGAATCTATTCTTGATTCCAGGGCCAGCAACTCTTTGAACATTGCCTGATCACAAATCTCTTTCTCCAGTTCGTTTCGTATTACCTGCTTCAGAGAGAATACAAAACTTACCGCTTCAGAAGGAGAAAAATCCTGTACTGCCCTGACCCTGATGATATTATCAAGATACATATCGAGCTTGCCTGCATCAGCTTTGTTTACCAGCCCATTAAAGACCCCTTCAATGCCTTCATATATTGCCTGGGTTACTGGATTGCGGGTCTGTGCGTTCTGGCTTTTTAAAAAGCTGGTGGTTTCTTCCGGGTAAGTTTCTACAATGAGATCAAACCATTGTTTTAATACAACCGTTTTTTTCTCTGCTAATAGATCGTATATCTTCATAAGTGTAAAAACAGGACAGGGAAATGCTGCATTTGCAATCAAAGGGCTGAAGCCCGGAAAGGCCTCAACCCCCTTGGTTGACACTGGTTAATCTTATACGCAGCCAGTCGGTTTTGGAAGACCGGCGTATCTGCATGCCTGCTTTGCAGGACCGGCAGGATAGAGCTCATAGAGATACTTGGTGCTGCCCTTATCCTTACCGTATTTCTTCTTAAGCTCTTTTGTGAGGATTTTGATCATTGGCGCAATCTGGTATTTCTCAAAGTAATCTCTGAGAAACTTGATGACTTCCCAGTGAGCCTCTGAAAGCTCAAGGCCGTCTTCTTTGGCCATTGCTCCG
>CALZJD010000332.1 GCA_945787795.1 Thermodesulfovibrionia bacterium | reverse complement strand
AGTGGTCTTTTGATAACTCACCCGAAGATTTGACAAACAGCGTGGGACTGGAAATTCTGAATCCTCCGGATGAATACAGGAATTTTATCAACACACTCAATTAGGCCTCTGTTTAGTTTTTATAATTACATAGTTCTTAAGATAGCAGTCAGCTTCAAGTCTGCCGTACAGGCACTTTATTTTTATAATTATTAAACCCTGTGGTCTCTGCCACAGGGTACCTCACAAGCAATTATCCGTATCCAGGTATGTCTGAATGTACTCATCTCTTTTTATATCCATATTAGATTTATTAAATTGACTGCTCAGACAGATAATGTTATATATGTATCCATAAAGAGAGGCTTATAAACAGGGGGCGTAAGCCATGGAGAAACGAGTTTGTAGGAGGATTAAAGCAGGCCAGGAAGTAATATTCTCATATGATAAAACAAAACGATTCGGAACGCTTATTAACTGCTCTGAAAAGGGCATGTACATAAAACCTTCAATCTCTTCGCCTGTAAATCCTGCGTATGAAATCCGTATTCCCCTTAAAGGAGAGTTGCTCAGAATACCGGGCAGAGTAGTACGGGTAGTAAAGCATGGGGATTGCTACGACGGATTTGGTCTTGAACTAACGAAACTTCCCAAGAGTTATCTTAAGTATTTAATAAAGCTTGATCTAATCCATGAGTCATGACTGTTTAGGAATAGTTAAGGATAATTTCGATAGCCTGATCAAGATGTTCAATCGGTGTATAAAAGTGTGGTGACAGTCGGATGCCTCCGCCGCGAAGGGCGCAGAAAATATTGTTATCATTTAAATATTGAAAAAGTCTTTCGTTTGCAGCATCAACTTTTTTGACCGTAATAATGCCTGCATATCTGTTTTTTGCACCTGATGTGATTAATTCAAGATTATCAGCAGCACTGATCTTTCCAATTAAATACTCACTTCTTTTGAGGAGCTGCTTTTCAACACGTTCCATGCCAATTTCCAGCAGCAGTGAAAGGCTGGCATTAAGGGCATGGATACCGAGCATGTTGGGACTGCCGCACTCAAAGCGGCGGGCAGTCGTGGCTGATTGCCATTCTCTTCTGTCAAAATCTCCCAGTGACTCAACCATATGCCATCCGTATTGATTAAGGTTTAATCTGTCTCTTGCTTCCGGTTTAGTATAGAAAATTGCGAGGCCCTCAGGTCCAAACATCCATTTATGTCCGTCGGCCATGACAAAATCTGCGTTCATGTCCTGAACATCAAATTGAACTGCCCCAAGGCTCTGAATAGCATCAACACACAGCAGAATTGATCGCTGCTCGCAAAACTCTCCTATCTGTTTAAGGTCCATTCTCAGACCTGTTCCAAACTGGACAGAGCTGATAGTAATTAACTTTGTTTTTTTATCAACGCATGAGAACAGGGTGTCTTCAGGAGAGCTGCTGCTGCCCACATCAGCCTCACGAAACTCCACCCCTTTTGAAGCAAGGGATTCCCAGACGATCCTGTTTGATGGAAATTCCTGATTGCTGCTTACGATATTGTCACCCTTTTTCCAGTCAAGACCATAAGCAACAACTGACAATGCTTCAGAGGTGTTTTTGAGCAGGGCAATATCATCTGATGATGGGGCATTCAGCAGACACATGGCCTGCCTGCGCAATTCTGCTTCCCTGTTAAGCCATTCAGGATAAACCCTTCGATCATATTTGCCTCAGCAAACGTCTGAACTGCTTTAGCTGCTCTTGCAGGCCAGGGCGACACTGCAGCGTGATTCAGATAAATTAAATCCTGCTGTAAATTAAATTCCTGGTTAATTATATTGTGCATTGGTTATTATGGCAGTAAGAGTTGATTAGTTGAATAAGGCTATGTTAGCTGGATGATTCTTTTGTTTCCTTAATTATCCTGTCTACATCTTCCTTATCAAGGACCTCTTCTTTAAGAAGGGCTTGTGCGAGATTCTCAAGGACAGTTCTATTGGCATTTAAAATTTCTTCTGCCTTTACTTCTGCTTCCATTATTATCCGCTGAATTTCCTGGTCCATCAGCCATGCCAGGTCATCACTGTAGTGTTTGGGCGAGGCAAGCTCTCTTCCCAGAAACGGATGTTCTTCCCCTCTGCCCAGGCTGACAGGGCCGACCTTGTCACTCATCCCCCATTGGGCAACCATTTTTTCAGCTAATGAAGACGCCTGTTTCAGATCATTCTGGGCGCCTGTACTGAGATCATTGAATATAATTTTTTCAGCCACTCTGCCGGCAAGGGCAACACTCAGCCTGTTCTTCAAATATGACATGGGATAATAGTGCCTGTCCTCTTCA
>CALZJD010000331.1 GCA_945787795.1 Thermodesulfovibrionia bacterium | reverse complement strand
GGGTTTCAGAGGATTTCTGGATGAACCTTCAGTTGCGCTGGGATTTATACAGAGCAAGACTGAATGAATCAAAAGCATTAAAGGAAATCAGGCCGTTAAAGCTGAGGGCAGTTTAATAAAAGACTGCCCAACAAGGCGATGGATAGGAATAGACCAGCGGTGACTTTTTAGAGTGTGAGTATTTTATAGTCTGCAAATCGGCTTTATTGCTCTTGTTTGTGCTTCATGGTCTGCATCCATCATCTTTACGATACACAAAAATAAATGCATAAAATAGGCATATTTATTAAAATATAGGAAATCAAATAATACGAGGTAGATCATGGAATCAAGAAAATATGTTTACTGGGAAGATCAGGGGATGTGGGTCGGATATCTGGAAGAATATCCGGATTATATGTCTCAGGGCGAATCACTGGAAGAATTAAAAGAAAATTTAAAAGATATATTCAATGAACTGTCCAGTGGTGAAATCCCTTGTGTCAGACGAGTAGCCGAGCTTAATGTCTCGTGAAAAGAAAAGACTTAATCAAGAAAATTGAGGGGATAGGCTGTAAATTTATCAGACATGGTGGACGACATGACTGGTATCAGAATCCAAACACAAAAATATCTCAACCTATTCCCCGCCATCGAGAAATCAACGAAAATCTGGCAAAGCATATAATTAAGTTGTTGTCCAAAAAAGAGGTATAACAAAACGCTGCTGTGAAATTGAACCAGCGGCAACTTTTTTGACATTATTTGAGTTGTTGTTTGCAAATCAGTTTTTTGCACTTTTATGTCTTTCATGGTTCGATTCACAGAGCTTCACGTTATGCCTAAAAAATTAAAAATATCACTTGACGGTTGTATATGATAGATATATACTAATAAATAATGGCAGATCATAAAGATTTACTTAATAGTACGGGTTTTGAATGGGATAATCATAATGCTGACAAGATATGGAATAAGCATTATGTTACTCCATCTGAATGCGAGCAAATATTCTTTAATCTGCCATTAATTGTAGCAGATGATGAAAAACATTTAAAAAAAGAGAAACGATATTATGCACTTGGACATACCGATATTAATCGTCTGCTATTTGTCGCATTTACTATACGTAAAGATAGAATTAGAGTAATATCCGCAAGAAATATGAGTCGTAAAGAAAGGAAGGTGTATCAGTCTTATGAAAAAGAGAATCCCAAAATTTAAGAATGAAGACAAAGAAAGAGAGTTTTGGGCTACACATGATTCAACCGATTATATCGATTGGAACCAGGGCAAGAAGGTGGTTTTGTCAAAACTTAAGCCTTCAATAAAAACAATCTCCCTGCGTCTTCCTGAATCTATGTTAGAGGAATTGAAACTGCTTGCGAATAAGAGAGACGTTCCATATCAATCACTACTGAAGATTTTCCTGGCTGAACGCATTGAAGAAGAGTTAGAAACAAGCAAAGCATAACCTGTCATTGCTCTGAATGCCTGCCAGCAGTGTCGGTTTGGTTTTGATTAGTTTATTAATTACAAACTGTCTTTTGAGCATGTTGATGTCTTACATGGCAGGCATCAGAGAATTTTGCGATTATGTTTCAGAAAAAATACTTGAAATATCCTATGGTATGATATATAGTAATACCATGGAGGTGACATATGAGTAAAACAAAAATAGCTATCACATTAGATGAAACAATCTTATTAAAAAACATAAATTTATGAATCGTAGCCAGGCTATTCAAGAAGCAGTAAAAGAAAAATTACAGAAAATAACTAAAAGTCGTTTGGCAAAAGAATGTGCAAAACTTGATCCATCATTCGAGCAGGCTATGGCTGATGAAGGACTATCTGAGGATTTAAGAGAATGGCCCGAATACTGAGGGGTGACATTCGATGGGCCGACCTTAATCCTGTAAGGGGACATGAACAAGCTGGCTTAAGGCCTGTATTAGTTTTAAGCCATGATATTTTTAACGAGCGTTCCGGCACTGTTATAACCATAGCTCTCACAAGTCAACCTCAGCGCGCCGGATTTCCTTTGACACTTGAATTAAAGACCGGGAAATTACCTAAACGTTCATGGGTAAAGATTAGCCAGATCAGAACTCTATCTGTGGAAAGAATAGGTAAGAAGATGGGAAGATCTTCTCCGGAAGAGCTAGTTCATATAATTGAGGGGCTGAACGAAATAATAGGAACATAACAAGCAGCTGCAGTGAAATCGAACCAGCATTGATGAATTGGGCTCCCTATGTTTTTTAATATTCAAACTATCTTTCACCATGTTATTATCTTCAAGGGTTCGATTCACTGAGCGCGACGTTATAAAAAAATAAAAAAATATTTAAAGGAGCAACATTAATGATATCATTTGAAATCCTGGCTCAGTGGATGTATATGTCGCTCATTCACGCCATATCGTAGAAGCCATGACATGCGGATATGACATACCGGTGTTCAGCCATGCCTCGAGCATTGTCATGCCTTCACTCGCCAGGAATGGAACAGAGCCGTCATTCGCCAGATACAGGAACTGGATGTACTCCCAGCTCGTAGACTGGTAGAGGAGGTCTATCTTAGCAGAGTCT
>CALZJD010000330.1 GCA_945787795.1 Thermodesulfovibrionia bacterium | reverse complement strand
ACATATTGATCATAATGAAAAAATTAAAGTCAGCGTTTTGCAGGGGAATATTGATCAGGACAAGAAATGGGACAGGGATCATCAGCGTGAGGTCATTGACACATATAAGGACCTTACTCTGGCTGCTGCATCAGAAAAACCTGATCTGGTTGTATGGCCTGAGTCAGCGCTGCCTTTTCTATTCGGTTATGACGAAGACCTTACCAATGAAATCACAGACCTCCAAAAGCAGATAAACACGCATATGCTTATCGGAAGCGTGCTTGTTAAAGGAAGTAAGAAGGGCAAGTTCCTGCTGTCCAACAGTGTCATCATGCTGTCTCCCGGGACTGAAGCCATTGAGGTATATGACAAAATCCATCTTGTCCCTTTTGGGGAGTATGTGCCAATGGGCAAGCTTTTTCCTTTTGTAAAAAAACTGGTCACAGCAGTAGGAGATTTTGTCAGGGGTGAAGAAGTGAAAGTCATGCAAACTCCATTTGCGAACATAGGCAACCTGATATGTTATGAGATAGCCTTTCCGGGCCTGGTCCGGAAGTTCATCGACAGAGGCGCCAACCTGATCGTGACAGTTACGAATGATGCATGGTTTGGCCGTACATCAGCTCCTTATCAGCATTTTTCGATGGCAGTGTTCAGGGCAATTGAAAACAGGGTCCCTGTTGCAAGGTCTGCAAACACCGGCATTTCAGGTTTTATTGATTCTCGCGGAAGGGTAAAGAAGAAAAGCGATATATTTGTTAAGGCCTCACTGACAGAGAACATATCTGTTGCTCATGAGAAAAGTTTTTATGCAGCGAACGGGGATGTTTTTGCATATGTCTGTTTGTTCATTGCAACTATAATGGTACTGATGGGGATTATCAGGAAGTAGATAATAAATTACAATAGCCACTAAAAGCTATTAAAAGTATCATGAAGTTCTTTTCTGATAATTTCTTTCTAATGTCAAATTACAAAGCGCCAATGTCAATTGAAGTCACAATGACTTAATGTCAAAACATTCTGCGAAAAATATAAAGTCAGGCATACCTGATAGATTCATAGTTGTTAACCACATATAACAACTCAGGGGATTGCTATGTTTCTTAATTGAGATTTGGACCTTCAATTGACATTGGAACTTTGGTATTTGTCATTGATAAAATAATATGCTTGAAAGGTGAGTGAATATGTTGTATGAGAAATTAGTGTGAAGGATATACTTGAGTTATATAGCGTCTCTGCCTTTTTTGGCAGACTCTTCTTCATAGAATTTCTGGTAGAGTACTTCCCATTCAGAACTTCCCTCGTAAATCTTTTTTGCATAGGACTGCAGCTTTTTAGTGACTTTATCGTCAATGTCCTCAGCCACTTTAAGCTCTTTTACAATGATCCGCTTCATTTCCCGCCTGATTGCTCCCTCCTCTTCAGCCGGGATGATCGCCTTTTTCTCAATCAGCCCCTTGAGCACTACATGGGTGAGATGGCTTACTTTATCATCTGATAATCTCATATGATAATATTCCGTTCCCGTACCAGCTTCTTTTTGGTCATATCAAAAAGCCTCCGGTAATCAAGACGGCCCTTTTCAATCTCCGAGTCAAACTGTTTCAGCATTTCACGTACTTCATCATTCAGCCGGTCTTCTACCATGAGTTCTTCCTTGTTAATCAGCTCTTCAACTATCTCTGAAGCTATGACAGGCACCCAGCCTTTAGGAACTCTCATTATTTTTCAATAAAAGGAACAAGGGCTATGTTTCTTGCTCTCTTTATGGCCCTTGTCAACTCTCTCTGATGTTTAGCACAGTTGCCGGTCATCCTGGCGGCAATGATCTTTCCTTTTTCAGTCAGGAAATGTCTAAATGGTTTTGTGTCCTTATAATCTATAAAATCAATTTTATCTGCACAGAACCTGCAGAATTTTCTTCTATGAAATCTCCTGTAACGCAATGGTAACTCCTTAAATTAAATTTATTTTTTATATATTAAAATGGTTCAATTTCTGTAGATTCGTCAGGAGGCATAAAGTCTCCGCCACCTGTATTATCCATACCACCACCACCGCCACCAGCGGACTGCTTTTTGGGAAGGAACTTAAAGGTCTCAGCAACTACCTCATGCCTGCTTCGCTTCTGGCCCTCTGGTGTTTCCCAGCGATTTTCCCGCAGTCTTCCTTCAATAAGCACAGGGCTGCCTTTGCTCAGGTACTGCCCGCATGTATCTGCCTGCTTGCCAAAGACAACAATATTGATAAAGGTCACTTCTTCCTTCATCTCTTCAGCCTGCCTGTACTTGCGGTTGACAGCCAGGCCAAAATTACAGACAGACGTGCCC
>CALZJD010000329.1 GCA_945787795.1 Thermodesulfovibrionia bacterium | reverse complement strand
TAATCTATCCACCATAACCAATGAAGTATTGTCTGATCTTGAGATCAGACTTCAGGAAACAGGCGGCATAGTGGAGGCAGGGGAGCTGGAAACAGTAGACGCGGATCCGCTTCAGGTCAGACAGTTATTTCAAAACCTCATCGGCAATGCCCTCAAATTCCATATGGAAGGTGAAAAACCTGTAATAAAAGTCTCGGGGAGTGTGGTTCAGGATACAGTTAACGGGACAGAGAGTAATGACACAAATATGTACTATCAAATCACCTTTGAAGACAACGGGATCGGTTTTGATGAGCAATATGCGGAAAGAATTTTCGGAGCCTTTCAGCGTCTCCATGGAAAGCAGGAATATGAGGGTACGGGTATCGGCCTTGCTGTCTGCCGAAAGATAGTCGAACGTCATGGAGGAATAATCGAAGCAAAGAGCTCGGCAGGAAACGGCGCGAAATTTATTGTTACGCTGCCGGTCAAGCAAAACAATGATGTAAGCCCCAATGAATCAGAATCGGAATCGGATGAAACTGATGGATAATTAATATGACCATAAAGAAAAAACTCATATTGTCAACGATATCTATAAATGCAACGCTGTTAATTATAGGTATTACAATTCTGTTCGGTTACCAGTATGTAACGGAAAAGGCATCACTGGCAAATGATTTCGACAAGGAATCAATGTATCTGCAGATGATGCTACGCGGATTAAATGAAGTGATCATTAACGAAGGTACTCCGGACTCCATCCGGACAACTATGGATGGCATGAATGGCTTTGATTCAATACATATAAAACTACAGGAACAGGTCGATGACAAGGAACTGCTGGTGGTCCTGACCGGACATATAGATCCGGAGTGGCAGATAATCAAGAAGGACATAAGTCCTTTCTATAATCACTACCTGGATATCGCTGATGACAGGAGTCTGATGCTTGTCGGCAGGATAATAACGCAAACAGAATCTATCGTCCAGAGGGTTAAACTCCTTTCTGAAAAAACCCGCACCATTGTAAATAAGAATTCCGAAATGTCGGAGATTGTTCAAAATTTAATGATAGGAATCATTTTTATCATACTCCTTTCATATGCCTATCTATCATATAAAATATATATGTCCATAACCGCACCAATTAATAATTTAAACATGATAGCAGAGGGTTTTTCCAAGGGCGACCTCAGTGTTAGCATGGATGAATCAAGAAAAGATGAATTTGGACTGCTTGCCCTTCACTTCAACAAGTCTATTGCGAAATTAAAGCAATATACAAAAGAATTGCAGGATTTTGCCCATATCGCCTCACATGACCTGCAGGAACCCCTGAGAAAGATTCTGGCATTTGGTGACCGTCTGCAGACCAGTCACAGGGAATCCCTTGGAGATAAGGGCACTAATTATCTTGAGAGAATGCAAAAAGCAGCCAGACGTATGCAGCGGCTTGTAGAGTCACTGCTTGTCTATTCACAAGTCATCAGGCAGGAAAAGCCATTTGTATCAGTTGACCTGATGGAAGTGGCACATGGCGTGTTATCTGACCTGTTATATGCGGATCCTGTCCAGATGCAGCAGTTATTTCAAAACATTATTTCAAATGCCTTGAAATTTAATAAAAAGGACGAGCCACCCGTTATCAACGTTTCCAGTACATCAATTAGCAGCAACAGGAATGATTCACACAGCAATGAATCCGGCGATGAATCCGGCGATGAATATTATCAAATTACTTTTCAGGACAATGGCATAGGATTTGAAGAAAAATATGCCGATCGCATTTTCAAGGTATTTCAGAGACTGCATGGACAGAACGAATACCAGGGTACGGGTATCGGGCTGTCGCTCTGCCGCAAGATTGTCGAACGGCACGGCGGCAGTATCAAAGCGGAGAGTTCTCCGAATGTAGGGACTAAATTTATCGTGTCCCTTCCGGTTGAATCTCATGGAGGAGACCATGGTGAACAGTAATACGGAATCAATAGTCATACTGATGGCCGACGACGACGAAGATGATCGTATGATGGCAAAAGAGGCGCTGGAAGAGGCCCAGCTGGTGAATGAGATCAGGTTTGTTGAAGACGGAGAAGAATTGCTTGATTACTTATACCGGAGGGGAAAATACAGTAATTCTGAAGATTCTCCAAAACCGGGCCTGATATTGCTTGATCTGAATATGCCGAGAAAAGACGGACGCGAAGCCCTTGAGGAAATCAAGGCAGATCAACTCTTATGTCAGATACCTGTCGTTGTGCTGACAACATCAAAGGCAGAAGAGGACATATGCCGGACGTATAACCTTGGGGTGAACTCGTATATTACAAAGCCTGTCTCATTCGATGGACTGGTACATGTTATGAAAAGCCTTGCTCAGTACTGGTTTGAGATTGTCAGGCTGCCGGTTCATTGCGAAAAATAGAATATGGTTGATGAAATAATAAAAATCCTGCTTGTTGACGATGATGAAGACGACTATATCATCACGCGTGATCTTTTTTCAGAGATCAAAGGGATGAAGTTCGATCTTCAGTGGGTTTCATTTTATGAAGAGGCCATAGAAGTTATGGGGCAGAATAATCATGATGTATATCTCCTGGACTACCGTCTTGGAGAGAACACAGGAATGGATCTTTTGAGTAAGGCTGTTAAAAGCGGCTGCAGATCCCCTATCATTTTGCTTACCGGCCAGGGGGACCATGAACTGGACATCCAGGCGATAAAGACAGGGGCGTCTGATTACTTAGTAAAGAGTGAGATCAATGCCGGCCTTCTGGAACGGTCCATACGTTATTCCATTGAGCGAAAACGCACTGAAGATGATATTTACCGCATGGCTTACTACGATTCCCTGACAGGTCTTCCCAACCGCACACTCTTTAAGGACCGGCTGAAACTGGCCCTGAATCATGCGGAGCATAACAATAATATTGTAGCGATCATGTTTCTTGATGTTGATAATTTTAAGCGTATAAATGACACCTTCGGGCATAGTGTTGGTGATATTCTGATAAAAGAGATCGCTGCCCGACTGGAACACATTATAAGAAAAAGTGATTCTGTTGCCCGCCATCAGCACGGGAACATGTTTGCCCGTCTTGGAGGGGACGAATTCATAGTTCTCTTAAGTGAAATAGGGAAAATTGAGGATGCATTAAAAATCGCTGAGCGCATAAACGATGCCATGTCAATACCATTTTCTCTGGTCAACCAGGAAATATTTGTCACGCTCAGTACAGGCATTGCTGTATATCCAGTTGACGGGAATAATAGTGACAGCCTTCTCAAAAACGCTGATTCAGCAATGTATTTTGCAAAAGAACAGGGCAGAAATAATTATCAGTTTTATATGCAATCCATGAATGCA
>CALZJD010000328.1 GCA_945787795.1 Thermodesulfovibrionia bacterium | reverse complement strand
CCATCACCTACCATGGCAATATGGCCGTGCCTGCGGGATATTTCTTCTACCACCCGTACCTTGTCTTCCGGTAACAGGCCTGCATAGTATGTATCCAACCCCAGGCTGTCTGACATGGATCGGGCAACCTCTTCATTATCCCCTGTGAGCATTTCTGATCTAATATTAAGTTTTTTTAAATTTGCAATCATTTCAGGAGCCCTTGCCCTCATGATGTCACCCAGCGCCACTATGCCTACCGGAGTGATCTCTTCAGTTATGAAAATGGCTGTCTTCCCTTTCCTTTCAAGATCTGCGAATTCCTCCGGCAGGGTCTGGCCCAAGCTGTTAAAAAAATTCCTGCTCCCCAGAAAATATTTTTTACCCCTGATAAAACCCTCCAGCCCCATACCCTGTATGGACCTGAAACGGTCTGTCTTCTTTATTTCGATATTACGTCCGGCCGCTTCCCTTGTGATCGCCATGGCAATAGGGTGTACTGAATTGGCTTCCAGCGACGCTGCTATTGACAGCACCTCGCTGTCTGCATGCCCGTTCATACTGATAATGTCGGTAATTTCAAGTTTGCCTTTTGTCAATGTCCCTGTCTTGTCAAAAGCGACTGTCCTGACTTTGCTTAACTCTTCTATGAATGTTGCTCCCTTGATCAACACACCCTGTCGAGCAGCGCCTGTGATGGCAGAGACCATGGCCACAGGTGTTGATATGGACAATGCACAGGGGCAGGACACCACAAGCAGGACAAGGGAACGGTAAAACCATGTTTCCCAGGGAAGACCCAATAATAGAGTCGGGACCAGAAATACTGCAAAGGCAAGGCCGATGACTGTGGGAGTATAAATACGTGCAAACCTGTCTATGTATCTTTCCGTATCAGATTTCTTTCTCTCTGCTTCCTCAACCAGTTTGACAATACGGGACAGCACCGTCTCCTCTGATTTTCTGGTGACCTCAATTTCAAGAAACCCCTCTTCATTCAGGGTCCCGGCGTATACGTCATCCCCTTCAGTTTTATGTGCCGGGAGAGACTCTCCTGTAATAGGGGCTTCGTTTACGCTTGAAAATCCTGTTACCACTTTGCCGTCAAGCGGGATTTTTTCTCCGGGTCTGATTAGGATAATCTCACTTTTATTAATTTCATGGACATGGAGATTGAGTTCCCTGCCATCCCTTTTAACATTTGCTGTCTCCGGGGCAAGATGTATTAAATCACCTATGGACTTCTTTGCATTATCTGCGGCATACTCCTCAAGAAATTCTGCAATACTCATAAGACAGTTCATATCGAGCCGGCGATTGAGGATCGATCTTCCGGCTTTCCTTAATATGTCTCTTCCGGCCACAGCAATGACCGAGGCAAACAGGAACTGTGATATCAGATAATGGCCATTAGTAAACTTAATGATCAGTCCTGTTACAAGCAGTGCTCCTGCGATGGAGCCGGTGATGATCTGTCTGCGTTTCCAGAGAGGCGGTTTCTCTTCAAAAAAATCCACTGCACAGCATGAACAGCTCTGTTCATCCTCGCAGGTATCGTTCAGAATTTGAAGTTTTGTATGTTGCATTTGCTCTTTTCCGTATGGGCGAACGGCCGTTCGCCCCTGTACATTTACTCCCTGATGTGTTTCAGTCCTTCGTTGAACAGTCTGCTGATATGCTTATCGTCAAGTGAGTAATAGACCATCTTGGCCTCTTTCCTGTATTTGACGAGCCGCATATTTCTTAATAACCTCAACTGATGGGAAATTGCCGAGACACTGACATTCAGTAAACTCGCTATATCACATACGCATAGCTCGGTCTTTGAAAGGGCATAAATAATCTTTGAGCGGGTAGGATCAGCAAGAACACTGAATGTGTCCGACAGGTCGCGGGCCTCATCATCAGTCAGCATATCTTTCAGAATGGCCATAATTTTTGTTTTATTTACGGATTTAATTTCACACATATCCTGAATGTTCCTTGCTGACATATCAATCCTCCTTTGCTCACTTGAACACTTGTTCAAATATAATAAATACATTATAATAATGTCAATAAAAAAAATGAGGTTCACAGCCCATATTTGGGAGATATTTATGAACTCTTTTTTTTGTTACAATAAACCTGAATATAAACCATGAATAAGTTCCTGCTTCTGACATTAATCATAATGATGGTAATGTCCTCTTCCGCACTGTACGGGGAGGAGAGGACGATTAACATTATCTATACGGGAGGTCTGCAGGGTGAACTGGAACCGTGCGGCTGCTCACCACAATCTGACTTTGGAGGACTTGCACGGTTTTCAGGCTTTCTCAATGACCATGGAGAAAGTCTTTCTCCCTATATACTGATTGATGCAGGGAACTTTCTGGCAAAGGACACGCCCCAGGGCAGACTGAAAGCTGATGCCATGCTTGAGTCTTTTGGTATTCTGAAATATGATGCGGTAGCTTTGCTGCCGAACCCTGAGGCCGTTGCAGAGGAATTTATTATTCCTTTGATGGAAGATTATAACATCCGGACATTATCTTTCAGGCCCGGGGCCAGCCAGTCTGTATCCATAAAAAAAGGGTTAGTCGATATTAATGTAAGCGTTGATCCGGTAGAGTGTCCTGAAGGCAGACTCAATATACTTCTTACTGACCACCCGGTGTCAGCAGCATCGGGAATAAAAGGGTGGGATGTTATCATCAGTTCATCCGGTGATATCGTGGAAGAGCCTGTGAAGATTGAAAATACCCTGTTTACATCGGGCTATCCAAAAGGCGAGAAATTCGGCGTCCTTACCCTGACAGTCAACGCAAAGGGAGAAGTGCTCCACTCACGTCATGAATGGATTCCTCTGGGAAATGAGATTGATGAGGATCAAAGAGTACGCAGGGTGCTGGACACATATGACGTAAAAGTGGCCAGCTATTACCGGGAATCGGTAAAGCCTTTACCGGGTACAACATATCTTGGGGTATCAGGGTGTACCGAATGTCATCAGCCCTTTGTTGAGAGCTGGAAAAAGACACGTCATGCCCATGCCTTTGCGAGCCTTGAGAAAGTGGGCAAATCATCTGATCCCGAGTGTATTGTCTGTCACTCTGTCGGGTTCGGGGAAA
>CALZJD010000327.1 GCA_945787795.1 Thermodesulfovibrionia bacterium | reverse complement strand
TCAGGAGGTATCAATTTAAATGGCAGAATGTAAAGTTTGTGGCAAGAAAAGAGTTTCAGGCAATAACATAAGCCATGCCAACAATAAGACAAAAAGATTATTCAGACCTAACTTGCAGAGAGTAAAGGTCCAGACCGCTCACGGTGCAAGAAGAGTACACGTTTGTACGAGATGTCTTCGTTCAGGCAAAGTTAATAAAGCGGTTTGAGAAACTGGATGATCGCCTGTCTGCCGCCTGCCTGCAGGTAGACAGGATTGGCGGGATTTAAAAATCCAGGTGACGCAGATATACCAATTATTGATAATACTGTAATTCTTCACTACCGTAACCTTTTTTTTTATTTCATATGCAGCCTCTCAACAAAGTCCTTGGCAAGCTCATTAAAGATGTTGGTATAGAAGGCGGAGTGGCCATTGCTGCTGTCAGGAGGCAGTGGGAAAAGACGGTTGGAGAGGCAATTGCGCTACATGCCTACCCGGACACAATAAAAGGAAAAGTACTCACCATCATTATAGACACCCCTCAGTGGATGCATCATCTCAGCTTTTTTAAAGGAGAAATCACTGACAAACTAAAACGGTTTGATATCAAGGATGTGCGGTTCAGAATAGGTAAACTCCCTGAATCGAAAAGTGATAAAAGCACAATAATTGAACAGGATCTTACTGAAAGTGACCTGAGGTATCTTGAAAATACGGTCAGATCCATAAAGGACAGTGAACTTCAGGAAAAACTCAGGAAGTTAATAACACATGGTTTGAAAAAGGGCAGGAAAGGACGCGGTCTTAAGTGATAACCGCACTACAAACCTATGCCGACTCTGCCTGGTCCTCGTATGTAAGTAAGGGTTTGCCTTTTTTTGTTATCACATCATCGGTAATAACGCATTCTGTAAGATTTGTCTGTGAAGGGACTTCATACATGATATCAAGCATTACCTCTTCAAGAATTGCCCTTAATCCTCTTGCACCTGTTTTCCGTGTGTAAGCTTCTTTTGCAATAGCTTTGTAGGCTTTTTCCGTGAAGCTCAGTTTAACGTTGTCAAATGAAAGCAGTCTCTGAAACTGTTTGACAAGAGCGTTCTTCGGTTCAGTCAGTATCCTCACGAGTGCTGATTTTCCGAGTTCATCAAGGGTTGCCATTACAGGGATTCTGCCTGCAAACTCAGGTATGAGACCGTATTTAATAAGATCCTGTGGCTGGACCTTTTTTAGAATTTTACCAATATTCATGGTTTTGGATTTTTCCGGTTTTGCACCAAAACCCACAACTTTACTGCCCATTCTCTGCTCAATTATCTTTTCAAGGCCAACAAAGGCTCCTCCGCACATGAACAGAATGTTTGAAGTATTAACCTGAACAAATTCCTGCTGGGGGTGTTTTCTTCCTCCCTGAGGAGGTATGTTTGCTACGGTGCCCTCGATTATTTTCAGAAGCGCCTGCTGTACACCTTCACCCGATACATCTCTTGTTATGGATACGTTCTCTGTTTTTCTGCTGATCTTATCGATCTCGTCAATATAAATAATGCCTCGCTGAGCACGTTCCACATCATAGTCTGCTGCCTGCAGGAGTTTAAGAATGATGTTTTCAACATCCTCTCCAACATAGCCTGCCTCTGTAAGTGTCGTGGCATCAGCAATGGTAAAGGGCACATCTGAAGTTCAATATCTGATTTCTCAGGGTTATTAATCCTCTTATAATGATTGTGCACTGCAACTGACAGGACCTTTTTGGCATGGTCCTGTTCAATGACATAGTCATCAAGAAAGCCCTTTATCTCTTTAGGAGTGGGAAGTTTTTTTGAAATATTAATGTCAAAAGAAGTATCAAACTCCTCTGCCATTATTTCATTACAGAGATTTACACATTCATCACAAATATATACGGTAGGTCCGGCAATCAGTTTCCTGACCTCTTTCTGTCCTTTACCGCAGAAAGAACATTTCAGTGTGTCATTACCTTTATTTTTTTTATCATCCATTACAATCAATCCTTTTTCAGAGTTGCTATTACATCATCAACCAATCCATATTCCTTGGCCTCTTTACCTGACATGAAAAAATCTCTTTCCGTGTCAACCTGTATTTTATCATAAGGCTGATCTGTATGTTTAGCCATAATATTGTTCAGAGATTCTTTCATTTTCAGGATTTCCCTTGCATGAATCTCAACATCCGTGGCCTGACCGTAAAATCCACCGATCGGCTGGTGTATCATAATACGTGAATGGGGAAGGGCAAACCGTTTGCCTTTTGTGCCGGCAGTCAGCAGGAGAGCTCCCATGCTTGCGGCCTGACCAAGGCAGTACGTTGCAATGTCCGGTTTTATATATTGCATCGTATCATAAATTGCCAGTCCTGCTGATACAACACCGCCCGGAGAATTAACATATATATGAATGTCCTTGTCAGGATCTTCGGTCTGCAGAAACAGCAGCTGGGCTATAACTGTATTGGCCAGTATGTCATCGATCGGGGTGCCGATAAAGACGATCCTGTCTTTCAGGAGTCTTGAATATATATCATA
>CALZJD010000326.1 GCA_945787795.1 Thermodesulfovibrionia bacterium | reverse complement strand
AATGTTCGAAACGATTATAGAGGATGAGAAACGCCACCTTGAGATTATTACAAAAATGATTGAAGGCCTCGATGTTCATATGGAAGATGTTCATCCTTTAAAAAATATCAAGACGGTTTTTGAAAAGATGAAAGACGATATGATGGAGAGGGTGGCTGCCACATCAGATGAGCTTGAGGCATTTAAGATAGCCATGCAGATGGAGAAAGAAGGACTGGATTTTTATAGAAAACTGGCAGCTGAAGCTGAGACTGAAAAGGAAAAGGGCCTGTTTGAAAAGCTGATACATGAAGAACAGCAGCATTACAATATCTTCGCCAGCACCTATGATTTTCTTAACGATACAGGGAACTGGTTTATGTGGGAAGAACATAGTATTGTCGAAGGATAATCTTAACTACAGGAGGAATTATGGGGTATACACATGTTGCATTAAAAGACAAAATAATCCAGATGTATCCTGAGATTGCCCAGAATGGTATTGCTGTCAGTCTGAATTTCAATGAGGAACTGAAGACATATGATATCAAATTAAAAAAGGATGTGCATGAACTGAAAACACACCTTGAAGCGAAAGACGCTGATGAATGTATGGACGGGAGAATGTGTGTGCATCTCGGGGTCCAGGTAAAAGAGTTTATTGACAACTTTAAGCAGGAATAGGACTTAAATTAAATGAAGGGTTCAGGGGCCAGGGATTCAAGTGAGTTTATCAGTTCACTTGATTTCTTGAACTCTTTAAAATTATTATGATGTTTATCCAGGAGATTTATAAATGAAAGCTTTGATTATAAGCGCGGACAACTTTGAAGATTCTGAACTTCTTTATCCCTACTACAGATTACTGGAAGAAAATATGGAGGTTGATATTGCTTCCATAACCAAAGATAAGATAAGGGGGAAAAAAGGTTATGAAGTTGAAGTGGATAAATCAGTTGGAGATATAGATCCGGAAGAATATGATCTTCTTATTCTGCCCGGAGGCAAGGCGCCTGCCCGTTTGCGGGAAGAGAAAAAAGTACTTGAAATCGCCGCGCACTTTGTAAAGAACAACAAGCCGGTAGCGGCAATCTGTCATGGTCCGCAGATATTGATATCTGCAGGTTTGCTTAAGGGAAAAAATGCCACATGTTATACATCTGTTGCCGCGGAAATAAAGGAGGGTGGAGCAAACTATGATGACAGGGACGTAGTTGTAGACGGAAACATTGTAACATCAAGAAAGCCAGGGGACCTGCCGGCATTTATGAGAGAAATATTCAAGCTATTAAAGAAGAAGCAGTAGTTTAATTTTTATATCATTGACACCTTTTTATTTTGTAAGACGGCTCACCAGTTAAAAAACGAAAAAGTCTGTTTGTTCAGGGGAAATACGCTTCAGGCCTGCGGGTAATCCATTTATTATTCCAAAGTCATTACGCAGCGAAAACCAATAAAATTGAATCTGATTCCTGGATGAATCCCACTGCGGAAGGCACAATGGGCATACTCTTTTTCCCAGTCCCACGAACCGCCGCGAAGCACATTTGCATCTATGTCATCTTCATGCCAGCTGTTCGTCCATTCCCAGAGGTTTCCCACCATGTCATAACAGCCGTAGGGGCTAACTCCTTCGGGATAGTTTGTGACCGGTGTTGTTTTGTCAGCCCCTGATTCTTTCGCATTGCATTTGTCTTTGTCAAAAATGTCACCCCAGGGATATTCTCTTCCGTCAGTACCTCGGGCTGCTTTTTCCCACTCCTTTTCTGTAGGAAGTCTTTTCCCTGCCCATCTGGCATAAGCATCGGCTTCATAGTACGTGACCCCACCTACAGGAAAATCGCGCTTGTTCCATTCCATGATGTTTCGATAATCAGGCAAATGGACGATATTTTTCTTTCTCCACTTTATGCCTTCCTTACTCCAGTATTCATCTTTTGAATACCCTCCGGACTTTATAAACAGGGTATATTGACGATTGGTCACAGGATAAATATCAATAAAAAAAGGCTGCTGAATCGTCTCTTCACGTTTGTCATAACCATAAAGAAATAAACCAGCAGGCACCTCCGCCATGTCATTAAATTCAATTCTCTTATGCGGTTTTAAAAGGTGGGATTTGGCTGTTACGGTCGTCATATGCACCTCATCTTTATATACTACTGGAGTATATCCCGAACAGGATCTGTATTTCGCCGTGCCTGGCGGCTCTGCAGTCTGCGTGTGCCTGTTCAGAAAGATTCAATTAACTTAATAAATTCAATGCAAATATGGAACCAGACGACAAATGATACCTTAACAGATTAATTTAGAAGAAAAATTAACAGCAAATGGAAATTGAAAAGCAATATTGATGTTCTCAACTGTATGGTTATTTATGCAGGGTAATGGGAATAATGTTCAGAAAACAAGTCATATGTATTTCCGGGAAGAGAATAAAGATAATTATGTCTCAAGCTTTTTCATGACCGGATTCGGCATAGACAATCAATCTTAAAAAATCATATAGCAGCGCAGCTTTCAAACATTACTTTTAGAAACACATGTGCCAAATAGTATCTCATTTTT
>CALZJD010000325.1:3568-4346 GCA_945787795.1 Thermodesulfovibrionia bacterium | reverse complement strand
CGGTTTTGTAGTTGGTGCATTAGGTTCAGCTCTAGCCGGTTATATCGGTATGATGGTTACCGTTAGAGCTAATGTTCGTACAGCACAGGCCGCGCATAATGGAATCCAGGCAGCCCTTTCCGTAGCATTCAAGGGCGGCTCTGTTACCGGTATTATGGTTGTAGGTCTTGGTCTGCTGGGAATTGCAGCTTACTATTATATAGCGAAAGCCTATGCCGGGGAGGAAGTATTCCATGCCCTTATAGGACTTGGTTTTGGATGTTCCCTGATGAGCGTATTTGCACGTATCGCAGGCGGTATCTATACAAAGGCCGCTGATGTTGGCGCTGATATCGTTGGTAAGGTTGAGGCAGGAATCCCTGAGGATGATCCAAGGAACCCTGCTGTTATTGCTGACAATGTTGGTGATAATGTTGGTGACTGTGCAGGCATGGCAGCTGACCTTTATGAGACATATACCGTTACACTTGTTGCAGCAATGCTTCTTGCAAAGACGATATTCGGCTCTGACAGCCCGTGGATCGAATTCCCCATGATGCTTGGCGGTGTTTCAATTATCGCATCTATTGTGGGCACCTATTTTGTGAAACTCGGCAAGAACGAATACATCATGGGAGCACTTTATAAAGGGCTTGCCGTATCAGGTGTTCTTGCGGCCATCATGTTCTTTATTGTCTCTTCAAGTTTCATCAGTGGTCTTACACCGGAACAAGCAGGCGGATTTACCGCCGGAAGCATCTTTATGACAGCACTTATCGGACTTGTTCTGACAGGTCTT
>CALZJD010000325.1:0-3513 GCA_945787795.1 Thermodesulfovibrionia bacterium | reverse complement strand
TATAGCAGCAGCCAGTCAGACAGGTGACGGAACAAACGTTATTGCAGGTCTGGCAGTGAGCATGAAGGCAACAGGCATGCCTGTTATTGTTATTGTGGCTGCTATCCTCGGATCATACTCCCTTGGCGGCGGTTTTGACGGCAACCCGGGCGGCGGACTCTTTTCAATCGCACTTGCTGCAGTATCAATGCTTTCTATGACCGGTATTGTAGTTGCGATCGACTCATACGGACCGATCACAGATAATGCCGGTGGTATCGCAGAGATGGCAGAGCTTCCGGAGGAGGTCCGTAACATAACTGATCCTCTTGATGCTGTTGGTAATACAACAAAGGCCGTTACAAAGGGGTATGCTATCGGATCTGCAGCGCTTGCAGCACTGGTTCTCTTTGCTGAGTACTCAAGGTCGTTCTCTGATGCAATGTTTTTTGATCTGTCAAACCCGATGGTTCTTGCAGGTCTGTTTATCGGTGGACTCCTTCCGTACTACTTCGGCGCACTCCTTATGGAGGCGGTTGGAAAGGCAGCAGGTGGTGTTGTTGAAGAAGTCAGAAGGCAGTTCAGGGAAATCCCCGGAATTATGGAAGGCACAGGAAAACCTGAGTACGGCAAGTGTGTTGATATTGTTACACAGTCAGCTATCAAGCAGATGATGGTTCCTGCGCTTATCCCTGTAGTAGTTCCTATCCTTGTTGGAGTGCTTCTGGGCAGAGAGGCCCTTGGTGGAGTTCTCATCGGAAGTATTATTACAGGTCTTTTCCAGGCCATTGCCATGACAAGTGGTGGTGGTGCATGGGATAACGCCAAGAAATATATCGAAGACGGTATCTATGGCGGCAAAGGATCTGACGCCCACAAGGCAGCGGTTACCGGTGACACAGTTGGTGATCCTTACAAAGATACAGCAGGACCTGCGATTAACCCGATGATCAAGGTCATCAATATCGTAGCACTGCTGATCGTTCCGTTAATATAATCGTAGGGGCACGGCGGCGCCGTGCCCTTACATTTTTTCCCCTCCCTTGAGGGGGTGGGGGGAGAGAGGTTGGAATATTTAAAGGGCTGTACCCGATGCGGTACAGCCCTTTTTTTATTGTGGTAATTATCCCCTCTTTGGCATAGAGGGGTTAGGGGAGGTTTTATAATTCATGAATTTGATTTTTTAAACGTCGTATTGCCATACGCCCCTACGAATGATCATTGAACATTCCTTATTGACAAGAAATGCTTTTTTTATATACAGTCTGGTATTGAACAATCAGATAATAGGTTGAATGTGCACTATTACTTACTGGCAAACTGTTCAATATTGAATATAAAACATTCTACCTAATATCTGATACACCAAAATAATTATTATCGTAGTAGGTTTGAATCAATGACCCATATTCCAAATAAAAAGATTGGGCTTGCTCTTGGTGGAGGGGCTGTTCTTGGTGCTGCCCATATCGGAATAATTCGTGCAATTGATGAATATGATATTCCAATAAAGTTCATATCTGGAACAAGTATCGGCTCTTTGATCGCGGCACTCTATTCGTTCGGTCTCACATGGAACGAAATGCAGGAAATTGCAGTTGATTTAAATTGGCTCGATATTTCAACATTGTCTCTTTCTCAATATGGGGTACTTACGAGCTGTCATTGCAACAGACATTGCGAATGGGAAGAAAGTGGTTCTTTCTAAGGGTAGTGTCGCTGATGCTGTTATGGCGAGCACATGCATTCCCGGTATATTTGTTCCAATTGAGAAAGATAATCAGTTACTCATTGACGGTGGTGTAATGGAAAATGTCCCTGTCCTGTCTCTGCAAGAGATGGGTGCTGATTTTATAATCGGAGTAGATCTCAATGCAAAGCAATCGTTTATTAAACCAAATAATATTGTTGAAGTGCTTATTAATACTATTAATTTAACGCTTGCCAGTGCAACCAGGCTTCAAACAGAAAGAACAGATTTATTGATCACTCCTGACGTATCAGAGTTTAATTTATACGATACAAGTCAGGTATCAGCTTTAATAGAAAGAGGTTACTCAGATAGCAAAAAGAAGATAGAAGAAGTGTTTCAATAAATGACCGTCATTCATTGGGGACGCTGTTGACTCCTTGAACAAATTCAACGAGTGATATTAGGCCCCCATTCTTCAGATTATCCTTCATTACCTGTACAAGGCCCGGCATAGCGACACATTAAAAGTTGCAATGGCGCTTTGCCCCTAAGACGCTTAGTTATTATTCAGGGTATTGATGAAGTCTTATTTAACTAATGAACATCGAACATCAAACGTCCAACATCGAATGTTGAATGCTATAAAAAAGAATTAATCACGGTTTTTATTTAAGTACAAAACGACTGAGAAGACTTGAAATACGAGTTGAGTGTTCAGCATTGGATGTTTGTTGTTCATTTGACGTTGGACGTTTGATGTTCGATGTTCAACGTTCATCTTATAAAGCAGTTCTGTTCTGTAACTCAATGGGAGAAGAACCAAAAAACTAAATTGCAGCTTTTAGTCTATAGACTGGTCTCCGGGAATAGCTTTAATTTTGAATCTACTATCTAAAATTCAATGATTCTGAATTTCTCTGATTTATAATGACTTATTAGAATATCAATGAAATTGAGTCTGTCTGGATTATATTGTTACATCGCTATTCTACTCATTCTAACGTTTCTTTCAGATTAATAAATGTGATTATATTGTGATACTCCTGTGATATTTAACTGATATTCTTTGTCATATAAATTACACAGGAAGGAGATACGAATATGAAAAAAGTAGCAGTTATACATTTTTCCAGTTATTATCAATTATAATGGGCAATAGAGAGGGGAAGACAATAAAATATCTAAATTTAATAATAATAAGTATGCTCAGCCTTATCATCATCGGATGCGGCTCAAGCGGCAGTGCACGCAACAGTGATATGGGCACGGCAACCTACAAAGTGACCTTTGAAAGCACCTGGAGCGTAGCTACACACCCTGTAGAATTCCCGTCAAATGCGCATATGTCAGGATTGATCGGGGCTACCCACAATTCATCCGTCTCTTTCTGGGAAATGGGGGGGCTTGCAACACCTGGGATTGAGAATATGGCGGAGACCGGGAGCAAGAGCCCTTTAACCAGTGAGATTGATGACGCGATAATGATGGGAAACGCTGGAACTACGCTGTCTGGCAACGGGATAAGCAGTTCCCCGGGAAGTGTTAACCTTGTATTTGAGATTAAAGAAGAATTTCCCCTTGTTACGCTTGTGTCAATGGTTGCGCCAAGTCCTGACTGGTTTGTGGGAGTTTCGAGCATAAGTCTTGTGGAAAATGGTGTCTTTGTAGATGAAAAATCTATTACTCTCAAACCCTATGATGCGGGTACGGATGGCGGTATATCCTACAGATCACAAAACATGGACACGAGTCCAAAGGAGCCAATCACAGAGATTACAGGAAGTCCCTTTGAGTTTAATGGGATGGTTGAAGCCATGGGAACATTTACCTTTGAGAAACAG
>CALZJD010000324.1 GCA_945787795.1 Thermodesulfovibrionia bacterium | reverse complement strand
GAAGAGATCGGGGCAGACCTTATTACTGCAGCATTGAGAAAGGGCACGATTGATCTGAAGATTACGCCTGTCCTCTGCGGTACTGCATTTAAGAACAAAGGTGTCCAGCAGCTGCTTGATGCGATCATTGCTTATATGCCATGCCCTACTGACGTTCCTCCTGTTAGCGGCATTGAGCCGGATTCAGGGAATGAAGTAATAAGGAAAGTATCATATAATGAACATTTTGCTGCACTGGCTTTTAAAATAATGACGGATCCTTTTGTGGGCCAGCTGACCTTCCTCAGGGTATATTCAGGAACTGCTAAAGCAGGTTCGTATATTTATAACTCAACAAAAGATGTAAAAGAGCGTGTAGGCAGACTTTTAAAGATGCATGCAAACAAAAGAGAAGAAATGAAGGAAATACAGGCAGGCGATATCGTTGCTGCAGTTGGTCTCAGGAACACCCTTACCGGTGATACGTTATGTGATGAAGACAATCCTGTAATACTTGAGTCCATAGAGTTCCCTGAGCCTGTCATATCGGTTGCCATTGAGCCAAAGACAAAGGCTGACCAGGAAAAGCTCTCTGTGGCCCTTGGGAAACTCGCCCAGGAAGACCCATCCTTTAAAATAGCGTATGATAATGATACAGGACAGACAATTATTTCGGGAATGGGAGAACTGCACCTTGATATAATTGTTGATCGTCTGTTAAGAGAATTTAAAGTCGGCGCCAATGTCGGCAAGCCCCAGGTTGCATACAGGGAGACAATTCGGCAGAAGACCGTTGCTGAAGGGAAATTTGTAAGACAGTCAGGAGGCCGCGGACAGTTTGGCCACGTTAATATCGAGATTGAGCCCCTGGAGCCGGGTGGTGATAACTTTGAGTTTGTAAATAAGATAGTTGGCGGGTCCATTCCCAGGGAATACATATCAGCTGTTGAAAAGGGAACCAAAGAGGCCCTGGAAAGCGGTGTACTGGCAGGGTATCCTGTTGTTGATGTAAAGGTAACCTTATTTGACGGTTCTTACCATGAAGTTGACTCATCAGAGATGGCCTTTAAAATAGCCGGTTCAATGGCAGTCAAGAATGCCTCTAACAAGGCAAAACCTGTGCTGCTTGAACCGATTATGGGAATAGAGGTTGTTACACCGGAAGAATATATGGGTGATGTAATAGGTGATCTGAACTCCAGAAGAGGGAGGGTCCAGTCAATGACGCAGCGCTCCAATGTAAGAGTAATAGCTGCACAGGTACCTCTTTCATCAATGTTCGGATATGCAACCGATTTGAGATCTAAAACGCAGGGACGTGCAACATATACCATGCAGTTTTCACATTATGAAGAAGTCCCGAAAAATATATCTGAAGAGATTGTAACAAAGGTTCGGGGAGGATAAAGACATTTTTCCAAAATGCCTTGATGACACAGATGAAAGAATTTGATAGCACAGATAAAAAAATATATGGAAATAATCTTAGTAATCGTCTTGTAATAATCTGTGAAATCAGTTTATTAAACAGGAGGCAATAATGGCTAAAGCAAAATTTGAGAGAGTAAAGCCGCATGTAAACATAGGAACAATCGGGCACGTGGACCATGGAAAGACCACGCTGACAGCCGCGATCACAAAATATCTTGGCCTGAAAGGCAAGGCAGACTTCAGGGCATTTGATTCAATCGACAACGCTCCTGAGGAAAAGGCACGGGGAATAACCATAGCAACAGCCCATGTAGAGTATGAGACAGACGCAAGGCACTATGCGCATGTGGACTGCCCGGGCCATGCTGACTATGTAAAGAACATGATAACCGGAGCAGCGCAGATGGACGGAGCAGTGCTGGTGGTAGACTATGTAAAGAACATGATAACCGGAGCAGCGCAGATGGACGGAGCAGTGCTGGTGGTATCAGCAGCAGACGGGCCCATGCCTCAGACAAGGGAGCACATCCTGCTTGCACGGCAGGTAGGAGTGCCCTATATAGTTGTATACATGAACAAGACAGATATGGTGGATGACCCTGAACTTCTGGAGCTGGTAGAGATGGAAGTAAGGGAGCTGCTTTCGAAATATGAATTTCCGGGAGATGATATCCCGATCATCAAGGGATCCGCCTTAAAGGCACTTGAGGGCGGAGAGGACACAGCAGGGGAAGAGTACAAGAGCATCGATGAGCTGATGAATGCAATAGATGAGTATGTGCCCACCCCGGAGCGGGACATAGACAAGCCTTACCTGATGCCGGTTGAGGACGTATTCAGCATCTCCGGAAGGGGAACAGTGGTCACAGGCAGAATAGAGCGTGGTATCATCAAGGTAGGGGAGGAAGTAGAGATAGTGGGAATAAGCGCAACCCAGAAGACAGTGGCAACAGGAGTGGAGATGTTCAGAAAACTGCTGGATGAAGGAAGGGCCGGCGACAATGTCGGGATACTTTTGAGGGGAACAGGCAAGGATGATGTAGAGCGGGGCATGGTGCTTGCGAAACCCGGTTCGATCACCCCGCATACGAAGTTTAAGGGTGAGATATATGTGTTGACAAAAGAGGAGGGGGGAAGGCACACCCCGTTCTTTAAGGGATACAGGCCGCAGTTTTACTTCAGGACAACGGACGTGACCGGGGTAGCGCAGCTGCCGGAAGGAGTGGAGATGGTCATGCCCGGAGATAATGTAACGATCTCAGTGGAGTTGATAGCGCCGATAGCAATGGAAGATGGGCTGAGGACCGTAGGGGCCGGAGTCGTTACAGAGATAATAGAATAATAACGTGACTGTGGACCGTGTCCGTAAAGAAAACGGACTACGGAAAACGGACAACGGATATCGGATAGGATATGAACGAAAAAATAAGAATAAATTTGAGGGCCTATGATCACAGACTGCTTGATTTGTCTGTGAAGGAAATAGTAGAAACTGCAAAAAGAACAGGAGCAAGGGTTGCAGGGCCTGTGCCGCTGCCGACCAAAATCAATAAAATCACGGTCCTCAGATCTACTCATGTTGACAAGAAATCAAGGGAACAGTTTGAGATCAGGACCCATAAGCGATTAATGGATATTCTTGATCCCACACCACAGACCGTAGATGCCTTGATGAAGCTGGACCTTGCTGCAGGAGTGGATGTAGAGATAAAGCTATGAAGGGAATATTAGGGAAAAAACTGGGAATGACCCAGGTCTTTACTGAGGAAGGACGTCTTATTCCGGTTACCGTGATAGAAGCAGGACCGGCAAAGGTTCTTCAGAAAAAGGAAAAAGACATTGACGGCTATGATGCCCTGCAAATGGGTTTTGACATGATAAGGAAAGAAAAGAACGTATTAAAGCCGATGCTTGGACATTTTGGGAAGACAAAATCTCCGGCATACAGATTTTTGAAAGAAGTAAAAATGGATGGATTTAATGCAGGTGACGATGTTACGGTTGGAATTTTTTCTGCCGGAGAAAAGGTATCTGTTACAGGTACTTCAAAGGGAAAAGGTTTCCAGGGGGTTATGAAGAGACATAATTTCAAAGGCGGTCCTGCTTCTCACGGGTCCATGTTTCACAGGGCACCCGGATCCATGGGACAAAGTTCATCACCATCCAGAGTATTTAAGGGTAAGGCCCTTCCGGGACATATGGGGTCTGCCAGAGTTACGACAAAAAATATAGAAGTATTTGACATAAAAGAGGACCAGAATTTAATGCTTATAAAGGGAGCGGTGCCAGGTGCAAACGGCAGTTGTGTATTAATACTATCGCATGCCCCTGTTGCGGTTAAGGAAGGCTGATGGCCCAGGTAGATCTGATAAATAAGGTTAATGAATCGGTTGGTAAGACAGACCTGCCGGATGATATTTTTGGAGTTGAAGTTAAAAAAGGCCTGCTTCATGAAGTTGTCAAGAACCATCTTGCCAATAAGAGACAGGGGAATGCCTCAACAAAGAACCGGGCCAATGTCAGGGGCGGAGGAAGAAAACCCTTCAGGCAAAAAGGTTCCGGTCGTGCAAGACAGGGTACCATCAGGTCACCCTTATTAAGAGGCGGAGGAATAGTTTTTGGTCCTTTACCCCGTGACTATTCTTATAAACTCCCGAAGAAGGCTAAATGGGCAGCACTCAGTTCAGCGCTGTCTGCCAAGCTTGCTGACAATGAAATTATGGTGATGGACGAAATAAACGTTACTGAGCCAAAAACCAAAGCAGCAATAGAACTGCTTTCAGGGCTGGGTTTAAAAGATAATGTATTATTTGTTGTGCCTGATAAAAATAATGATCTTGAACTTGCAGTACGAAATATTCCCAGGGTCAATGTTGCACGTGTGAAAGAACTGAATGTTTATTCCGTATTATCGCATGAAAAGCTTATCGTTACCAAAGATGCTGTTGAAAGAATGAAAGAGGCCTATCTGGGATGAAGAATTCTTATGAAGTCCTTCTCGGACCAATGTTGACAGAAAAAGGGACCCTTATGAAAGAGACGGACAATAAGGTCCTGTTCAGGGTTGCCAGACACGCAAACAAAATAGAGATCAAGAAAGCTGTGGAAGAGATATTTAAAGTGAAAGTTGATTGCGTGAGGACCATAAATGTCAGGGGCAAGATAAAGAGGATGGGCAAGTTT
>CALZJD010000323.1 GCA_945787795.1 Thermodesulfovibrionia bacterium | reverse complement strand
TGGTAGCGGGGACAGGATTTGAACCTGCGACCTTCGGGTTATGAGCCCGACGAGCTACCAGACTGCTCCACCCCGCGAACTATATACGATACTTTAGAAGCATTTAAAAAGTCAAATTTGACTTAATTTCAAATGTCAAAATCCCAATATCAAATCAAATCCTAATGATAAATATAAATGATAAAAGAAAATGTAGGCCGGGACTTGCATTCATATTTTTTTTTTGAAATTAATCAGCTTACATTCAATTGACATTTGAGCTTTGACATTGGTCATTGGAGATATCTGAAGGTGAAGAATTGTGATTACTGGTGAGGTAAATGAAAATGTTTACTCACGCAAGTGATTATTTCATTTCTTTTTTAATTACTTCTGCAATATCATGGGCCATTTCTGATATGCCGTCCATATTGTCACCCTCTATCATGACCCTGATCTTTGGCTCGGTACCGGATGGCCTTACAAGCACCCTTCCGCTGTTCAGTTTTTTTTCTGCCTTCCTTATCGCTGATTTTACCTTTGGAAAGCCGTTTATGTCCCTGACTTTTTTCACAGGCACATTTACCAGTATCTGAGGATATATGGGAATATATGATGCAAACTCGGACAGGGTTTTTCCGCTTCTGCTCATGATCGAAAGGATTTGCAGGGCTGTAATCGGCCCGTCGCCCGTTGTATTATGGTCCAGTAATATAATATGACCTGATTGTTCACCTCCCAGGTTGCAGCCCCTCTTCACCATTTCTTCAACTACATATCTGTCCCCCACATCTGTTCTTCTCAGTTTAATACCTGACTTCTTTAAGAAAAGTTCAAATCCAATGTTACTCATAACCGTGGCGACAACGGTATTTCCCTTAAGTGTGCCCTCTTTTTTCATGTCCATGGCACATATGGCCATAATCTTGTCACCGTCTATTATCTCACCCTTTTCATCACAAAGAAGCGTTCTGTCCGCGTCACCATCATGTGCTATCCCGATATCTGCCTTATGCTCAAGCACAGCCTTCTGCATGGACTCAGGGTGAGTAGTGCCGCAATTCTCATTTATGTTAAGTCCATCGGGATTGTCATGTATGGCGATGACGTCGGCACCCAGTTCACTCAATACAGATGGCGTGATTTTATACGCTGAGCCATTGCTGCAGTCTACGACAACTTTCATTCCCTCAAGGGTCCGACCCTTTGGAAAGGTTGATTTGATATATTCTATATACCTGCCCGAAGCGTCATCAATCCTGTGCGCTTTGCCAATGTCAGCCCCGTTCGGTCTTATTTTTTCGAGCATGGCAGAAAACATTGTCCTTTCTATCTCGGCCTCAGTGCTGTCAGGGAGTTTAAATCCGTCAGATGAGAAAAATTTAATCCCGTTGTCATCATAAGGATTGTGAGAAGCCGAAATAACAACTCCTGCGTCAACCCTCAGGCTTCTGGAAACAAATGCTATTCCCGGTGTCGGCATAGGGCCTACCAGTTCCACATTCATTCCCATTGAGCATATGCCTGACGTAAGCGCACTTTCAAGCATGTATCCCGACAGCCTGGTGTCCTTGCCGATCAGTATGCAGTTACGTCCATGTTTTTTCTTTAGAACATAGGCAGCAGCCCTTCCTACTTCAAAGGCAATTTCGCCGGTCATTGGGGAGTGGTTAGCCTTGCCTCTGATTCCGTCAGTTCCAAATAATTTTTTCTGCTTTTTTCTTGTGGTCATTACGTATATGTATGTCAGGTCTGCATTAATTCCATTAATATCTATTGGCTCTGTCTTTACTCTACGGATTTTTCGTATTAAACTTTTAGGCCCTTCAATAATAAATGAGTCAGGAGATGATTTGACTTCGACAATAGCAAACCCTTTTTCCGGAGTACCCACAATATCGGGTATTACGTCTACCTTTTTGCTTAACTGATCTTCGATCATGAGGCTTACTGTCTCAGGGTCTATGTTTCTGATGGTCAGCATTTTAGGGAGCGCTATATTGTCACGGGTAATGGTAATAAAGGATTTTCCTGTTTTTGCATCACTAAGATCAATTACCGCATTGATATTACTCTTATTCAGGTCTTTAAACATTCTCTCCTGCCCTTCAATGCCGATGCTGATTGTTTGAGGGAAGTCAACTATTTCCAGTTTGGGTGGCAGATTAATGAAATTAACAGGGATGTCGATCGTCACATCAGAGCGACCGCTTAAAATAACAAAAAACCACAGGAGTATTGCCAGGATAAGCGAAGTCAGTTTCAGCCATATATTCGTGGTAAAAAAATCTTTTATCATTTCTTCTTGTCCTGTGTTATAAAGTGCTCAGGTACCCATATCCACATTCTTTTTGATCCTGCTGCCTATCGCGGTTGTTATGCTGCCGGTCTCTTCAGAAACGATTATTACGACTGAATCGGTCTCCTCTGTAAGGCCAATGCCTGCCCTGTGTCTTGTGCCAAATGCTTTTGAGATATCAATACTTAACGTGAGCGGCAGAAAACATCCTGCTGCAACCACACGATTACCTCTGATTATTACTGCCCCGTCATGAATGGGAGAAGTAGGGTGAAATATGCTCAATAGCAGTTCATGCGTAACTTTTGCGTCAAGCTGGGTGCCCATTTCAATAAAATCATTCAGGCTGGTTTCCTTTTCAATAACGATGAGTGCCCCGATCTGTCTGCTTGCAAGTGCAATAGATGCCCTGACCACTTCTTCAATGGATCGCATACCTTCAGCTGAAGCGAAAGACGGCAGAAATCTGGCCTCCCCCACGTGGGCAAGCGTTTTCCTGATTTCCGGCTGAAACAGAATTATCACGGCAAGGACAATCTGTGCCCAAAGGCTCTGAATGATCCAGTCAATAGTATATAATCCCAGGTACTTTGAAAAAAGGAGGGCCACAAACAGCACCCCTATGCCGATAAGCATCTGGGCCGCTTTTGTCCCTTTTATGATTAAGAGGACCCTGTAGAGTATAGTTGTAACAAGAAGTATATCAAGGATGTCCTGCCATCGTATGAGCTTAATGAGTTCCATGGTTGGAAAATATTATAGCAGGTTTAAAAATATGGATCATCTCCAAAGGAGTTGCAACGATTTAAGGGGTCAAGTGAAATAGGAAGAGAATAATGTTGTTCATCATCGAAACATTTCTCATTTCTTATATGAAACAGTTTTTCTATAACAAATATAAAGATAGTTGTCAAGAAGTGAAAAGAACTTGTATATGTTTAATAAATAAATACTTGAACCCTGGAATCCTCGAATCCTATTCAGCAACTAAATTG
>CALZJD010000322.1 GCA_945787795.1 Thermodesulfovibrionia bacterium | reverse complement strand
GAGAGTAAAGGTCAAATAAGAAAGGGGGTTGGATATGAAAAAAAGCCGAGTCAGAGTCTATGCATGGGAGTTTCCCGTAAGATTTACTCACTGGATCAACTTTCTCTGCATCTTTACCCTTGCCCTCACCGGTTATTACATCGGGGACCCGTTTATCCATGCCCTTTCTTCCAAGCAGTATATAATGGGATGGACGCGCTTTATTCACTTTGTTGCAGCCTATACGTTTTTGATGAGCATGATCATACGGTTATACTGGGCGCTTATGGGAAATAAGTATGCATGCTATAAGGTATGGTTTCCTTTTTCCGGAAAAAAAATACATGACCTCTTAGGGACGCTTAAGTTCTATTTATTCCTGAGCAAAGAGCCCCCAAAAAACATCGGTCATACCGCTGTTGCAGGATTAACATACCTTATCGTGTATGCAATATTTATTTTTGAGATATTCTCAGGATTTGCCATGTACTCTGTCAACCACTCCGGGACAATCTGGACGCTTCTGGGTGGATGGCTCCTGGGAGTAATGGACCTTCAGACAATCAGACTATGGCATCACTTCACTCTCTACATAATACTTGCGTTCATAGTTGTCCATGTATATATAGGATGGTTCCTTGACCTGGTGGAAAAGAACGGTTTGATGGGATCAATATTTGACGGGTATAAATTTGTGCCTGAAGAAGATCTGGAGTAAAGATCGGGAGTATAAAAACATCACAGCCCCGGAAGACATGAAACTTCCGGGGCTTTATTTTAACTGCCCCTTTTTCAGGTTCCCCTGATGAGGGAAGATGTGTATCCCTGAAGAATTAACAGAATGAATTTCGTCCGGGAGGCATTTTTTGAACATAGCGGTATTTGGCATAGGAAATATTCTTTTAAGCGATGACGGGGTTGGTATACATGTATTACATAAACTGCAGAATGAGTATAATTTTTCGCCTTCCATCGAACTGATTGACGGCGGGACAAAAGGACTCGATCTCCTGCCCCTCTTCGAAAATCGTGATAAGGTGCTCATTATAGATGCTGCAAATTTCAAAAAAGAACCGGGGACAATTGACACCGTTGAAGGTGATAACATACCGGCCTTTCTGAGCACAAAGCTGTCTGTTCATCAGATAGGTCTCCCTGATATGCTCTTTGCGGCAAAACTCATGGATATCATGCCAACGGAGACATGCCTGATCGGTATGCAGCCCCTCTCCATGGATACAGCCACAGACATGTCTGAAGTGGTAAGCAGCCAGATGGACAATCTGATAGAAAAAGTCATTGGAAAGCTCAATGAATGGGGAGTGGATGCAAAACCAAAACAATAATATTTTCAAACAGGTTAAAATATGAAATTACCTGAAGACTACCAGGGTCTGTATATAAATTGATATTTTTATTCTTGTCATGCCCGAAGTCTGTAATCGGGCATCCAGAACACGATGAAAAGACGAGATTCCGGCTAACATACTGCCGGAATGACAGGATGACAAACCGACTTTATATACAGACGATAACTATGGAGATTTAACATGTGCGTTGGCGTACCGATGCAGATTACAGAAATTAATTATCCTGCAGGAGTTGCAGAAGCCAAGGGCGTTAAACGGGACATTGGATTGCAGTTAATGCCCGAAGGTTCCCTTGATATAGGCGATCATGTAATTGTACATGTCGGATTTGCCATTGAAAAGATTGACAGGGCATTAGCAGATGAAATATGGAAATCGCTTGATGAAATTCTCCGGGTAATAAATGCTGTAAAATTGAAAATCGGTAACATGTCCGGCATCGTAACCGACTCTCTCATATTTGCCTTTGATGCTGTCAAGCTTGAACACTCTCTGCTCTCTGATGCCAGGATAGTGATAGAGGAAATTCTAACAGTATATGAATGCAGTAACTGCAACAGCAGTTTTGAGGTTGATAACATATACTTTCCAACATGTTCCAATTGTGAATCTCTTAATGTCACACTAATTTCCGGTGAAGAACAGCATATAGAGAATGTAGAAATGGAAGTGTAATACCGTTTTTTAAGATTGTTCAACGATAGTTCCCTTGCAGTTCAACAGTTAAGCAATGTCGAACTATTTTTAAACAATTTTGAACAACTTTTAAACCGAGTCAGTTTACATATGGAGAAATAGAATGTGTGACACCTGCGGCTGCGGCAATCATAAAGATACAAAAACAGTTGATATCAACCAGAGTCTGCTTAAGAAGAATGAAGATGCGGCCATAAAAAACAGAAAGCATTTCGATGAAAAAGAAATTCTGGTTATCAACCTGATCAGCTCACCCGGTTCAAGGGGACATTGAAACAGAGCTTGATGCTGAACGAATCAGGGCAAAGGGAGTTCCTGCTGTCCAGTTAACAACCGGTGGAGCATGCCATCTTGAATCAGCTCTCATTCATAAGGGCTATCATGAACTCGAAAATAGTCTGAATGGAAAAAAAATGGATATTCTTTTTATCGAAAATGTGGGCAACCTTGTGTGCCCTGCCTATTTTGATCTTGGAGAACATGTGCGAATTGTACTCATATCTGTACCTGAAGGACCTGATAAACCATTAAAATACCCCAAGGCGATCAGGACATCCCATGTGCTGGTCATTTCCAAATCTGATCTTTTACCATACTTTGATTTTAATGTGGAAAAAATAAAAAAAGATGCATTATCTCTAAATCCTCACCTTAAAATCATCGTTACATCAGCAATGACCGGTGAGGGCCTTGATGAATGGTTTGAGTTATTAAAGAAAGGACTTAAATAATCCGCATATTTCTCAGATTATCGCAGATTTATTAAAACAATCAATTTGATCTGTGTAATCTGCGAAATCTGTGGATACATTCATTATGAATAAAATCGAAATCGGACACGGCAGCGGAGGCAAACTCACAAGAGATTTAATCAGCGGCCTGTTTCTTAAGTATTTGAGCAGCAGTGAATTACATTCAATGGAAGATGCTGCTACGATTAATTTACAGCGCGGGAAAACCGCATTCACAACCGATTCTTATGTTATACGTCCCCTTTTCTTTCCAGGAGGTGATATTGGCAAGTTGTCTGTATGCGGTACGGTAAATGATCTTGTGGTAAGCGGGGCAATTCCTGAATACCTTTCTTTAAGTTTCATTATTGAAGAAGGATTTTCCATGAGTGACCTTGAGATTATTATTAAGAGTCTGGCTGAAGAAGCTGAAAACTCCGGTATTCAGATCGTAACAGGTGACACCAAAGTTGTTGAAAAGGGCAAATGTGACGGTATGTATATCAATACTGCAGGAATTGGAGACGTTATCAGGCCCTTTTCCGTCAATAATGTTTCGGATGGAGATGCAGTAATCGTGACCGGGACCATAGGGGATCATGGTACTGCTGTTGCACTTGCACGGGATGATTTTGATATAGAAACTAAAGTGGAAAGTGACTGCGCATCCCTGTATGGTCTGCTTAAACCTTTATTTGAGCTAGATGGTGTACGGTGGATGAGAGACCCCACAAGAGGGGGAACTGCTACTGTGCTGGTAGAACTAACTGAAGCAACAGGGCTCGGCATAAGGATTTTTGAAGATAAAGTCCCCATCAGAGAAGATGTAAAATTTATCTCGGACATGCTTGGATATGATCCTCTTTACCTGGCAAATGAAGGAAAGGCAATCGTCATAACATCAGAGGAGTCTTCTGCTCCTGTTCTGAAAATATTGAGTGAACATCCCCTGGGTAAAAACACAGCGATCATAGGTGAGATATC
>CALZJD010000321.1 GCA_945787795.1 Thermodesulfovibrionia bacterium | reverse complement strand
TGACTGGTGCTATGTATACAATCTCAAGAACCCGGATGTACCCCGATCATTAAGTCTCAGTCCGGGCAAGGGAGTTTCCTTTGAAAAAGACATGGATGAGATGATCACCTCCCTCAGGCAGGAGATCCCCAAAATATTTGAATCAAAGGAATACGAAAAACAGCGTACTGACATTCTTGAAGATTTTCAGGAAAAACAGAAAAAACACTTTTCTGACCTTGAAGCGGAAGTAAAGGATAAGGACTTCACTCTCAGAAAGACTGTCAGCGGGCTTATCCTGATCCCGTCCAAGAAATCAGGCGAGACATTGAGCGAAGAGGAGTATGAAAATCTTGAACCTGAAGTGAAAAAGAAGGTCGAGGCAATAGGCAAGGCACTTCAGGAAAAGCTTGATGATGTAATCAGAATAGTCAGAGAGGAAGAGAAAAAAATCAAGGACCTCATGAAGGACCTTGAGAGACAGGCCACAATTTCTTCAGTCAGCCACAGAATCGATGAAATAAAGGGCAAATATCAAGAAAACAAGGGAGTACTCAATTATCTTCATGAGGTAAAAGAAGATATCCTGGAACACCTCGATGACTTTAAGCCCCAGGAAGAACAGCCACAGTCCCTTCCCTTTATGAAGCCCCAGAAATCCGAACCGTCATTTGTAAAGTACAAAGTAAATGCCTTTATCAATAATAGAGATGCAAAGGGCGCACCCATTGTGATCGAAAACAATCCAACGTATTACAACCTTTTCGGAAGGGTCGAACATAAGCTGCAATATGGCGTAGCAATGACTGACTTCACCATGATCAAGGCAGGATCTCTTCAGCAGGCAAACGGAGGGTATCTCGTCATTGATGCCCTTGAACTCTTAAAAAATATTTTTTCCTATGATGCCCTGAAAAGAACGATCAAGGATAAGGAGATAAAAATAGAGGATGTGTGGGAACAGTACCGGTTAATTTCCACAGTAACTCTGAGGCCGCAGGCCATACCGTTTAATGTAAAAATTATACTGGTAGGGAATCCCCGTCTTTATTATCTGCTTTACAATCTTGATGAAGAATACAGGGAACTTTTCAAAGTAAAGGCTGATTATGAAAACCGCATGGACAGAAACGAAGAGAGCATGCTGAAGTATGCAAGCTTTGTGAGAACAAAGTGTACAGAGCGCAATATGCGGCCGTTTGACAGAGATGCTGTTGCAAAGGTGATCGAATATGGATCCAGACTTGCCGAACACCAGAACAAATTATCCGCGAAGTTCAGTGAAATAGCAGATATCTTAAGAGAGGCGGACCACTGGGCACGGATAAATAAAAATAAGGTTGTTACCGCAGGTGATATCGAAAAAGCCTTACAGGAGAAGACATACCGCTCAAACAAGGTAGACAAGAAAATACTGGAAGCAACACAGGAAGGAACGATTCTCATTGATACTGAAGGGGCGGTAACAGGACAGATAAACGGCCTTTCCGTTCTTGATTTAGGAGACTACCGGTTTGGCATGCCTTCCCGAATCACTGCCAGGTCATATGCCGGCAGAGCAGGAATAGTCAATATCGAACGAGAGACCAAGATGAGCGGCAAGATCCATGAAAAGGCAATCCTGACGCTCACCGCGTATCTTGGCGGAAAATATGCAAGACAGCACTCCCTGAGCCTGACAGCATCACTTACTTTTGAGCAGCTTTATGGGGGAGTGGAAGGCGACAGCGCGACATGCGCTGAAGTCTACGCACTTCTCAGCAGTATCGCGGAGGTCCCGATTAATCAGTGCTATGCAATAACCGGATCAATGAACCAGCATGGTGATGTCCAGCCCATAGGCGGAGTAAATGAGAAGATTGAGGGTTTTTTTGAGGTATGCAAGCTGGGCAAACTTGATGGAAAGCATGGCGTTATCATGAGGTATGCAAGCTGGGCAAACTTGATGGAAAGCATGGCGTTATCATTCCCAGAAGAAACGTTATCAACCTCATGTTGAAAAGCGAAGTTGTTGATGCGGTGGTAAAAGGCAAATTCAATATCTTTGCCATTGATGATGTTGAAGACGGGATCAAATTACTTACCGGTCTGGCCCCTGGTAAATTGCAGCGTAATGGCAGTTATCCTAAAGGCACGTTTAATTATCTTGTTGATCAAAGACTCAGAGATCTCGCTTCAGTCCTTAAAGGTGAAAAAGAGCCGGAAAACAATAATTCCAGCAATAACAAAAAAACTGCCCCTGCAAATCGCAAGGCCCGTAAATAGCAAGCTCTGATTTTCCTAAACAGCTTCACATTATAAGCATTGGCTAATAACTCGCAAAGAATCCTTATTCGTGGTGTAAACTGGATCGGAGATGCAGTACTGACTCTTCCTGCCGTACAATCCATACGCCGGTCATTTCCTGATTCCCATATCGCTCTTCTGGTTAAACCATGGGTATCAGACCTGTTTAAAGAAAATAGGGACATAGATGAGATCATTCTTTATGATGATTGTCACAGGGGCATCAGAGGGAAAATGAGACTGTCCAGAGAATTGCGGGCAAAGAAATTCGATATTGCCATCCTTCTCCAGAATGCCTTTGATGCAGCCCTGATCACTTGGCTTGCAGGGATTCCAAAAAGAATCGGATATAAAAGAGACGGCAGAGGCCTGCTATTGACCGATGCTGTCCCGATTAAACCAGAAATCCTCGAACAGCACCAGGTGCATTATTACCTGGACCTTCTGAACTCTGCCGGAATTAAAATATCCGCAACTGAGCCGTACATACCCATCTCTGAGCCCGAAAAAACATGGGCCAGAAATCATCTTTCTTCCTGCTTTTCTGACAGCACCACCCCGTTAATAGGCATCAATCCGGGAGCTGCCTATGGATCGGCCAAAAGATGGCTGCCTGAGCGGTTTGCTGAGTTAATCATGAAAATCTTTACTGAGATACATGGCAGGGTCATTATTTTTGGCAGTGAATCAGAGACAGAGATAGCAAACGAAATCATAACCGAAATCAACAGGCTGAAAATAAAATTAAACGTGCAAAAATACAGCTCCAATGTATTAATCATGTCAGGCAAGACAGACTTAAGGGAACTCGCATCATTAATCTCTGAATGTGACGCATTCATAACAAATGACTCAGGTCCGATGCATATGGCCTCTGCATTATTTGTACCGGTGATTGCAATATTCGGCTCAACCAGTCCGGTAAGGACCGGCCCTGTCGGCCGGATACATAAAATCATTTCAACAGATATTCCCTGCTCACCCTGT
>CALZJD010000320.1 GCA_945787795.1 Thermodesulfovibrionia bacterium | reverse complement strand
GTGGTGAAGTGACCAGGCTCGTTGTATTCCTCTGCTGTTTTGATGATTGTGTCCCAGATCGTCTGGTACTTTGCCGAACCCGGTGCGTATGCTTCAATCAACTTGGGGTCAAACTTGTTCTGCGCGAAAGTTTCGATCAAATTCAGCGCCGTGCCCGCTGGGTCATCCTTGATGCCGGCATTCCAGCGCTTACCCTGTTCCGTTGCCATAATAACCGGGTCTCCCTTGATGACGTCCTGGACAAAACCCATCTGGTCGGAGTGATCGGCGATGACCAGCCAGTCGAGGGGACGGCCCAGTTTCACAGGTTGACCGCTGGAAGCCATAACTTCTTCGCCACGGGCAAAACGATAGCCAGTATCGTGCAGGGTGCGATTGCCGAACAGCCCGGCATCCATGGAATAACCGGTGTGCAAATGAGTCTCACCCCACAGCGGAAAAGTCGGAAAACTGCGCTGCGCATAGGGTGAATAAACCTTACCGCCATAGCTTTTCGACAGTGTTTCCTTCGATGTCGTGATCCCCACCTGTGCCCCAAAAGCGGCTGTGCTAAGGATGAGCAGAGCGAGGCAAATGGCTGAAAGTGTAAATGATTGTTTTCTTTTCATCGTGTTTTCTCCTTTCTTAACTTAAGGTTTCTCTGCTGAGGCGCAAAGACTGATGTGCGTCAATCCAGCCTGCGCCAGTTTAGTGAAAAATATTTACATTCATCTTAGACATCCTCTTTTCATGTTATCCGCAGGTAGCGGGAGGCTATGCCAGCCGCCCCTTCGTCATGTTCAACTTCTACCCAGATTCATTCTTTCTGGCTGTGAAGCAATTAAAAACGTTTTTTGGGTCCGATCCTGTCGATCGCCACGTTTATCCTGACGATTATCGGAGCGGCAATCAGGACCATCCCCAACACAATCACGGCGCTCTTCCCTGAACTCATGCCGGTCCTTGACACCATCGGCAGTGTTCTCGACGGCATCAACACGACGCTCCTGTCGTGAATCCATACGCTTATCTACCCGCAGACCATCTGCAAAGGCATACATCGCTGTCAAGGTTGGCGTGCCGCCAATCATAAACGCGAATAAGGTAAAACCAACAACTAATCGTCCTGTTTTCATTTTTGTTTTCCTTTCTATTTGCTGCTGTTAGCAGTTGTTTATTACTGATATCTAATACTGAACCTCTGAACCTCCCTATGCATTCATCTCTTTTGCATATGAGACGGTTTCTCATCCTATATTCAATATAATGGATTAATATTTGGCGGAACAGCCCCGAAAGTGGTAACAGGAGTGGTAATAAAGTGGTAATTTATTGAATTATCATAATCTGTAGGGGCTGGGCTTGCCCCTGCCCTGATTTACCAAACCATAAACACCTATCCATTATCAAACACCCTTAATCCCATGAGCACTGGTATGGGCAGGAAACAGGTCAACCGCGAAACTAAGGGCAACCGCGAGGGTTTCCCCTACAGAGGGGACTGGGAGACTGGGAGACTCCGACCCTAGGTCAGTACGTGATAAAGGGTACGGATTTTGAATCGTTATTTTTCAATTACATTCAGACCGGAGAAAGGGACGAGTAGTCAGGTTAACATATCGCTAGTGGGGATAATGATAATCATATTTGCCTGTAATAACCTTGTTAAATTAACAATAAGTGATTAATATTACCTTGTATTTTAATCATAACTTGTTTTTTTTCATTATAATATGAAGACATAATGAAGCCCGTCAAAGTTATTCTGAAATCCCCTGGAAAGATATGGCTGGAATGAGAGATGTTCTGATACATGATTATATCGGTGTTGATATTGAGACAGTCTGGTTAACGGTAAAGGAAAAGATACCCCAGATTAAGCCCCTCATAGAGAAAATGGCAAGGGATGTAAAATGATGAGAGACATTGAAGAACTGAAGGCAATTTTGCTGGAACATAAATATGAACTGGAAAATGAATACGGGGTCAAGACAATAGGTGTTTTTGGTTCATATATTAAGAACCGGGAAAAGAAGTCAAGCGATCTCGATATAATGGTAGAATTTCAGAACGCAATTGACCTCTTATCATTTGTTCATTTAAAAAACTATCTTTCTGAGTTATTGGATCTTAATGTTGATCTTGTAATGAAAAAAGCGCTAAAGCCCAAAATAGGAGAACGCATTTTAAAAGAAGTTATTTATATTTGATTTGTAGGGGCCGGGCTTGCCCCTGCCCTGATTTTCCCCGCCTGTAATCACCCGATCTTCATATCGAGATTCAACCTCGATATCATTTCTATGTGATAATGGTGTGCAGAGGCGCTACTGTTACATTCTTATTTAACGGATACTGCTCGTCTACAGGCGATATGATATATGCGTGGTCAATAGACAAATCTTTCAATGCGTTATAAAACCCTTTTGAAACTGCAGGACTCTTTGATGCCTTACATTCGAAGGCGATTCTCTTTGTACCCCTTTCCAGCACGAGATCTATTTCAACTCCTGATGACGTGCGGTAAAAGGAAGGATTATGCTTTGGATATGCAGACAGTATATTCTCCACTACAAACCCTTCCCAGGAGCTGCCGTATACAGGATGGCCGAACAATCCATTTTTGTCTTCTATCCCAAGCAGTGCATGAAGTATCCCTGAATCCCGAACAAATACTTTTGATGACTTTACAATTCTCTTTTTAACATTAGAATGATAAGGCGGCAAAATCCTGATCGTGAAGGTCTGTTCCAGTATATCGAGGTAAGACCTTATAGTTGTGTGGCTTACTCCTATCGACTCTCCAAGCCTTGAACTGTTCAGCACCTGTCCATG
>CALZJD010000319.1 GCA_945787795.1 Thermodesulfovibrionia bacterium | reverse complement strand
TTTCAGGATTGCTCAGAAAAAATTGGTCTTAGATACTAGTACATCTCTCATTTTCAGGTCAAATAAAAAAAATTAATGCGTCGATCATGAAAGCTTATTCAATGGGTAATTTATGCTTATTATTTATATGGTTAGCATTTTTATTTTCCCTGAATATGTTTTTGATCCTGTCATGTTCCATACCTCTGAATCGCATTGGATGCTCTATCCCTGCCTCTTTTTACGGTAAACATCGAAGATCTCTTCTCTGGTCAGGAGCGTTTCCACCTTTACCCCTTTGGCCTCAATTTTCTCTTTTCCGCCTTCCTGCCTGTCGATCAGGACAATTACTCCCCGTACTTTGAGACCACATTTTTTTGCCCGTTCAATCGCCTTTATGGTGGAACCGCCTGTTGTAATCACATCTTCAATAATTATCACTTTATCCCCTTTGCCCACATTCCCCTCTACCCATAGCATGGTCCCATGCTTCTTGGGTTCCTTACGGACAACAAATGATTCCACCTGTTCCCCTTTTAAATAAAATGTATATGCAATCGCATTGGAAATAGGATCAGCCCCAAGCGTAAGCCCTCCCACAGCCTTTGCCTTCCATGACGTGCCGTTCTTTATAAGATCATGTAAAAGGTTTCCGATGAGATACATGCCTTCTGAATTCAGGGTGGTAGGTTTACAGTTAAAGTAATAACTGCTCATCTTTCCCGATGCTAATGTAAAGGTTGGTTTGTCAGTGAACCGGAACGTACGTTGAATGATGAGATCTATAAGCCGCTTTTTCATGGTCTTAACAGAACGATATCTGCGCATAGAATTACTCCTTTTCAATTACATATAAATATGATTCAACTATCTTTAATCTTTAATCTTTAATCTATTCTGATTTGCTGACCCTGGCGCCCTCGATAAGTATTAATGCAAATACCACGGTAAATCCAAAAAGCAGACCAAAGACATTTACTATTCTGTAATATATGAGAAAAAAGATAGCTGTAAACAGTACCATCAACCTTGTCATACTCAGAAAAACAAGCTTAAACGTTGCCTTTTCAGAACCCACCAGTCCTGTTACATTTCTTGTAAGCTGCCTGAGGTTAAAGAGACCGAACAGTCCTCCAAGAAGGATTCCCAGCGGTACTTTCTGCGGCTCAATATAAAAATAGGACAAAATCGCTGCCGGAAAAATGATTATTATAGTTTTAATAATAACTCTCTTTAAGATTTCCATAATTAAAACAGGGTTCAAGGGTTCAAGGGTTCAAGCCTGCCTATTGGCAGACAGAGGGCCAAGAGTAAATTAGTATATTTATTTTTTTTAGTATTTGTTTTCACTTGAATCCTGGACCCCTTGGCCCCTTGAATCCTCGTTGTTATTTGCCTTCTTCGCTATCCTGAAGAGATACTTAAATCCTGCAAAGATACCCAGCGCCGTCAGGACCAGCGTAAACCAGGGATGGGAATGAAAGTACGGGTCCAGCACCCAGTATCCAAGGGAAAAGCCGACAAACGTGCTGACCACCATATTGATACCAACAGTGCTGGCAACACCGAGATAGCGGATAACATCGCCTTTTTTTTTCCTGTTGCCTGGTTGTTGATGGTCGGACATGAGAGATTATATCAGATTGAATAAATTGAGGCAGAAAGGCACAAAAGGGCAGAGTTATTTTTTTTACTCTGTGCCTTTGCCCCTTTGCCACTTTGTGCCTATATTTTCTATAATCCTTCAATGTTTGAAGCTATTATACTTGGCTCAATGTTTGAAGCTATTATACTTGGCATATTACAGGGCCTGACCGAATTCATCCCGGTCAGCAGTTCAGCCCATCTGATACTGATTCCATGGTTTTTTAACTGGCAGGGCATAGTAAACAGCCTTAGTTTTAATGTTGCTTTGCACTTCGGGACACTTCTGGCGCTTTTATTATATTTCAGAACTGACTGGATTGAATTAATAAAATCCGTGCAACAAAAAGACAGCATACTCTGGAAGATTGTTATAGGTTCCTTTCCGGCTGCTTTCGCCGGCATACTCCTGCATGACTGGATCGAAAACAACAGGAGTCCAGTTCTTATTGCCTTTACTCTCTGTCTTGTTTCTGTCTTTATGATCCTGGCTGAAAGAAATTATCATAAAATCGAAAGAACGGGAATGGACAAAATAAATGTTAAAACTGCACTGCTTATCGGAATCGCACAGGCCTTTGCACTGATCCCGGGAGTCTCAAGATCAGGCATCACCATTGTTGCAGGACTGACAAGGGGCATGAACAGGGCTGAGGCAGCAAGATTTTCCTTTCTGCTTGGTACACCCATAGTTGCCGGGGCCAGCCTTCTGGAAGTAAACAATATAATGAACAAAGGACATTTGGATTTTGATATATTTATTGCCGGAATAACTGTCTCTGCATGTGTCGGTTATATCGTAATTAAATATCTCATCGTATTTTTGCAGAAATATTCATTAAGACCCTTTGCTTATTATCGTTTTTTACTTGCTTTTGTTATCATAATTTCTTTATGGATAAGTAAGTAGTCCACAGATTTCAGAGATGGTACAAATAATAATCATGGAGTCCTGGAAGGATGGATCAATGGAGGGATGGACAAATGTGTTAACACCCAATACTCCAACCCTCCGTCAATCCATTACTCCATAACATATGGACAGCATCAGGATAAAAGAAGAAATCAAAGGGATCCTGGCCATTGTCGCAGGGCTGATCATGCTTATCAGTCTTATCAGCCACAGCTCCTGGGACCAGTCGCTGTTCACCAAAAGTGGCGAATTAAATAACCTGTTAGGCAGTTTCGGCGCCCAGCTGTCAGAACTCCTGTTACAGTTTATCGGATATGCCGCCTATATCATCCCTGCTGTCCTTCTTATAGCAGGAATCAAAATGGTAGTGGGTCAATCGGTCCATCATACATATATTATTTTTTTCGGTGCTCTTGTTATGTTAATCATTGCATCGTCATCAATTATTCAATTAATGTTCGGGGAGCATTCCGGAGGATTAATCGGCATTAAATGCACTGCGTTCACCCTGGCCATTGTCTCTACAACCGGCTCATATCTGATTTTTACAACGCTCACATTAATTTCACTGATGTATCTGGTCCATTTCTCAGTCGTAAGTTTCATGGGCAATGTAAGAACAAAGGTTTCTTTAGGGTCAAAGGCAATTTCAGCTGCAAAGGCAAAGAGGAAAGAAAAAAAGCAGAGAAAAATTGAAGACATGTCAGTTCATGAAACCTTATATGAACAGAAAGAGCTGCTCATGGCTGAACCTGAAATTAAAATTAAACCTGCCGTTAAAAGGGCAGCTAAGCCTGTCAAAAAAAGAAAGGCATCTGACGGTGAATATGAACTTCCGGGCCTGGACCTTCTTAATGACCCGCCACCCTCTGTAACCAAGCCTTCCAAAGAGGAGTTGATAGAACGCTCAGACCTTCTTGAGAAGAAACTGCTTGACTATGCGGTTCAGGGCAAGGTCACATATGTATCCCCCGGCCCGATCGTTACCATGTTTGAGTTTGAGCCTGCGCCCGGAATAAAGATCAGCAAGGTCATGTCCCTCGCTGATGATCTTTCCATGGCGCTTAAGGCCAGCAGCATTCGTATCTCTCCAATTCACGGACGGTCTACTCTCGGCATTGAAGTGCCCAACAGAAACCGGGAAGCAGTATTCCTCAGAGATATTATCGCCAATGATGCATTTAACGAGAGCA
>CALZJD010000318.1 GCA_945787795.1 Thermodesulfovibrionia bacterium | reverse complement strand
AATAATCCATAATTTTCCCCAACATATAAAAATCAAATGCACTGAAATATCTGAATATTGCCTTTCTTATCTTACCTGCGTATTCAAATTCTGTCAGGAGGTGTTGTCTGATCAAAGGGACATAATAATGTTCTATCTGATCACACAATTTATTTTCCTCCATCAACATAAGCACGGCCCTCGCTGCAAGCTCAGCACTTCTATGGGCATAATAAATACCTTCGCCAATAAGAGGGTCAGCAAACCCGGCAGCATCTCCAACAATGAGCAGATTTCTAAAGGCAGGATATGGCAAATAACAGCCGTAAGGCAGGACATAACTGTTAATCCTCTCATCTCCTGCATTAGTTAAATTCATGTCATTCAGGAACTCCCTGAAAATGGATAAAATATTTTTTCCTGTCTTCTGCTTCAGCCCGCATATTCCTGCTGTTACCGTGTCTCTGTTGGGAAATATCCAGGCATAGCCATGATGTAAAAGACCGAAATAAAGCACCGGATGATCGAACTGTTTTTTCATTCTGTCTCTGTTAATAATGACTTCATGAGCTGAAGCCACATTTTCTGTCCAATCCTCTCTTCCAAACAGATCAACAGGAAAACTTCTCCTCACCTTACTGTTTATCCCGTCAGCGCCAATGATAACATCTGCCGTAAAATTCCACCCCCGGCGCGTTTTAATACTGCTCCCTGATAAATCAATTGACGTTACCGCATCACCCTCTACAAGTGATGCCCCTGCCTGCTGCGCTTTTTGCAGGAGAAAGTTATCATACTGCTGTCTGTCTATGAAACGAAAGGGGATCTCAAAACTTCTTTTTGTTATCAGCCTCTTTCTGCCGTAAACTTCATAATGATCAGACTCATATTCAACAATACCATGCTGTTTAAGTGTCTCAATGGTTACATCAAAAACCCTCTCCAGCAGCTTGACTGTTCTATGGGTAATAAGCCCTCCGCAAAGCTTTTTACGGGGGAATTTCTTTTTATCGATAATCAGAACATTCAGTCCGGCTTTGCCTAAAAGATATGCTGCGGTTGAACCCGCAGGACCGGCGCCGGCAATGATAATGTCAAAGTGAGTGGATGTGTGAAGCATGGAATATTCAGTTATTGTCCAAGCAGTATTGAACCGCCTTGAAAAAATGTCCCTGCAACAGCAGCTGTCATAAGACAGGCCAGCGTTGCCGCAAGCAATGCCCGTGGACCCACTGCAGAGAGGTCTGCTGTCCTGGACGGAACAAGTGCAGCAATACCGCCTACAAATATTGCCAGTGATGCTATATGGGCAAAACCGCACAGTGCATATGTTGCGAGAAAAGCGGATCTCGGGTCTTTCAGCACTCCCCCATCCATCAGCACAGCGAGGTCCATATAGGATTTTGTTTCAGTTACAATGGCCCTCTCACCTATAACTTTTGATATTTCAAATGCATCAACAGGAGGAACACCGATTATTATGGTAAACGGGTAAAAGACATATCCGAGCAGTCCCTTTAATGACCAGTCAATATGCAACCCGGTCAATTCATTCACTTTTGCTCCAGCTCCTGCAGATATGAAATCAGCAAGGGCAACCAGACCGAGGAACGCAATGAGGAGGGCAACAACGCCTACCGCCAGTTTCAGTCCTGCATTGGCTCCGTTAATAATAGCTTCGATCATTGATGATTCTTTTTGATAGTATGGTTTTACATCTACTCCCAGCGTCTCAGGCTGCCCTGTTTCCGGCATTAAGAGCTTTGACATGATGATCGCTGCAGGTGCAGACAGAAACGAGGCTGACACAAGGTGTCCTGCGATTGTTGGAAAATGGTTCTGGAGGATAAGAATATAAATTGCCAGCACAGTTGATGCTATCGTAGCCATGCCTGCGGTCAGAATGGTACAGAGTTCTGACTTTGTCATTCTTTCCAGATAGGGGCGTATAGTTGTGGCAGACTCAATACCCACAAAAATATTACTTGATGCACACAACGACTCGGCCCCGCTTACCCTCATCAGCTTTG
>CALZJD010000317.1 GCA_945787795.1 Thermodesulfovibrionia bacterium | reverse complement strand
GATCATGTTCCCTATATGGTGAAATGTTCCGCCCCATACCCTGCGCGACTCACCTTTAATCAGGTGCTCTACCCTGTGGAGCATCTCCCTTGCCGCCTTATTGGTAAATGTAAGAAGCATTATCCTTGACGGGTCTATTCCCTTATCAATGAGATAAGCGACCCTGTACGTCACGACCCGTGTTTTTCCTGAACCTGCACCGGCAATGACCAGCGCTGCGCCGTCTTCTGATGTCACAGCTGCAAGCTGCTCAGCGTTGAGATGCGCTGCATAGTCTATAGAAGGTTTAAATGAGGATGTTGTCTTTAGCTGGTATTTCTTCATTGCTAATATTAGTCATACCCGAAGCCTGCCTGCCGGTAGGCAGGTTCTTAGTCGGGTATCCAGAACTCATTGAAAACTCTTGATTCCCGCCCAGCAGATCGCGGGAATGACAAATCAATTACTGATTATCAATTGCTTTTTTGAACCCGCTTTTATATGTGCCAAACAGGTGCACTTTCACAGCAAGTTGTAGTATTATATCAGACTAAATCGCTTAAGAATTTCAAATAGTATCGTTAATTCTATACGTCTATGTTAAATATCAAATTAATACGTGAGAACCCTGAATTAGTATCAGAAGCCCTCAAAAAACGCGGTGAAGACACCTCTTCATTAAATAAAATTCTGGATATTGAAAACCGCCGCCGCGATCTTCTTAGGGACGTAGAAGAAATGCGGCAGAAGCGCAATACTATTTCCCAGCAGATCGGGCGTCTTAAAAAAGAGGGACAGGATGCTTCATCTATATTGGCTGAGGCAAAGAAGTTATCAGATGACATGGCTTCCAGCGAAGAATCTCTTCGTGACATTGAAACTCAGGTACGGGACATACTTCTTCTTATTCCCAATATACCGGATGCATCAGTACCTGTGGGTAAGGACGAGACAGATAATGTTGAAGAAAGAATCTGGGGAGATATCCGTCACTTCGACTTTGAGCCGAAAAACCACTGGGACATTGGCGAAGACCTGGATATTCTTGATTTTGAGAGGGCAGGGAAAATAGCGGGCGCAAGATTTGTTATATATAAAGGTAGCGGAGCCAGACTGGAAAGGTCCCTGATAAACTTTATGCTCGACCTGCATACAGGAGAGCATGGTTATACGGAAATTCTCCCTCCTGTACTGGTAAACAGGGACGCCATGACTGGAACAGGCCAGCTCCCGAAGTTTGAAGATGACCTTTTTAAACTGGATGAGAGTGATGCAAAGGGGTATCTTCTTATTCCTACTGCAGAGGTGCCTGTTACTAATATATACAGGGAGGAAATTCTGCATGACAGCGAGCTTCCCATTTATCACACTGCCTACACTCCCTGCTTCAGACGTGAGGCCGGTTCTTATGGAAAAGACACGCGCGGTCTGATCAGACAGCACCAGTTTAACAAGGTTGAACTGGTCAAGTTTGTGAAGCCGGAAAATTCATATGACGAGCTTGAATCACTTACACAACATGCTGAAGAAATCTTAAAGAGACTGGGACTTCCCTACAGAGTCGTCACATTATGCACCGGTGATATCGGGTTTTCTGCAGCAAAGACCTACGATTTGGAGGTCTGGTTTCCTGCCCAGGGCAAATACAGGGAGATCTCTTCATGTTCCAATTTTTTGGATTTCCAGGCAAGGAGAGCTGACATACGGTTTAAGACCGGGGGGGAAAAAGGCACAGAGTTTGTTCATACGTTAAATGGCTCAGGGCTGGCTGTTGGTCGCACCCTGGCAGCAATATTAGAGAACTTTCAAGAAAAGGACGGTTCTGTTATAATACCGGAGGTTTTGATTCCCTACATGGGAACGGATAAAATAACTAAAGGCTAACTGCCTGATATATATAATTTTATCTGAAGTGTTCTTGTTTTAAAAACTGGTTCTCTTCACGTTTTATTCATACTAATAATATAGTGTATGTGGAGGAGTGGCCGAGTGGACGAAGGCGACGGTCTTGAAAACCGTAGATCGAAAGATCCGTGGGTTCGAATCCTACCTCCTCCG
>CALZJD010000316.1 GCA_945787795.1 Thermodesulfovibrionia bacterium | reverse complement strand
CATAATCGCTTTTTCGATCAGCTGGATCATCCGGGCATTATCAAATGGCTTTGTCAGATAATCATAGGCCCCAAGCTTCATGGCTGTTATGGCCCTGTCAGAGGTGCTGTGAGCTGTCATCATTATGATCGTAATATCAGGATACAGTGACTTTATTCGTTGAAGGGTTTCAAGTCCATCCATCCGCGGCATGGACACATCCATGACAATAAGGTCTGGATACTCTTTGCCTGCCAATTCGATCCCTTCCAGACCGTCATTGGCAGTTACCACATCATACCCCTGCCTGCCAAGAATCTTTTTAAATGAATGGCACACGCCTTTTTCATCATCTACAATAAGGATTTTATTCATATCTAATGTCGTTACTCGTCACGCGTCACTTGTCACCGTCTTTTGGCAATCTTACAGTAAAGACCGTTCCCTTTCCTTCCTTACTATTAAAGAACAGCTTGCCTCCATGCGAATTTACTATATTATATGCGATCGACAAACCAAGTCCGGTCCCTTCTGTTTTTGTAGTGAAAAAGGGATCAAATATTTTTGCATGCAAATCAGAGGCAATGCCGCTGCCTTTGTCCCAGATCATGACTTCTACAAAGCTGTCATCTGCTTTGCCGGAAATTCTTATTTCACCTCCGTCATGCATTGAGTCTACCGCATTTATGATCAGGTTGAGAAACACATGCTCAAGAAGCGCCCTGTCAGCCTGTACATGAGGCAGGTTCTCAAGTATGTCCTTTTTTACAACGATATCAGCATTCTCAATATCATATGTTGCCAGTGAAAGTACCCGGTCTATCAGTTCGTTTAAATCTGTCTCTGAAAATTTAAAGCCCTTCTGCTTGACAAAACCCATAAAGTTCGTAATAATGCCGTCCATTTTTTCAATTTCATTGCTGATAACTTCTGCGTCCTCAACCGTCATGTCCGGTTGTTCCTTGAAGGCCTGGAAAAGCATCTTAAGGGTGGTAAGGGGATTCTTAAGTTCATGGGCAAGTCCTGCTGAAATCTGTCCGATAGATGACAGCTTTTCCGCCTGCATAAGGTGTGTATATGTATAGGCCTCCTCCATTTTCTCCCTGGCCGTCTTAAGCTGCATGGAGAGTGTATTAAAATTACGGGCAAGATAGCCTATCTCATCTTCGGAACTGACCTCGACCCTCCTGCCTGTTCAGCGGACCTGTAATAAACAGGCTGAACACAAATGAAGCCACTATCCCCACCATAATTACCAGAATAATAAGGGGGCCCGTAATATTGCGCATTTCCATCAGGGTGTTTTTCAGGCTGTCCTCACGTATCCCAATGTGAAGCTCTGACCCGGTCCCTTTAAAAACAGCCACACCAACATCCCTTATATTTCCCTTTTCTGTTTGGAGGAGCTGAATGTGCTGGCTCTTTTCTTCAAGCGGGTTCCATGTCAGAAGGTCAGGGGGATTGCCGTTACTGAATGTATGCGCAAAAAGATTTCCGTTATTATCCAGGACGAAAATATATTCAAGTTCCTTTTCTTTTCCGAGTACTTCCTTAAAGGCCTTGTTCGTATGAAAATAATCTTTTCGAAGAATGTTATTGGCTACCCTGTCTGACAGGTTGCCTGCAATGGAAAGGGCCTTTGTTTCAAGCTCCCCCCTGAATGCGTTTATGACCACCCCTCGGATTGATAAAAGAATAAAAAAAGAAACACTGACAGCCACAGTAATCGTAAGGAGCGTAATCTTTAACCTAAGCTTCATTTTTTTATTAACCCGTATTTCTCTGCCAGGATTTTGACCTTGTTAAACTCAAGCTCATTAATTTCAGTAAATCCAAGCGGCATTTCTGTTTTGTCCCAGTCAACGAGCATTTTTTTATGCTCGCCCGCGGGATCAAAGGCCAGAAGTGCTGCTTTTATCTCGTTGACTGTCTCTTTATCAACTGCACTGTTATAAGCGATCAGACTACTGGGAAAGAGCCCTGATCTTTTTAAGATTCTTACCTTTTCTTCTGACTCAAGTCGTTTGGCAAGCACATCCTGAATGCCCGCTGCATCGCATTCCCCGTTTATAACAGACATTGCTGCATTCAGATGAGAACCGGTATAAATATGCTTGCTCAAATTCTCCAGAGTAATGGCGTTGTCTTCAAGCATCTTGCGCGGTATAAGATGGCCCTGGGTCGACATCTCAGATCCAAAGGCAAAACACTTTCCCCTGATGTCCTGTATACTCTCTATGCCGCTATCTGGTTTTGCTATAATCATGGTGCGATATGTTGTATCTCCTTCATGGTTAACACCACTCACCAGATGATTGATACCATACATTTTCTGCCCGATAACAAAACTCAAAGAACCGATAGCCGCAAAGTCTGTAATCCCTGTTCCCAGATTGTCAACGGTGTCCTCGTATTTTTCGGTAAACTTTATCCTGAACCGTCTCCCTGTTTTCTGCTCAAGGTATTTAAGAAAAGGGGTGTAAATGGTTACCTCTTCTTTAGGGCCAAGCCTCAGGTCAAATCCAAACCAGAGGGTATTCTGTTTGGGAAGCTTAGACTGCTCAGCAGTATCTCCCGACCGTTTATAGAGACTGACCTTCTTCGGGGTCTCTGTTTCTGTACATCCGGCAGCTATAAGGACTGCAAAACTAATAGTAATTATTAATTTTTTCATAAATTTGTTCATATATTGAACATTCGGCATTCTGGTCTTGCCTCTTTATGCAATAATGCTGGATGAGTTTTCATTATAACTGAACAACTTTGTAATGTGATATACTGGGTCATTATATGCCGCTTGATCTCGCTGTTTTTGACAAAGCCCTGTCTGCCATTGAACGTTTAGAGGCCCGTTCCATTACGTCCCTTGCCGGATCTTCAGGCCCGCTGCTGGTTTGTTCTTTAAAAAAGCCTTATCTTCTTCTTACGTCATCCGAAGAAAGAGCAATAACGTTTCATGCCGACACTGTATTCTGGTCGCGGGTCCTTTCTGTCGAGACTCCGGCACTTATTAACTATCCCGGGACACGGGAAAGAATGAAAAGCCTCAAGGAACTGTACTCAGGAGGGCAGGCCAGGTTTATTTCCTCTGTTGATGCGGCGCTTGCCCCATTGTGGGCAAAAGACGATTTCCCTCTTGCAGGAGCAGGGGAGATGAGTGTCAGAGGAGGAATAATAGATATTTATTCTCCGGACAAAGAGCATCCCCTGAGGATAGAGTTTTTTGGAGATGAGATTGAATCACTGAGATTTTTTGATGTAGGTACTCAACTGTCGGTTGAAGAAATACATGATGTCCAGATATGCCCTGCGGCTGAACCTGAGGAAGGATCACATATTTTCGACATTTTGCCTGAATGCCTGATACTGCTTGATGAGCCGGATGATATTGAAAGGCAGCAAGCTGAATTATCTGATCTTCTGAAGGAACGGGATATTGTAAAACTCAGGTCTCTCCCGCTGGAGGGTGAAGGGATTAACACAGGTCTTTCCTCTGCATCAGGTTTGCGCCTGTTAAGGGAAGAGCGGGCATCGCTTGAAGATTTTGTGCGCAGAACAGGCAAGATGAGCCGTAAACATTATATTGTAATGGTCTGCTCTTCTGAGAGCCAGGCTAAGCGATTGAGGGAACTTTTTCTGGAGCAGGGTTTAAATGCAGATATTATAGCCCCCAGTGAAGTGCTGAGAAAACGGTACAGCCCGGTAATAACCGTAGGAGACATAAGTAAGGGCTTTGTGTTTGAAAATGTCATAGTCCTTGCTGAAAGTGATATATTCGGTGAACGCCCAAAGTTTAAACCATCAAGAAAGTCAAATGTATCAAACCTTATATCCTCTATTGAAGACTTTAAAGAAGGCGATTATATGGTACATATTGAACACGGC
>CALZJD010000315.1 GCA_945787795.1 Thermodesulfovibrionia bacterium | reverse complement strand
TTCAGACGGTATGGGCGCCAGGGACACAGGCTGGATCCAGCTCTATTCGGAAAATGCACAGGAAGCATACGATAATACAATTATGGCCTTCAGGATTGCAGAGCATCTGGACATCAGGCTTCCTGCAATGCCGTGCATGGACGGTTTTATTGTCAGTCATTCAATCGAGCGGGTCGAATACATAGATGACGCAGATGTAAAGAACTTTGTAGGCAAGTTTCAGGCGGTGAATCCATTGCTGGATCTGGACAACCCGAAGAGCTATGGTCCTCTGATTCTCACTGATCTGTATCATGAGTACAAGCGGGCACAGCATGAAGTCATGACAAAAGTCCCGGGTGTTGTGCTTGAAGTTGCGGCGGATTTTGAAAAAATGACCGGCAGGAAATACGGCCTCTTTGAAGCATACAGACTTGAAGACGCTGAAATAGCGATTGTTGTCATGAGCTCAGCCGCAGGAACAACAAAAGACATCATTGACCAGTACAGGGACAGGGGAGTAAAGGTCGGGCTTCTTAAACCCAGAATGTTCAGGCCGTTCCCTTATGCTGAAATCGCCCGGGCACTTGAGCATGTAAAGGCAATTGCTGTTCTTGACCGGGCTGATTCTTTCGGCGGCCTTGGACCGCTGTATTCCGAGATCGCGGGATCAGTTATGCAGATGAGCACAAAGCCTGCAGTTACCGGCAAGATCTTCGGCCTTGGCGGAAGAGACTACCTCCCGGACCAGGCTGAGCAGGTGATCGATGAGCTTATAGAAATCGCGAAAACCGGAAAAGTTGAAACCGTAAAAGAGTATATTGGAGTAAGAGAATAAAGCTGACAGCTGATAGCTGAAGGCTGAAAGCTTATAGGAGATAAATAATGACTACAACAGCAAAACCACTTGGCTTAAAAAAACTCGCATTGGGAGAGGACAGGTTCTCACACGGCCACAGGATGTGCTCGGGCTGTGGGGCCCCTATCGTTGTCAAACAGGTACTGATGGCGACCGACTATCCCATTATCGCTTCTAATGCAACAGGATGTCTTGAGGTTTCTTCCTGCATTCAGCAGTTTACTGCCTGGAAGATCCCCTGGATGCACAGCGCGTTTGAAAACTCCGCTGCAACAGCATCCGGGATCGAGGCCATGTACAGGTCACTCGTTAAGCAGGGCAAACTTGAAGATAAGAATGTCAAATTCATCGCCTTCGGCGGAGACGGCGGAACGTACGATATCGGTTTTCAGGCCCTTTCAGGTGCGATGGAGCGCGGTCATGACATGATGTATGTCTGCTACGACAATGGTGCATATATGAACACGGGAATCCAGCGTTCAAGTGCTACCCCTTTTGGGGCCAATACAACAACATGCCCTGCTGGTGATGTGATCCCCGGAAAGCCGCAGCAGAGAAAAGACCTTACGAGGATCATGGCTGCACATGGCATTCCATATGTTGCACAGGCATCTCCAGCAAACTATATGGACCTGATGAAAAAAGTCCAGAAGGCATTTGAAATCAAAGGGCCGAAGTTCATGAATATAATTGCTCCCTGCAACCGCGGATGGCGAAGCAGGACAAATGATGCAATTACACTGGCAAAACTGGCGGTTGATACATGTTACTGGCCGCTGTTCGAAATCGAAAACGGCGTTACAAAAGTAACAGTAAAACCTAAAGAGAAAAAACCTCTTGTTGACTTTCTGAAGCCCCAGGGCAGATTTAAACACATGTTTGCCCCTGAAAATGAGAATATGCTGATTCAGGCCCAGGATCATGTTGATGCACAGTGGGAAAGACTCCTGAAAGAGTCTGCAGCAGGGGAAGCAGAAAAAGCCGAAAAACTTATAAAATAAATATGTTCCCGGGTAGCTCAGCCGGCAGAGCGAGTGGCTGTTAACCACCAGGTCGGGGGTTCGAATCCCTCCCCGGGAGCCAATGAACCACATTGGGTTCATTGCCGTAAACCCAACGTGGTTTATGGCATAGCCCGTTAAAGTATTTAGAGCCCTGCACTACATCGAATGCAGGGCATATGTTTGGGGACATGCACTACGTTTATATTCTTCTGAATAATTGCTTCCTGGCCGGGTTGCCTTATAATATAAACAATGTCTGAGAATGTATCGTTTCGTAATAAAACATATCATCATATTTTAATATCCCTTTCTACGCTATTAGTATTTGCCTCTTTGTTCATCTTCAGGCACATTGATAATAACAGGCTCACAAACTGGAACTGGGCATTTTCCGGTATTGATGTATCGTTTATTTTCCTTCTCCTGTTAGCGGGGATAGTAGTTGCCTATTTCATATCAAGATTATCGTTCCTTGAGGACCATCCCCGTTCCAGTCTGATGCTCCTCTCTTTTTTAATCTGTCTTCCCTTCTGGAAAGAGCCGGAAGTTGTTGTCGATGCATCAAGGTATTTTACGCAGGCCAAACACTTAAAAGAATATGGCATATATTATTTTCTTTCTGAATGGGGGCATGATATTAATGCCTGGACTGACCTGCCTCTGTTGCCTTTTGTATATGGTGTATTCTTTAAATTTTTTGGGGAAAACAGGGTCATCATACAGCTGTTCAACTCGCTCCTGTTTTCCACAACTATCTTATTCACATACCTGACAGGGAAAGTTCTCTGGAATAAAACATTGGGATACAGTGCCGGCCTGCTTTTGCTGGGCATGCCTTATGTGCTGACACAACCCCCGCTTATGCTTGTTGATATCGCTACCATGTGTTTTCTTGCTTTTGCTGTGTATGCATTTATTATGGCTGTAAAAAAAGGAGGTGTCTGGATTGTTATCTCCTCAATTGGCATATTCCTTGCTGTATTTTCAAAGTATTCAACCTGGATGTTACTCTCGGTACTGGTTGTTATATTTGTGGTGTATATATTTCAGAACACAGATCACAGAACACAGATCACCGATGGACAGCACACAAAAGCATCCGGGTTCCGAATTTGCTTTCAACGTGGATTATTTACAGCAATCATAACCTTGCTACTATCCGGGATTATTATTTTTCTAAAATTCGATGTTATTGCTGAGCAAATAAACCTGTTAATGACATACCAGAAACCCGCTCTTAAAGGTTGGAGTGAAAATTTCATATCGACATTCTTTTATCAGATACATCCTTTTATAACACTTGCTGCGATCTGCTCTGTGTATGCGGCATGGAAGAAAAGAGATATGAAATACGCGATCATTTTCTGGCTGGTACTTATCATAATGGTCCTGCAGATCAAAAGAATCCGCTATATACTTCCCATGTTCCCTATGATAACGCTCATGGCTGCTTATGGATTTCAGCTCTTAAAGAACGAGCAAATCAGAAGGTTCGCTGTTTTATCAGCGGTCATTCCTTCTCTTGTCATTGCCCTGTTTGTCTATCTTCCATTTTTAAAGCAGATGAGTTCTGCAAATCTCATGCATGCCGGCGCATACCTGGATTCGATTAAATCATCTGACGTGGAAGTCATTACCCTGCCGTCCGATCAATCCTCAATTAATCCTTCTGTCTCTGTTCCTATCCTGGATTATTTCACTGAAAAAAATATTTATTATGATTACCAGAGGACATACCTTCCTGATAATGTGAACATGTTACCACTGAGGTTTACCTGGACCTATGAAAATCCTGCATACTATGATGCAGATTTTATAATCAGTAAACAGGAGAACATGCCATTAGTGGTCATCACCACCGGGCAGGAAGGTGAATACCCTGAGGATATACATAATAGAATAAAACATTACAGCAAGGTTGCTGAGTTTAATATTTTTTTTCCGCTATAGTCCAATGGTTATAGTCTTTATACCTATGGATAAGTTTTTGTGACTTATTAATACTAATAGATGATTAGTCTATTAATAATGGGGCAGAGCCCCATTTTAATAAAGTCATTAATTGTGTTTACAGACAGGGTAAACACTTAAGATGGCTACCGCAGAAATGTGTTTATTGACAAAGCACACCGCATTGTACATCATTTCTCATAACCGTAAAACCGTTCATTTCGCAGTCATCGGGATTACTGTCAAAAAAGACCATATCTCCTTTTTCTACTCCATAGCAGTATGAAAATTCTTTAAAGACTTTAATATTGTCGCATACCGAAATTGTGAACAACTCATTATTGACCTTTTCCATGACTTCACCTGTACTGTTATTGCATATCTGTGCTTCAGTTTCTGCATGATAAGACGCAGACACCTGTCCAGCCAATAAAAGCAGGACTATAATAATAACTATATGTTTTTGCATGTATGTGTTCCTTATTTATATATTCGGGTTATATCTCTTTTCTCATAAATCATTTAACCCGGTACATGATCCAATGCACGTAACAGTGGAATGATTCTTCCGGACAGAACCTGTCCTTTTAAGGCCTGCTGATAGAAATGACTGTCCCATTTGGGACACTTTACTGTGTCTCCTGAATACTAAAAATAAGCAATATCAGTTAGTTAGCTCATGGCATGGGGTTTGCTTTTGTAAATGTAATCAGCCAGCAAATATTGATATCAGCAGAGGAGGACTCTACGTGAATGAAGCTTCAGTCAAGAAAAAGATGTGGGCCCTTGGAATTGTTCTGTTTTTTGCCTTAATCAGTGTTTCCACTTATGCCTTCAATGAATATTACATTTACCTTTCCGCATACCTGTGGTTTGGATTTATCTACGGGATGTGTCTGCAGTATGGCAGGTTCTGTTTTGCCTCTGCCTTCAGGGATTTATTTGCTGTAGGTGTACCGAGAATGGTCGTAGGCATAATGATAGCCGTAGTACTGTTCGCGTTAGTTTCAGCTTTTGTTACTGCAACGGGTATAAGCACATTTCATTCTTCGCCTTACGGCATTCACTCTGTTATAGCAGGGTTCATTTTCGGGGTCGGGATGGTGTTTGCCGGAGGATGCGCTTCAGGTTCACTTTATAAAACCGGCGAAGGCAGCGGTACTGCGCTGCTCGTTGTTTTATCAATAAGCGTTACCCAGTCAGCATTTGTTGATGTTGGCGGCTGGATGAACAAGCTTGTCCCGGCATCATGGCATGAATCAGCCATGGCAAAGGGGCTCCCGGAGCGAATCAATGTTGGCGACGGCTGGATCGAC
>CALZJD010000314.1 GCA_945787795.1 Thermodesulfovibrionia bacterium | reverse complement strand
CATACATGAAATGTTCGGACTCAGGACACCAATTGTTTCTGTTGTCATAGGCGAGGGCGGAAGTGGAGGGGCATTGGCCCTGGCAGTTGGAGACAGGATCCTTATGCTTGAGCATTCTGTGTACTCGGTCATATCACCTGAAGGCTGCGCTGCAATTTTATGGAAAAAGAACGGTGTTACTGTTGGACAGAGTGAATATGAAAAAGCATCTGCAGCACTTAAGATGACTCCGGAGGACCTGAAGAGTTTCGGGATAATAGATGAAATAGTCCAGGAGCCGCTCGGCGGTGCCCATAGAGATGAGGAAGCAACAGCCAGAGCTCTGGGTGACAGGCTGCGCCATCATATTGACGAGCTGACGGGCATGGACCATGATGAGCTGATCGAAGCACGTTATAATAAGTTCAGGGCTATCGGGTCGATGACGGAAAAAGCCTGACCCCGATTTTTTTCAACTTTCCTGTACATAGCACTCTTTTTTTAACCATTAAAAAAATTGCAACTAATAGCTAATTAGAAACGATTTTCACGATCTCCCAAATTGCATGATTATTTCCTGTAATACTCATGTAAAAAACTAAATCTGATAGTGAATTTTAGACTGAAGTTCGCACATCTCTATTTGTTTATATAAGTGAAGATTTCATGCAGAATTAATTATGGAGGTTGAACTTCGATAATTTAATGCAAACTGTCACGATGAAACAGGCTGTTGAAAAACTATTTTCACCTGTCATTTCGAGGAGGTAAGACGAGAAATCTTACGGCATTGCATACGTTAAAGATTTCTCCCATTATCCGAAATGACAAAGTAAGGCCTTTTTCTACAGCCTGTGCACATTACATATAAGCTGTAAAATGTGCAGACACGATCCCACTGATTAATTAATATTATTGCCATTTGACGAGCTTCATGGCTCGATTCATTGATGCTGATCGTTATGTTTGAAAAATACGATTGACCGACCAGTCTATATTTGGTACTATAAATGGACTGGAGGTGAATAACATGAAAATTAAAGAAGACATCAAACCCATTTCTTACTTGAAATCCCGATCTGCTGAGTTATTAGCCCAACTTAATGAAACACACAGGCCCGTCATTATCACTCAAAATGGGGAGCCAAAGGCTGTTATTCAAGACGCTGAATCTTACGAGAAAATGGTGAATTCCCTAAATTTAATGAAAATATTGGCTCACTCAGAGAAAGATATTAAGGAAGGAAGCACCATTAAGCAAGAAGCACTGTTCAAGCAAATTGAAGATAAATTATTGAAAAAGAAAATTAGAAAATAAACCATGAAAAAGTTCAGGGTCGAGTGGTCGAGGGCTGCGAGTACAGATTTGCTAAACATAATCGATTATATTTCAGAAGATAGCACTCCTGCTGCCATTAATATTTTTGAGAAGATACGGTCTAAATGTGAGACACTCACCCAGTCACCTGAAAGGGGAAGAATCGTCCTGGAATTAAAAGAATATGGGATATCTAGTTATCATGAGATAATTGTAAAACCATGGCGTATTATTTATAGAATATCAGACAATAAAATATATGTTCTTGCTGTAATTGATTCAAGAAGAAATATTGAAGATATATTAATAGAAAGATTTCTTGAATAAAGATTAATAAATAAAACATAACCAGGCGTTGGACGTTGAATGCGAGCCAGCGGGGACTGTTTTGTTGTCAGTATTTTAAATATTCAAATTATCAAATTGCATGTTAATGCACTAAAGTGCTCGCATCAAGTCAATATGTGGGGTCACCCATTTAAAGGATCGTTGTCAAGCAAAAAAGCACCCCTATGCATGAAAAGGAACTTTTCATGATTTATTTAGTTGCCGAAAGTCTTCACCATTGCCGCACTTTCATTAAGTTTCGGTGTCCCAGAAAATCTTCGGTTCCATGTCGTGTCCATATGTTTTATTTCAGATCTCATGGTTGTTAACCAGCCCCTGTGTGGCTCACGCCATGGGCAGTAAAGATATTTGGCAGCTTTATTTAAAGTGGGTGGAACGGATTACCAATCAGATCTTATGGTTTTACCAACCCCAACCCTGGTTCACCGTCCCAGCCGTTTTTTTAAACAAATATCTTTTCAGGCATAAATGAAACCCTGTCTTTCATAATGTAATATGCTGCCTTTGCTAATTTATGGGAAAGAGCATTATGTGCTACCATGAAATTTGTCTTCTGCATTTTGTGATTATAATAAGCTCTTGGCTCAGGATATAAGCGTCTTGCAGCTTCTGAGGCTTCAGAGAAAGCCCATGCCAGATACTTATTGCCGCTCTTTGCATTTCCTTTACCTTTTTTCTTTTTGTTGCTGATCCATTTACTTGAAACCTTCCTGCAATAAGATACATAGTTGCCAGCTTTCTTGAAACGTTCGACAGGCCCACTCTCTAACATTATCGTTAAGGCCAATGTTTTGCCTACACCGGGAATTGTTAACAGATGAGCATATGGCTGTTGAAGTTTCATCCTCTTGTTAACAATAGATTCGATAGCTTTAATCTGTCGGGTTAAAAAGTCTATAGTTTCTTTACTGACTTTGCCTGCGAATGCCAGGTCCTCATTGTGATCCAGAAATGGAGCAACACGGTTTGTTGTCAGTGCTTTTATGTCATTGGCTTTTATCTTAAATCCATTATTCCGAATAATGATGTTCTGCAGACCTAGGATCAGAGATGTTCTTAGTC
>CALZJD010000313.1 GCA_945787795.1 Thermodesulfovibrionia bacterium | reverse complement strand
CGTCTACATATTTTCTGAGTTTCCTGAGTACATCATATGTCTCGGGAAGGTTTTCGCAGTTTGTGCCCTCTTTTTCATATAAATAGGGAATCGCGTCAAGGCGCATGCCGTCTACGCCCATTTCAAACCAGAAATCAAGCACCCGCTGAATGGCCTTCATGAGGTTGGGGCTCTTAAAGTTCAGGTCAGGCTGATGAGAATAAAATCTGTGCCAGTAATATTGCTTTGCCACCGGGTCCCATGACCAGTTTGACGATTCAAAGTCCTTGAAAATGATCCTTGCATCCTGGTATTTTTCGGGTGTGTCACTCCATACATAATAATTTCTCTGTGCTGAACCGGGTTTTGCATTTCTTGCCTTCTGAAACCAGGCGTGCTGGTCAGATGTATGATTCAGCACAAGCTCTGTTATGACCCGTATCCCCCGTTTATGCGCCTCACGCAGAAAGTCTTTGAAGTCCCGGAGGGTCCCGTAGAGGGGATTAACATTAAAATAATCTGCAATGTCATAGCCGTCATCCTTAAGAGGAGAGGGATAAAAGGGAAGGAGCCAGATGGCGGTGATGCCAAGGTCTTCAATGTAGTCAAGTTTTGTTATAAGCCCCCTGAAATCACCTATACCGTTGCCGCTGCTGTCATGGAATGTCTTGACATGCAGTTCGTATATAATGGCGTCTTTATACCATTGAGGGTCGTCTTCAAAGAAGCTCTCTTTTTTCGGCATTCATTCACCTATAAGAGATATATCTTGGTTAAAATTCATTAACTATTTTAATTTGGATACCAGATCTTGCTTTGTTCGATTTTATCGATTTCAATTACAGAAAGCAATGTTTATTTAATATAATAATTATACTACTATGAACCGAGCCTGATTCAGCCCGCAGTCTTGCAAAGGCCAAGTTCAATTGTATTCCTTTGTTTCTTTCCCACAACTAAATCGATCTAACAAATGACTGGGATATCCAACAGGGAATAACGAATAGTGATTGCCGAGGGACGATTTCCGATCTATAAATTAATTCGTCATTCTTCTTCTGTTTTTGATGACCGTGTTATCGACTGTGTTAGAATATGATTGAATATTTTATAACAGAATATAAGCCAAATAAATACAAAAATGAAACACATACTATATGTGTCACTTATAACGTTCCTGATCACTCTGTGCCTGGTAACACTAAAGGCGCATGCTTATACCCTGGCGATATCACAAAAGGAACTGCAGACAATGATTGAGTTATGGTTTCCTGTTAAACAGGCAACAGCAATAGGAGATGTCAAACTCAGCTCTCCAAAAATCCATTTACCGGATGACTCCGGTCGAATACACTTTGCAGTTAATATCAATCTGGAGATGCCTGATCAATATGTCGCTGCGGGCAGCGGAGTTATTGACGGTGAGTTGGACTATAATTCCGATAGAGGTGAATTTTATCTCAGGGAGCCGCGCCTGCTTAAACTTGAGGTTGACGGTTTACCGTCATCCTATGATGCTATTGTTTTATCAGTCATCAATGATCTTACACGGCAGCAATTACCTCTCATTGTTGTGTACAGGCTTGACAAAGAGGAAATCGGTCAGGCTTCTGTCCTGCGTACACTTAAATCGATCCGCGTACATAAAGGCCAGCTCCTGGTGGAACTCGGACTATAGAAGGGAACTTCAGGAAGAGAAACAGGCCCTCATAAAAAGTAATCAAAGTCCTGTTCGCGCTTCATTCTCTTTCTCACCCTGAAGATATGGGCCGGAACAACATTGGGGTCAAGTTTAATATAATTTTTTTCACCATGCCAGATAAATTTGTCGTCACTTAACAGATCATGCACGAGGTAAGGCTGGTGCGGATCAACACCTAATTCAGCAAGAGGAATATGGACCCATCCTCCCTGTGCATGATAGGGATCGAGATTCACCGCGACAATGATAATGTTGGATACATCTTCACTCGTCTTTCCGTAACACATGAGATAATCATTTTCAGCTTCATAAAACTGCACATTCCATGTATCCTGAAGGGCTGGATTTTCTTTTCGTATTTTATTGATCCTCGCAATAAAGTCTTTAAGATTTCCTTCCCGGTCC
>CALZJD010000312.1 GCA_945787795.1 Thermodesulfovibrionia bacterium | reverse complement strand
GGAAAGTGCTCATGTGTATTTTCGAGTCTCTCCTTGAAAACCCATTTGTACTTTGCGTCAACTTTCTCAGTAAAGGGACTTTCGCCGCCATGGCATACCATGCAACCCTTTTCATCTTCAGAGGGGATGATCAGTCCTTCTGCTTTCATGTCTTCAGACTTGTACGGTTTTTTCTCTTTCTGGATGGTCTTCATGGTCTTTTTATACACAGATCCGGGACCATGGCATGATTCACACTGAACGCCAGCGAGTTTCGGAGTCTCCTCGATGCTTACGAATCCTCCGGGTTTTCCATAACCTGTCGTATGGCATTTCAGACAGCCTTCATCATGTGTATAGTCCTTGTCCTCAATACCTGCAGCCTTTTTCTCAGCTACTTTTACCCCTGCTTTCAGGTTTTCGAAGCTGCCTGCCATGGTAGTCTTTTCCCAAGACTTATACTGCTTGATATGGCATGCCTTGCACTTTTTTGCTCCGATATACTCTGCAGCTTCAGCAGTAACAGCGGTAAAACCAAATAATGCTGCTACGAACGCGATCGCAATACATCCAATTAGTATTTTTTTCACTTTTACACCTCCTCGGAGGAGGTAGGATTCGAACCCACGGATCTTTCGATCTACGGTTTTCAAGACCGTCGCCTTCGTCCACTCGGCCACTCCTCCACATACACTATATTATAAGTATGAATAAAACGTGAAGAGAACCATGTTTAAAACAAGAACACTTCAGATAAAATTATATATATCAGGCAGTTAGCCTTTTGTTATTTTATCCGTTCCCATATAGGGAATCAAAACCTCCGGTATTATAACAGAACCGTCCTTTTCTTGAAAGTTCTCCAAAATTGCTGCCAGGGTGCGACCCACAGCCAGCCCTGAGCCATTTAAGGTATGAACAAACTCTGTGCCTTTTTCTCCCCCGGTCTTAAACCGTATGTCAGCTCTCCTTGCCTGGAAATCCACAAAATTGGAACATGACGAGATCTCCCTGTATTTACCCTGGGCAGGAAACCAGACCTCCAGGTCATAGGTCTTTGCTGCAGAAAACCCGATATCACCGGTGCATAATGTGACGACTCTGTAGGGAAGTCCCAGTTTCTTTAAGACTTCTTCAGCGTGTTGTGTAAGTGATTCAAGCTCGTCATATGAATGTTCCGGCTTTACAAACTTAACCAGTTCAACCTTGTTAAACTGATGCAGCCTGATAAGACCACGTGTGTCTTTTCCATGTGAGCCGGCCTCACGTCTGAAACAGGGAGTATAAGCAGTGTGATAAATGGGAAGCACATCATCACGTAAAATTTCTTCCCTGTATATATTGGTCACAGGTACTTCAGCCGTAGGGATTAAAAGGTACCCCTTTGCATCACTCTCATCCAGTTTAAAAAGATCATCTTCAAACTTTGGAAGCTGGCCTGTTCCTGTCATGGCGTCCCTGTTTACCAATACAGGAGGAAGAATTTCCGTATATCCATGCTCGCCTGTATGAAGGTCAAGCATAAAATTTATCAGGGCCCTTTCCAGCCTGGCGCCTCCACCTTTACAAATGACAAACCGTGCGCCGGCTATTTTCCCTGCTCTCTCAAAATCAAGTATGTCCAGGTCTTCACCAATGTCCCAGTGGTTCTTCGGCTCAAAGTCGAACTGGCGAATATCTCCCCAGGTTCTTTCTTCAACATTATCTGTCTCGTCTTTACCCACAGGCACTGATGCATCCGGGATATTGGGAATAAGGAGGAGGATATCCCGAACCTGTGTCTCAAGGTCGCGAAGTGATTCCTCGCTGGCGGACATATCGTCTGATATTTTTTTTGCCTCAGCCATTACAGATGAGGTATCCTGTCCCTCTTTTTTTAGACGCCCAATCTCCTGGGAAATAGTATTGCGCTTCTGCCGCATTTCCTCCACATCCTTGAGAAGATCGCGGCGCCGGTTTTCGATATCCAGGATTTTATTTAATGAAGAGGTGTCTTCACCGCGTTTTGTGAGGGCTTCTGATACTAATTCAGGGTTCTCACGAATTAATTTGATATTTAACATAGACGTATAGAATTAACACAACAATAAGAAATTTTCAATAGATTTAATCTGATATAATACAACACCTTGCTGTGAAAGTGCACCTGTTCAGCAGGAGGAAATTAGGTGGTTATAATCAATTAGTCTTTGCTATTTAGTAATTGATTTGTCATTCCCGCGATCTGTTGGGCGGGAATCCAGAGGCTGTCCAGAAGTTTCATGGAATGTATCATCCACGAGGCTGGATACCCGACTAAGAACTTCGGGTATGACTGTAAACGTTACATTATGCCATATAAATGGCTTTAGGCATAACACATTATACATGAAAAAATACCAGCTCAAGACAATATCCTCATTTAAACCTTCAATTGACTATGCAGCCCATCTTAACCCTGAGCAGCTTGCAGCAGTGACTTCAGGAGACGGGGCAGCCCTTGTCATAGCCGGTGCCGGTTCCGGGAAAACGCGGGTTGTGACGTACAGGGTGGCCTATCTTATCGATAAGGGAATAGACCCGTCAAGGATAATGCTCCTTACTTTTACCAACAAGGCGGCAAGGGAGATGCTCCACAGGGTAGAGCACCTGATTAAAGGTGAGTCGCGCAGGGTATGGGGCGGAACATTTCACCATATAGGGAACATGATC
>CALZJD010000311.1 GCA_945787795.1 Thermodesulfovibrionia bacterium | reverse complement strand
TTCAGGGTGTGGATGGAATACCTGGCTGACTGGAGGCTTCATTACCGGTCTGAAGACAATATCAGAGACCTGATGGCTGATGCCGGTTTTAACAGGGAAGCCATCGAGATCAGGAAAGATGAGACCGGGCTGACTTACTTTGTAGAAGCAGGCAGGTAGTTTATATCATGCAATGGTGAATGTAGGGGTAATTCATGAATTACCCTTACAGGTTACCTGTATTGTAATGGCAGCGGTAATTAAAGCGTCAATACTTTTCTCAATAGTAATAGTATCGCAACGATAATAATCACTCCCAGTACTTTCTGCATTGTTTTTGGAGAAAATTTTGTGGCCCCCATGAATGATCCCAGAATGCTTCCTGCTATGACAGCGATGATGGGAAGGACATAGACTGAAAGGTCTATCATATTGTACTGAAACCTTGAGATGAGACCTGACAGAGAGTTTGCCCAGATAAAAATAGCACCGCATGCAGCGGCCTCTTTTTCAGTGCCAAGATCAAAAATAATGATCAACGGAATCAGATAAATACCGCCGCCTATCCCGACTATTCCGGAAACAAGCCCGAGCACAGAACCTGACAGCAAAGAGAGGATAATTTTGCCTGTCTGCCCCATTTTGAGTTTTATTGTCGTACTTTCCCATACATAAATCCGGAGGGCCACAATAATCAGGCTGATTAAAAGAAGCCAGTAAAAAATTTCTTTCTGCACTTTCAGCGCTCCCCCCAGGTATGACATCGGGATTGATGATATAAAAAAGGGGAGAATCAGTTTCAGCCGGGCATGTTTATTACGTATAAAATTAAAGCTGCCTATTGAGCTGGCAAATACATTAAGTGTCAGGGAAATCATGGGTATGGCAAGGGTGTTGATCCCGAAGATAGCCAGCAGAGCAGTATATGATGAGCCGCCGGCAAGACCTACAGAGGTGTATGCAAAGGCCGCCACAAAAAACAGCAGCGACAGTATGTATGGTGAAATGATGATATCTTCCATAATTTATTTGATATATTGGGGAAAATAATTTTAAAAAGCAATTTTCAAGGGTGCACCCGCAGGGGCATGGCGCGCCATGCCCCTGCATCTGATATAATCTCATATGGAACCAATTGATAAACTGAAAGTCCTTTCTGAAGACTCCCAATACGATATGGCCTGTGCATGCGGAACCGGTAATGATGACCGGCGTACAAGGGGTACAGAGGGCAAGTGGCTATACCCGGTTTCCTTACCACAGGGAGGATATTCAGTCCTGCTGAAGACCCTCCTGTCCAATGCCTGCTCAAAGGACTGCAAATACTGTCCTCTCCGTTCCGAAACCAATGTGAAAAGATGCACGCTCAATCCTGAAGAGGTTGCCAGGGTATTTATGGAGTATTACAGCAGGAAGATAGTTTTTGGATTATTTCTGAGTTCTGCTGTGATACATACACCTGACCATACGATGGATAAAATAAATTCTGTTGCGGCCCTATTAAGAAGGAAATACGGTTTCAGAGGATATATCCATCTTAAGGTCATACCGGGGGCTTCTGACGCTGCCATAGCAGAATCGATCTCTCTTGCCAGTGCGGTGTCGCTTAATATAGAGACGCCGGGGAAGAAACATTTTGATCTGCTTTCAAACAGGAAAGATTATATGAAAGATATAATCCATCCGCTTAAGCTGATGTCCAGGCTTACCAGCAGGGGGATGAGGCATTCCAGGGTCAAGTGCACCACCCAGTTTATCGTGGGCGCTTCTAATGAAAAGGACGGGGAGATAATAAAGTACATGACCGGCCTGTATGACAGGCTGAAATTTCAGAGAGTTTATTTCTCGGCTTACCAGCAGGGACTTGGCAGTCCTGAAATCCCGGGAGAGAAGAGGTTTTTGTCAGTCCCGGAACAACCCTTTATGAGAGAGCACCGCCTGTACCAGGCCGATTTTCTTCTGCGCAAATACGGTTTCAGCGGTAAAGAAATTCCCCTTGATAAGGACCCAAAGGAAGCATGGGCAGAAGAGCATCCCGAGTTTTATCCTGTAAGAATAAACAGGGCGGACAGGGAGGAGTTATTACGCGTACCCGGGATAGGGCATGTGACGGTAGAGAGGATTTTAAAGTCCCGCAGTGAGATTAATATGGGAAGTCTGGATAAGCTGGGTCTTAAGGGCAAGAGGCTTGAGAAGGTGAGGGGATATGTGGTGTGTGAGTAAGACGGCGAACAACGAATAACGAATGACGAATAACGCACGACGTTTCTTCTAGAAATAAAAACTTAGCGATGCAAAGTATGTATCAGTATACAGACCAAATTCATTATCCGGTTTTTCAGGATCAGGAGACTCGCTGCCTAATCCTATAAAGGCACTAAATCCCGCATAGATATTCTGGCTGACACTCCACTCAAGTGACGGTGAGACAAGTGCTGAACCGTCTTCCATATTAAATAACAACTGGGAGCCGAAAATAATCAGGGGAGTTATCTCAAAGCTCAGGCCCGGAGCCAGATAATGTCTTCCGAGAAGATAAACCGCACCTTCTGTGAAAGCGGTTTCTGATGCAGCGTTCAGATATTCTGATGAGGTGCCTGTTCCCGCACCATTGTAGTGGTATTCGATAAATGCATACAGCCTGGATGTGAAGCTGTAGTCAGATCCAATGGATAGTCTGAAATAGTCCTCTTCTGATCTGTGATCATCTGCAGCGTTTGCCAGGATGTGG
>CALZJD010000310.1 GCA_945787795.1 Thermodesulfovibrionia bacterium | reverse complement strand
TCATCGATATATAAACTTATATTCCATGCATTATTTCTGCCCATAAATGTTCATGAATACTGCTCACTAACTGCCTATTTTTACTTATAATTCAGACACTTGACTTACTATCCTTTCAGCATTATTATAGGTATGTGAAATAATTTATATGATCTCATTTGAGAGAACTCTGGATTCCCGACCAACACACCTCGGGAATGACTATGATAGACCATGTCGTGATTGCTGAACATGTACCCACATACAAATCTGTAGTACCATTTTTATAAGGACTTATATAATCTAAAATTAAGCAGAAATGCCTTTTTTGATAAAAATGAATACATGGAAAAAGGAGATTAAATGTCAGAGGCAAAAGTTAAAGTAATCCTTTTAAGTCATACGCCAAACCCGGAAGCAACTGTTGCCATGGCTGCCAAGCTCTGTTACAGTCCGGCTGATATCAGTTCACTAAGGGGCAAGATCGAAGCAAGAGACCAGAAAGCATTTGTAGAGAAACTGGTGAAAATAGGCCACATGACTCCCATTGAACATGCCTCTTTCACCTTTGCCATTGAAGGTATTTCAAGGGCATGCTCTCATCAACTTGTCCGTCACAGACTCGCTTCTTACAGCCAGCAGTCTCAAAGATATGTCAGTGAAGAAGCTGGTTTTGACTATATCATTCCTCCAACCATCAAAGAAGATAAAGAATTAAAGAAGGCCTTTATTGCATTCATGAAGGATGCTCAGGAAGCTTATAACACTATGGTCAATAAGCTGAATGAAAAAGGGATCAAAGGTGAATCAGCAAACCAGGATGCCCGTTTCCTTTTACCCAATGCAGCTGAAACAAAGATCATGGTTACCATGAATGCCAGGGAACTTCTTCATTTTTTCAGACAGAGATGCTGCAACCGGGCCCAGTGGGAAATCAGGATAATGTCAGAGCAGATGTTAAAGCTGGTAAAGAAAACAGCCCCTACAATCTTTCATAAGGCCGGTCCGGGATGCCTCCACGCGCCCTGCCCTGAAGGCGACTTTACGTGCGGAAAGATCCGAGAGGTAAGAAAGAAGTATGGAGTGAAGAAGTAGCGCTAATCTTTCTTATCAACTTTTACAATTTCCCCAGGCAATGTAGATGTGCCGGGCCACAGCTTTCTTCCGGGATAAATAAGAGTGCCTATTCCGGTATGAACATTGTCCCCTATAAAAGCCCCTAGCTTCCGCCTGTTCGTGTCAACCTTTTTATCTTTAATTAATGAAATGTGATTACCGCCGTCATGCCTGTAATCAGCAGTAATGGTATTTGCTCCCAGGTTAACATGTTCACCTATTATGGAGTGTGCAGCATACCCCATGTGTTTACCTGTGGTATTATTCATGACCAGAACATCATAGAGTTCCATCTTGCCAAGCTCACAGTTATCACCGATAACCGTGTCTTTTCTTATATGAGCAAGAGGACCTATCCTGCAATTGTTCCCGATAAATACCGGGCCTTCAATATATGAACCGGACTTGATCACAGAACCCTCCCCAATATGCACATTCCCCCTGATAGTCACGTTCTCTTCGACCGTCCCTTTATTCTCAAATCTGCCTAATCTTTTCAGAATTAAGATATTCGCTTCAAGAATGTTCCAGGGGTAAGTGACAGGAAACCAAAAGTCTTCGATTGCAACGACGTTTACCCCTGCTTTTTGGGCCAGACTATTGATCCCGTCTGTAAGCTCTATTTCTCCCCGCTCCGACATCTTTACTCTCTCAAGCTCACCAAAAACATCACTGCTTAATACATAAAACCCGGTATTAGCAAGATCAGTCTGTGGATTGGCAACCTTTTCATGGATCTTTGTTAATGTATTGCCGCTACTCTCTATGGTTCCGTAATCCTGCGGATTACTTACTCTCGAAACCATCACAGCATTGTCTTCTTCTACACACTTTCTGATGTCAGTTTTTGAAAACAGGTCATCACTTCCCATTACAAGAAATTTTCCCTCATGAGCAATGAAATCTTTACATTGCAATAGAGCATGCCCGGTCCCAAGCTGTTCCTTCTGTTCAATATATGTTATCTTTATCCCTTCACACTCGTCTTTGAGCAGGGACGTAATCATCTCTTTTTTATA
>CALZJD010000309.1 GCA_945787795.1 Thermodesulfovibrionia bacterium | reverse complement strand
ATATTTATCCATATTGATAAAACTGACCAGGATTCGAGGGGTCAAGGATTCGGGGATTCGAGTGAACAGATAAAAGATTAAAATTTAATTAATTTTTTCCTTACGGTTCTCTTTATTTCCTATCAATAAACCCTTGAACCCTGGAATCCTTGACCCCTCGGACCCTTAAATTATGCAACTTTTTTGGATATAATCTAGATTAGCTCACTAATGAGCAAAGGTCTGCAGTTTAATAAGATACCTTTAAATTGACTGAATATATTCCTCAACCTCGGACTGCACATTATTGACCACATCCCGGGCCGCATCAACCATTAATTTTAAATCGTCCCATTTGATGTTAAATATATAGGTATATAAAAAGTAGTTCCTGAAAGCCAGGTACTTGGAGAGAAGCTGAATAAGATCAGGCGGCAATATCGCTATTTCACCGGCCTTTCTCAACACTTTTTCATGCCAGTCCGGAGAATTACCAACATCCAGTTTGTCAAACTTCAGCATCTGCTTTAATATATTTTCTATCCCGCTGTAAATATTAATTAAAAAGGCCGCAATTGCAGCCTGCTCAGCAACCGGGTACTCTGTCCTGTCCGGTTTATAAACTGAATACAACTCATCCACGATTCTGTTAATATTACTGAATTCACCGTTACAGTATTTTTTCAGCTCATCGATAGTCATAATAATACCTCCCCAATTGATGTATTCACTCTAGTATATTCATCCTGTTACCTTTAATTCAAATGTATCGCTGTGATACCGGAAACCCGTATTATTCAAATACTCAGGTTCTATGCATATAATGTTGTGACTAATTATTACTAAAGACGCCCGGACCTTATGATTGACAAAAGCAGTCTGAGACCAAGCAGAATCGCCACAAGAAACCCTATGGCCCCAACTGTTGGAAAACCAAAGACCCTGCCCCCGACATCAGACTGGATCAGCATTGAAGAGCCGACAATTATTGACGCCACTATCAGACTAAATGCAATACGGTTACTTGAACGGTCGATGTCCTTTATCAGCCTGTCCATTCCCACCGGATCGATCCTGAAGCTCAGATCGTCCCTGAGTGTTTTCCTGAGAAGCCTGTTCAGCTGCCTGGGTGTGTCCACAATCAGGTCTCCTATCTCTACAATGTTTTCCTTTGATTTGTCCAGCACCCGCTGGGGACTCATGCGTTTCTGTACGAGCTTCCTTGCATAAGGTTCTGCCGCTGACATAAGATTAAAATCAGGGTCAAGGTGTCTTCCGATATTATCAAGCATAAGCATTGCCTTGTTCAACAAAAGCAGTTCCGACGGCACCTTGAGCCCATGTTTAATGACCAGGAGGGTCAGTGCCTCAAGATATTCAGGGAAGTTCACCTCGGAAATCGAGAGGTCATACAGCGGTTCAAGAAGATAGATAATATCAGACCTGAACTCTCTTCTGAATGTGTCCATGTCGATTTCCTCTGACACCAGGCCAAGATCGATATACAGGTCGACGAGACGGTCATAATTTTTCGACAGCACAGCAAGAAAAGCGCTGGCAATGTTCTCAATCAGGTCAGGAGTAAGCCAGCCCACTATGCCGTAATCCCGGGATGGGGGTCTGCATGAAAAAAGCCGTCATCAAAGATCATCTTGAAATATCCGTCCACTCCCCTTCTGGCAAGTTCTGCCCTGTCTATTCCCAGTTCATCAATGCCGTTTATGTCATCTATGCGTATCCCTGAAATCCTTTCCATCACAATGACCCTGGCTGAAAGGAAATCAGTATATACTTCCGGAATACAGATATTTTCATTTCCTGCAAAATTCCTTTTGAACCGCGTGGCATTTTTTGCCTCTGTAATAAAATCCAGCTCCTTTTTAACTGACCGTGCGAACTCATTTACTATTCCTTCCGGGTCAAAGAGTTTGCTTTCCGGTATGTACTTGAGCATCAGTCTCGCAATAACCCCTAAGATCACGATATCAGTATCAATAATTTCACCGATGTCCGGCCTCTGGATTTTGACTATGACTTTTTCGCCGCTCTTAAGAGTGGCATTATGCACCTGTGCAATGGAGGCAGCTGCAACAGGACTGTCTTTAAATTCAGAAAAGACGTCTTCCGCATTTGAATTAAAGTCTTCATTAAATATCCGCTTTGCTTCAAAAGAGGGGAAAGGCGGTACTTTGTCCTGTGCAATGGTTATCAGGTCCGGTCTTGAGGAGAGCACCTGGGCAAGTTTAATAAATGAAGGGCCAAGCTCGCTGAAGGCCATTCGCAGCCTTTCAGGGATAGTATGCCTTTCAATGTCCTGCCACCGGGCAAAGACCTTTATTCTCTTTCTTAAGGGGATGAATCGCTGGAGATTGACCTGCTCAATGAACTGTCCAAAGCCGTGTTTGAGGAAAACATTGACGATCTGTCTTATGCGGGAAATACTCTTATATGTCTGCCAGTATCTCAGGAAGCTTTTTATAGCCATTCGTTAGTATCAAATTAATGTCAAAATTCAAAATCCCAATGTCAAATAAATTCCAAAAATAATAATTTCAAATGTAAAGAACCTGAATCCGCCTTTTATATGGACATTAAGTCATTTAGCATTCAATTGACACCTGCCTGCCGGTAGGCAGGTTTGAGCTTTGAAATTGGTAATTACGAATCAGTTGTCGATGATTGTTCCAATTTTTTTACTTTAGAAGAAAGCGCAGTGATCTTTTTATTAAGCTTGTCTACTTCCTCTCTCGTAGGTATATTCATTTTTTCCAGGGCCTTTTCTGTCAGGTCAGAGACCGTCCTGTTAATCTCTTCCCCTGTCCTGCTGACCTTTTCAGAGCACTCCTTGACAAGTTTCGCCCCCTGGGACTCGCTCAGCTCCCCTTTTTTTACGAGTTCATCAACCACCTCATTGATTTTTTCCGGGACCCCAAGTCCTGCCATCAATATCTTATGCATCATTTCGTTAATAGTCATAATCGCCTCCCGCGGAATACAGGTTAATCTAATTCATCCTTTCTTTAATTATATCACCTACAGATGAAATGGCCCTGTCCAGACCTTCCGGGTCCTTTGTGCCGCCCTGCGCCATGTCCGGCCTGCCGCCGCCCTTACCGCCTGTCACCGCTTTGAGAATATCACCTGCATTCAGTTTTGATACCAGGTCTTTCGTAACAGCTGATACATAGTATGCCTGCCCTTCAAGAGCAGATCCAAGAACTATGACTCCAGAACCGATTTTATCTTTCAGGGAATCGGCAAGACTTCTCAAACCCTTCATGTCCATGCCGTTTGACCTGTACGCAAGGACGGTAACCCCTTTTACTTCTGTAATGTTTTCCAAAATTGAGTCTGCACTTCCCCTGACTGTTTTTTGCCTGATCTTCTCCAGTTCTTTTTCATTCGTCTTTAAATCATTCATTACTTTTTCAAGTTTATTTGAAATACCAAGTTCATTCACCTTGAGCATGCCTGCTGCTTTCTTCAGTTCCGCCTCTCTTGATTTATGGTATGACAGCGCCCCAAACCCTGTAACAGCCTCGATCCTCCTGATTCCCGCTGCAACGCTTCCCTCTGAAATTATTTTAAAGGGCCCTATCTCACCTGTTGCATCACAATGGGTACCTCCGCACAGTTCGGCAGAGAACTCACCCGCCTTTACGACCCTGACTTTTTCCCCGTATTTTTCTCCGAAGAGAGCAACAACCCCCTGTGATATGGCATCTTCAAGATCAGATTCTGTTACGTTAACAGAAGAGTTCTCGATTATTTTTTCATTTACCATATCTTCAATCTCACCGATCTCTCTCTCATTTACAGCAAAGAAATGATTAAAATCAAACCTCAGTCTGTCAGGAGCAACTAAAGAACCTGCCTGCTTGATATGGTCTCCAAGGACCGTCTTTAAAGCAGCATGGAGCAGATGGGTAGCAGTATGGTTTCGTTTAATGGATTTTCTGTTCTCCTCTGAGATCCTCGCAGACACCGTCATTCCGGTTTTTATGTTCCCATTTTTTATGCTGCAATTGTGAAGCATCAGGTTATGGTATTTTTTTGTATCATTGACCTCTATAAACAGGCCGTCTGCTTTCATCGTGCCCGCATCTCCAACCTGTCCGCCTGATTCACCGTAAAATGGTGTCCTGTCAAGAACTATCTCAACCTGATCACCCTCTGATGCCTGATCAGCAAGCTCACCATCTTTAATCAGGGCTAGTACATTACTATCTGAATGCATGCTCTCATATCCAAGAAAATCTGTAGCCCCTGATTTCTGAAATACTTTCCGGTACACACCTGATATCTCCTCTTCTCC
>CALZJD010000308.1 GCA_945787795.1 Thermodesulfovibrionia bacterium | reverse complement strand
GGATATAAAGAAGATCAAACAGTCCCGCATGATAAAGGAAGACATCCCTTCTGCCTATAACGTAGATACCATCGTTATCATGCCTGTCAATGTTGACAGGAACTTTATTTACTGGGAAGTAACCGGGAAACTTCTTTATAAAAAGGGCATGGGCAGGGGGCATGTAAAACTTATGGTCAGGGTGCATGACGCGGACACAGATAAAGAGATTTATTCTTTTGAGGTACATGAAAGGGTAGGCAAACACTATATGTCCTGTCCTGCACCGGTAACAAGCATGTATGCTGAGATAGGGGCAATGAAAGGAAAGATATTTAGATGCCTTCTGAAATCAAACCCCGTATCATTGACATCCGTTTCTTACAGGTCAGCTGACCATGAAGTGTGGATGAGAAGAACGAAAGATTCAGGTGAGGGATTTCATGCCTCTGACATTGAAATAACCAGAAAATCAAAATACAATCCATTCCTGCATAAGCATTTTCAGCAACTGCAGGGCTTTGACGAATCTCCATTTTCTAGCAGTACGCACCTTCGTAAGCAAAGCTAGATAGTGTCTGTTTTTATTATGTGCGAAATCATTGTCATTCCCGCAAACGAAGTGCATCGGAAATCTCAGGATTAATTGCATGGAAGATTCCGGACAAGCCGGAATGACAAACAGATTGTATAGATACATCGCACACTATGACTAACAAAATACACAAAGGATACTGGATCCCTTTACTGCATGCACACCTGCCTTTTGTTAAACATCCGCAATATGACTACTTTCTTGAGGAACAATGGCTGTTTGAGGCGATTTCCGAATCTTATATCCCATTGCTTATGAACATGAAGAGGATGGTAGATGAAGATGTTGATTTCCGTCTGACTATTTCACTGAGCCCCCCTTTACTGGAAATGCTTTCTGACGAACATCTTATGGACAAATATGTGAACTACCTGAACAGGCTTATTGAGCTTTCAACAAAGGAGATAAAACGACTGAAGGTCGACAAAAAGTTCCAGCCTCTTGCAGGTTTTTATAAAAGGAGATATGAGGAGATCAAGTCATTTTATTCAGAATTTCTGAAACGTGATGTTGTGGGAGGCTTCCGCTATTTTAATAAGCTGGGTAACATCGAAATCATAACAAGCTGTGCCACGCATGGCCTCCTTCCCCTGCTCAATATCAATCCGGGAACGGTTGAGGCACAGGTCCGTATTGCTGTGAAGTCCCATCAAACATATTTTGGAAGCCCGCCAAATGGCATCTGGCTTCCGGAGTGTGCTTATTATGAAGGACTTGACGGGCTTCTTGATACATGTGGTATAAGGTTTTTCTTTCTTGATTCCCACGGGCTGATGCGTGGTTCACCTGTTCCAAAGTACGGAGTGTATGCGCCGGTTTATACAGACAGGGGTGTTGCCGCATTTGGCAGGGACCTTCAGTCATCAGGACAGGTATGGAGCGCTGAAGAAGGGTATCCAGGGGATGTTCATTACCGTGATTTTTACCGGGACGCAGGGTTTGATCTTGATTTTGACTATATAAAGCCCTATATAAGCCCGGACGGTGAAAGGGTGTTTACGGGAATTAAGTATTACAGGATAACAGGAAGGGGTGAACATAAAGAACCGTACGACCCGGGTATTGCAATGGACAGGGCAAAAGAACATGCAGGACATTTCTGTGATGCGAGAAAAAAACAGGTGCAGACCCTTGGGGTATTCATGAACAGGCCCCCTGTTCTCGTGTCTCCCTATGATGCTGAGCTCTTTGGTCACTGGTGGTTTGAAGGCCCTGACTTTCTGTATTATGTGTTTTGCGAGCTCAGGAATCAGAACATTATTGATGCCGTGACCCCGTCAGAGTATCTGAAATGCTGTCCTGAGAACCAGGTTATTTCTCCCTGTCCGACATCGTGGGGTGACAGGGGATATTACGATGCGTGGTTAAATGAGGAGAGTGACTGGATATATAGACATCTTCATCAGATGGCTGAAAAAATGGAGAACATTGCCACTGAGTATTACCATGAGACAGATGTGCTGAATGTGAGATGCCTGAACCAGTTGTCAAGGGAGCTGCTCCTTGCCCAGAGCAGTGACTGGGCCTTTCGCACTTGAATCAGACAACGTGGAAGTAAGACCGCTGGAAATGATGGAACATAAAAACTCGATCTTCGGGGATCTGGACTTCAGGGTTTATGCTAATCTTCAGAATTCGTAATCATAGTCTGCCGACAGGCAGGCCCGGAATGACAGGTATAAAATTATGGCTTTTCGATCAGATCCCAGGCCAGATCTGATTTTTTGATTATGCTCGTCTTTTTGAGAAAGGGTTTTTTAACCGTCTTCTTTTTCCCTGGTTTTTTTCTTACATGTTCCAGAATTACTGCTCCGAGGGGAGGGATGCTGAGGTTCAATGAAAACTCTTTTCCCTCCCAGGGCACAGGTTCTGCCAGGACTTTTCCATAGTTGCCAATGTTGCTTCCCCAGTATCTTTCAGCATCACTGTTAAGGATTTCTTTATAATAGCCCCCGTTTTGCAAGGCGACCCGGTAATTATATCTGGGAACAGGGGTGAAGTTTAAAACAAAAATAAGAGTATGCTCATTATCTTTTGATTTACGGATAAAGGAGATAACACTCTTTTCATAATCGCTGAAGTTTATCCATTCAAAACATTCATGAGAATAATCATTTTCATATAAGGCGGGATCATTTTTGTACAGGTGGTTCAGGTCCCTTACCCAGTACTGAACTCCCTTGTGGGAAGGATATTCAAGGACATACCATTCAAGGCTTTCATCGTGGTTCCACTCCTTCCACTGGCCGATCTCTCCACCCATAAACAGTAATTTTTTTCCGGGATGGCCGTACATGTAGGCAAAGAGAAGCCTGAGATTGGCAAACTTCTGCCATTCGTCACCCGGCATTTTTGACAGAAGTGATTTTTTCTCATACACAACTTCATCATGTGAAAGAGGAAGTATGAAATTCTCTGAAAAGGCATACCATATGCTGAACGTAAGCTGGTTGTGATGGTACTTCTTATGAGCAGGATTTTTTGATGCATACTTCAGGGTATCATGCATCCAGCCCATGTTCCATTTCATGCCGAACCCCAGCCCTCCGAGATGAGTCGGTTTAGATACCATGGGCCATGCCGTTGACTCCTCAGCCATTGTCTGAACATCAGGATAGTTTTCATACACCGCTTCGTTGAGCCGCTTAAGAAAGTTTATGGCATCAAGATCTTCATTCCCGCCATATTTATTGGGTATCCATTCACCTTTTTTTCGTGCATAATCGAGATAAAGCATGGAAGCTACCGCATCGACCCTTAATCCATCGATATGGTATTTTTCAAGCCAGTATAAGGCACTGCTTATGAGAAAGTTTCTTACTTCATTTCTGCCGTAGTTAAAGATATAACTCTTCCATTCAGGATGGTATC
>CALZJD010000307.1 GCA_945787795.1 Thermodesulfovibrionia bacterium | reverse complement strand
GGCGAAGATAATATGAGGTCAAAGTCAGTTCACTTTTCTTAACTTAGCTCATGCGAGGACAATATCAGAAAACTATCATATCAGTACTATGAGAGTTAACGTATTGAATTCTCCCAGAGAATATTTTGCATATATAGGAACTTTCAATCCTCCGCATAATGCATCATTCAGAAACCTGATCTCTCATTTCATAGCACAACTGCAATGAATTTCTAATAACCATCACTCTCCTGAACTTTATTCTTCTTCGAATTTCACCCTGTATTTGTCATAATTGACGCATACATGCTCCACTGATGAACGGTCTTCATGTACCTGCCTGATAAATTCGAGGACTTTTTCAACAGAATTGATATGAATAATGTTATTCATGTCAGAAATGTTAAATAACTTTCTTGAAAGGACTTCAGACCGCAGCCACTGTATGAGACCGGTCCACATATCCCCATAGAGTATTATGGGTGTATCACATATATGTTTTACCTGTATAAGCTGCCATGAATAAAAGAACTCAAGGAGCGTTCCTATTCCTCCTGTAGCAACAACGACTGCGTCAGATAATGACATGAATGCGTCAAGGCGACCGCTGAATCTGTCAAACTCTTTCTTGATATCGAGATATTTGTTTGCGTCCTGTTCATGGGGGAGAGTTATATTTAAGCCTATAGAATGTGATTCAGAATCAACACTTTTGTGCCCGGCATTGGCTGCCCTCATAAGACCGGGGCCTCCGCCGGTTACAACATCAAAGCCTGATTCAGCCAACCCTTTGGCAATATTGTATACGTCATTATATTCCTCATCTCCTTCCTGAATACGTGCAGAACCGAAAATACATACCCTGTAATGTGGATCCATACATAACCTCTCTTTTTTTTGAAATTAATTTAACAGTCCTGCTCAACCAGCATTGCTTCCTTAATCTGCAGGGCTTTTTCCTTTCCTAAAAACCTCTCCACAATAGCAAGACCAAAGCAAATGGCTGTTCCCGGTCCGCGGCTGGTCATAATGTTTCCGTCGGTCACAACAGTCTTCTCCTCATACACAACATTACCAAGTTTTTCTTTAAACGACGGATAGGATGTTACATGTTTCCCTTCAAGGACCCCGGAATTGGCAAGCACATATGGAGCTGCACAGATAGCTCCGGTCACCTTACCTTTATTAGTGAAATCCCTGATCAGGTCACCAACTCTTTTGTCTGCATTAAGGTTGTCTGATCCGGGCAATCCGCCGGGCAGGACAAGCATGTCAAAATCATCAGAATTCAGTTTATCTATCATTACATCGGGAATGACCTTCACTTTGCGAGCACTTGAGACAGTCCCTTCATGCAACCCGGCAGATACAACTTCAATCCCTGCCCTTCTCAGCACATCAATAATGGCCACGGCCTCCAGCTCTTCAAAACCCTCTGCAAGAATAATCGCAATGTTAGGCACAATGTTTCTCCTTTCATCTTTTTGTATGAGAATATTATAACAGGGAATGATACGTAGGGGCGTTGCATGCAACTCCCCAACGAACGACAGATTCAACATCGTATTTCGAAATAAACAAAAAAAGGGCTGTACCGCATTAGGGTACAGCCCTTCATTAATAAATTGTATTTTAGTAAACGCTACCCGGCGCCCTCATACTTCTTCATTCTCCAGTATTCAGCATTGAGCGTCTCAACTATATAATCGATCCTGCGTGTCCTGATGAACTGTCCCATGGCGGTCAGAAAAACTGTCGGATGCTTGAACAGGATTGTAGAGAGAATCGAGTAAAAGCTTATGTTCCCTGTATTGGTAAAGTAATTCTTTTTGAAGAATGCATTCTGCATCTTTCTTCTCATGTCCCTCAACTCTTCCTTGCCAAACGTTATGGCCATCAACGGAAGCTCAGGCTGTCTGTGGGCCCATATCTCTGAAAATGGAATCTTCGGATCAAGCCATCCCTTTTCCAGTGCCATATCATATATGTCAGTCCCGGGATAGGGAGTAAGAAAGTAAAAAGCTGTATAGTCTGCAGCTATCTCCTTGGCAAGATTAAAGCTCTGATCTATATCCTCTTTGGTCTCTTCAGGATTACCTATGATAAACGTTGCAAGCGTTCTGATATCAAGTTCCTTGCACAGCTTAAAAGAATTCTTGATCTGGGAT
>CALZJD010000306.1 GCA_945787795.1 Thermodesulfovibrionia bacterium | reverse complement strand
ATATGCTATCAGGATAATAATTACCGTTACAATTCAGTAACAGTAAGCATTGAGAAATGAACTTGCCCATCAGCAGAGCCGCGACATGTTTTCCCTTGCTTGAAATGATGGGATGAAGAGGTTGCTGCAGACTACGTAATGAAAAGTTTATCGGGGAGTGAACTCTTTGACATCAAAAATCTGATGGAACAACGCACCGGGTTTCATTACCTCTTCCATAATGTCAGAATGAAAATTCTTTTTATGAACATCGGAGAAAAACCCGGGAGTAAAATCCTTATGGCATGAAATGAAAAGGTGTCGTTACAATCAGGTAACAGATATGTTTTTTCAATGAAGATAAAATGCGGTCATTAAAATGTATATTTATTCAATGCACCTGAGGGAAACCATGTATTATATTGTATTACTATGAAGAGTCTCTCCGACCTGGACCCCTTTACTAACATCAGCCTTCAGGTTTCCTGATTTTTCTCGCACGGCATATAATCACTACTTCAGATAAAAGACTGCATGCATTAACGCATTGACAGGATGTACAAATTCTCTGACCTTTATCCAGCAGACAATCCAGTATGTACGTTATTGAATTATGAATTTCTGCTTTAATAAATGCCTCATCCCTTATATCGGGCATATCTGCTCCGCATCCTAAGCCTTATTAACTCATACAAAAAACTTCATGTTGATACCTCAATATTATATGCCTTGATTTTTTCCCACAGGCTCTTTCTGCTTATGCCGAGTATTTCAGATGCTTTTGTCCTGTTACCATTTGTAGATTTCAAAATTTTCTTTATATATGACTTTTCCGCTTCAGATGTGACATGGGCAAGGGTAGAGTTTTCAGGTAAATCAGAATCATGTGCGCTGGTCTTTTCTGAAAGTGATGCTTTGTTTATCGCCATAGCCAGTCAGGAAAAATGCATGCTGATATTACATTAACTTCCCCTCTTTAATTTTTGGACGCAATTTAAATGCCTATTTGAGGCAATGTTTATACATTGTTTGATTATTGAATTAAATCGAAAGGTTTAACAATCAAGGGACAGATAATGGAAATTGTTTCATCTGGTTAAACGCTACTAATCTGTAACAGACCGATGAAAATGTTACTTTTTGGTAACAGGATTATGAGAATCGGAGTATAAAGCCTGTTTCTCTGTTTGTCATTCCGGCAGCCTGCCTGCCGCAGGCAGGCCCGATTACGAACTTCGGGCATGACAAGGATAAAAAGTCATAATTTTTCAAACACTCATTTCAGAGATGGGCAATCTTTATTATTATGAAAGGAATTCTAGAGTCTCAATTTAAAGAGCTATATCATAGGATTTCAATCTCTCCCAGAGAGTCTTCCTGCTTATACCAAGAATTTCAGCAGCCTTGGTCTTGTTTCCCCTGGTAGATTTCAAAACCTTAAGGATATGTTCTTTTTCCGCATCTGCTGCAACATGTGATAGAGAAGTTTCTGCGGCCCTGTCTTCATTCTTTATTAAAATATGAGAAGGAAGGTTCTCCCGGAAAGAGGATGAATCTGATGAAAGAGCAACGCATCTCTCGATGATATTTTCCAGTTCCCTTACATTGCCCGGATAATTATATTCCATAAGGTCCGTAATTACTTCAGATTCCAGTTTGATCCTTTTGCCAAATCTGCAATTATACGTGTCCAGAAAATGATCAACAAGCAGAGGGATATCATCCTTCCGTTCTCTGAGCGCAGGCATATATACAGGAATAACATTCAGTCTGTAATAGAGATCTTCCCTGAATTCGCCTGTTTTTACATACTCCTCGAGCTTTTTATTTGTCGCAGCGATAATCCTGACATCAACATGTAATGCTTCTGTTCCGCCAAGTCTTTCAAAGGAGCCGTCCTGCAGGACCCTCAGCAGTTTAATCTGAACATTGGAAGGTAGATCTCCTATCTCATCAAGAAAAATCGTGCCCTTATCCGCACGTTCAAACCTGCCGGGTTTTCTTTGTGCAGCACCTGTAAAAAAGCAGCACAATTAACTTTTATCAATGGCCTGTTTCTTCGTTTGCTCTGATAATGTATTGTTGAAGCAACCAGTTCCTTTCCTGTACCGCTTCCCCCATAAACCAGGATTGTGGAATCGGTTTGTGAAACTTTTTCAATAAGTTCAAATACCTTTTTTATCTCATCGCTGTCTCCAATTATACTCGGGTAACTGTAGAGATCAGACAGGTCTCTTCGCAATCTGATATTTTCATCTTTCAGCATCCTGACTTCAAGAGCGCGTTCTACAATCAGATTGAATTCATCCAGAGAAAAAGGTTTTGTTATGTAATCAAACGCCCCGAGCTTCATCGCTTCTACAGCGTCCTTGATAGTACCGAATGCGGTCATTATGATCACAGGTATTTTCTCATCATTCTCTTTAATCACCTTCATTACATCAAGCCCTGTCATGTCCGGCAAACGGACATCTGTGATAACCAATGAGAATTCGTCCTCATTAAATGCGCTTTTACCATCAGATCCTTTTTCAAAAGAACGGACCGCATAGCCATTGGCCTTTAGAGAATCCTCAAGGGTAACTCTCATTATCTCATCATCTTCAATAACCATTACTTTGTTTTTCATATCGTTAAGCCCTATTAAACTGTAAGGTAAATTTTGAACCCTTCCCTGTTTCACTTTCCACAGATATTTCACCATTATAACTTTTTATGATTTCATATGTTACCCACAGCCCGAGCCCTGTGCCCTCACCCGGCAT
>CALZJD010000305.1 GCA_945787795.1 Thermodesulfovibrionia bacterium | reverse complement strand
TTTTTCGGGGAATCAATGTTTACTAAAAAAAGCAATGCCTCAAAAGTCGCATTTGCCCTGCTCGTTCAGCAGCTATCGAAATGGGATTTTACTCTTATCGATTGTCAGATCACAACTGGCCATCTTAAAAGCTTCGGCGCCGTTGAAATTTCCCGCAGTACATTCCTGGAAAAACTGCACTCATCAGTGAACAGCGCTGCAACGAGAAAAAGGTGGAAGTTTGACTGAATGAACCATCCCACAGCAGGGTTACGAGGTATCACAAAAAACAAAGATGGTATTGACCCTAATAGGTTTTAATTATGTCATTCCCGCATTCTTTTTAGCGGGTCGTTTCGACCGGCTTAAGGATTGCCGGAATGACGAACTGGGGAGTAGTTTAATAAATATTCATATAACCAGAATATGTTAATACGTTACTGAACATCCATCATTGCCAGATAGGTGAAGGCACAGAAAGCTTCGTCTTCAAACATCTCATATGTGGAGCACTCGCCCAGTTCGCAGGCCTTTGTGAAATCAGCGCAGGCCTTTTCCATATCACCAATTTCCAGGTACACGGTTCCCCTGTTATCGTACGGCTTGGCAAGGGTGGGATCGATGTCTATGGCCCTGTTATAGTCAAGAAGTGCAAGGTCATAATTTCCTGATACATGGTAGGCAAGCCCCCTGTTATTGTAGGCCTTTGCATATTCAGGATAAATTTCAATCGCATCAGTGTAATGTTTAATGGCCCGTCCATACTGTTTTTTCTCAAAATGGGCAAACCCAAGGTTGCTGTATGCCTTTACAAATGCAGGGTCTATATCAATAGCCTTGCTGTATTCTTTTATGGCAAGATCAAATTCACCCTTCATGAAAAATATATTGCCGCGGTCATTATAAGCCTGTGCAAAGCCAGGATCGATTTTAATGGCCCTGTTATAGTTCTCCATTGCAAAGTCATACTGTCCGTTATTAGCGTACGTCATGCCAAGATTAACCAGCTCAGCAGCTCTGTGGTTTCTAGCAGCAGATGAAGCGCATCCGCTTATAAGAAATATAAGTATTAATATGATGAAATTTTTTCTAAACATACTTTTTCAGCTTAATAGTAAATTTGAGGGATCAGTTATAAGACTACACTAAAAAAAGCAAGAAATATGCCATACATGTACATCTGCTAACTTACTGATAATAAATCATATTAATTTTGGATGAACCTGTTAATTTGCAGTATCATGTAATTTAACTTTACACATGTTAAGTTTATTTACATTTATGGGGAGAAAAGAACTACTTTACCTGAAATGTATCACTCACTATCGTATCAGGACCACAGTGATACAATCTTTTGCAATGACTTATTCAACTTCTGGGGAAGGGCCTGGTACATCAAACCGATTAACTAAAACTTACTTGTTTCGAAAAGCTTGGCAAGAATCTTCATCACTGCACCGTAGAGCAGTCCTATTACAATCAAACCAAATAATATCTTAGGTTTTTTGATCAACAGATATAGCACAGCTACAGCAATCACCGCTGCAATGATGGGATTAGCTTCAGCATACAGTATCACGTCATTTATTATTTTATTAATATCCATTCAAGCCCTTTAAAATATTCCAAGTATATCATAGCCGTGGAGAATTTTTATATGAAATCCCAAGCATTACTGCCAATGTTTCAATGTTAATTTTCTTATGCTGTATGTACAATAAGAAAATGAATAAGAGATTATTACATATTATATTTATTTTTCTTGCGTTCATTCTCCTTGTGACTATCAATATGCATTACTACAATGATTACCAGACTTCACTCTTACCGGGTGTATTTATTCAGGAGAAGAAGTCTGTCCTTATTTCAAACAGATGGTCTGTACCATTGGTAACTGACTGGAATGGTGATGGCAAAAAAGACCTGCTGATAGGAAACAGAAACTACATGAATAAAAGTGGGAGCAAGGGGTATATAAGTTTCTATCCGAATAAAGGCACGGACAGCCATCCGGTGTTCGAAGGATTTGATTATGTAAAAACCTGTGCCGATATATGCTCTGATCTGGTTGTTACCCCTGACGGCTGACAGGGGTCCTACCCTGCAGTCGTGGACTGGGATAATGACGGCAAAAAAGACCTGATAGTCGGAGACGGCCTCAGCAATGTTT
>CALZJD010000304.1 GCA_945787795.1 Thermodesulfovibrionia bacterium | reverse complement strand
ATTGAGCATCTGGTGCTGATGATGCATAACCATACCATGACCCTGCATCTTCATACTTCCAATTTCCGTCATTCCACGATCTCTTCTGTAGGTATCCATACCACCGTCATCTGCATAGAGACTTGTGAAACCGCTTATAACAAATATCATGCTTATTATATAAATTGTTAACTTTCTCATTTTAAACCTCCTTCGCAACTCATTATTTATCCTTTTTATATTTAATCTATTCCTTTTATGATGTGTTTACCATGATTAATATCTTATATTAACAAAGTTGGAGACTTATGCCAATTAATAATAAAATACAGCCTTAATCTGCTTCATTGATAAGCTGTAATAATCTAGTGAACCGGGAGGCCATGAAAAACACAATAATACAGATGAATGTTTGAAAATCAGAAGCTTTGAGGATCAACGATACTTAGATATTGTCGTTATTGCTTGATCGTCAAAACTAATAACGACTTAGCGTCAAAATTGGAAAGGTCGTGTGATCATTTATAACATCCATATTATCAATGATATGGATGACATCATATTTTAAGGATTGATCTAAATTATGAGTAATTCACAGATGATAAATTTGAAAATTATAACTTGAAAGATTAGGTCAGGCAGAGTTTAATATTGGCTCTAGATAAATAATATTTCAATTTGATAAAGATTATTGATAATCTCGAGGTTTTAATCCTCGCTTTACCATTGCCTGCATTATTAACGTGCGTGTTTTATAAAGTTTAGCTATTTTTCTTTTTCGGATATAACTTTCATAATTTTCTGGCTTTTCTATTACTGTCTCTACCTTATGAGTTGGACCTACTATCGTAACGCCAGAAGAGGCAGCGATCGTTGCGGGGCTTGGGGCAGAACCCCATGTCAACAATAATCAGCTAACGGCGTCGCCTCCCCTGCCGGCTTTTCCTGCCGCCTTCCCGCGAATACCCATGTGAGCTTCCACTCTACGGACTAACCGCTATTTGCTTCTGACGATCCCGGGCGGCTCCCTTTTTTTCTACAAATAATTTATTCCCTGTAAAGGGATCCTGTTCCGTGAAATACATTACCGAAGACCATGTTGACGGCAATGGTATGAATATCTGTACCTGCTCGGAATTAATATTAAGCTCTCTGCTCATGGCGGCCTTCATTTTCTGCATGTCCTTTTCATTGCAGCCGGGGTGGGCAGCTATGATGTAGTAGGTAAGATACTGCTTCTTGCCCGCCCGGTTTGTCATTTGATAAAAGAGGTCTTTAAATTTCATCAGGCACTCCATACCGGGCTTGCCCATCAGCTTTAATACCTTGTCCTCCGTATGTTCAGGCGCGGTCTTCAGCTGTCCGGAAACATGGTTCTCTACAACCTGCTTCAGATATGAGGGGCCGTGCTTCCTGTCGTGCAATATGAGGTCATGTCTGATTCCGGAAGCGAGATAGACTTTCTTTATACCGGAAAGTCTGCTTATTTTCTGTAAGAGCTGCGCCTGTTCTTTGTGTGCCGGCTGCAGATTAGGGCAGATCTTTGGAAAGAGGCAGCGCCTTTTTTTACAATGTCCCTTTACCTTAACGTTGCCGCATTTTAGTCCGTACATATTTGCCGTAGGCCCGCCCGCATCGGATATGTGCCCCTTGAACTGCTTCATCTTCGCTATAGCCCGGGCTTCTGCAAGGATTGAGCTCTCACTCCGCGATACAACCTGTCTCCCCTGATGTACAGTGATAGAGCAATAGTTGCATTCACCAATGCATCCTCTGTGTGTCGTAATCGAAAATCCTATTGTATCCTGTGCCTTGACCTTCCCCATTTTTGCATAAAACGGATGGACGCCTCTCTCGTACTCAATGTCATAAATTTCATCCAGCTCGCTCTTGTCCGGGGTTGCGGCAGGAGGGTTTTGTACAAGGTACCTGTCGCCATACTGTTGTATAAGCGGCCTGGCACTTTCAGGGTCGCTGTTAGCGTAATAATCACGGAACATGGATATGAAGGCTTTTCTATCTTTGCTGACCCGTTCAAAGCCCGGAAGCTCCAATGCGCCGTTTTTTTTCTCCTTCGATATATAGCAGATCCCTCTTATATCGAAAGGGGCCCTGCCGCTGCGGAGACAGCAGGCAAGCTCCAGCACTGCTCTTTCAGCCATTCCGTAGACGAGA
>CALZJD010000303.1 GCA_945787795.1 Thermodesulfovibrionia bacterium | reverse complement strand
TCTCCTTCGGACCTTTCCTCAGGTAAGATTCAGTTATATGTTTTCTTAACTGGTGGGGAGTAAAAGCAGATGTGTCTATGATTGTATCTGCTTCCTGTCGAATAGGGGCCAGGAGCTTTGCTTCTTTTCTTACCGCGTGTTTCAGGTCCTTATGCCCAAGAGGGTGGGGTCTTCTTGTCTCCTTGAACCGTCTTATAATGGCCTCATCTGTTGCCTCGAGAAATATTATTTCCACTTTATTTTTTTTTCTCAGCGATGCAACTGAATCAGGGAAGTCCTCCCAGATCTTTCTCTCTCTAATATCTACACCAATGGCTATTTTTGATCTGCCCGGAGTTTTTTTACTGACATCAATCATTTTCCCGATCAATGTCATGGGAAGGTTGTCAACGCAAAAATAGCCGCTGTCCTCAAAGGCATGTAAAGCAACTGTCTTGCCGGCGCCGGGAATAATCGAAGAAATCTGATTGGTCCCGGGAGCCATTACTTTAAAGGTTCAATTAAACCGAAATTCCCGTCACTTCTTTTATATAATACATTTATATTTCCTGAAGAGGCATTAGTAAAGACGAAAAAAGTTTTGTCCAGCAGGTCCATCTGCATTCCTGCTTCCTCAACGCTCATGGGCTTAATATCATAGGACTTGTTTTTTATTATGGAAGGAACCGTATCACCGGATACAGGCATGGGCTCTGTTTTGCTTTTACTTTTTCTGTGAGATACGGTCTTGTCTTTATGCTTTCTGACCTGGCGGGCCAGTTTTTCCATCACTTCATCAATTGATGAGTACATCTCACCTGTTATGCTCTCGGCCTGAATTAATGAACCGTTGACTTTCAGGTGGACTTCAGCCTTGTGCCTGTATTTTTCAACACTCAAGATGACATTTGCTTCGGTGATATTGTTCAGATATTTGCTGAACCTGCTGATCTTATCTTCTGCATATTCTTTGAGGGTATTTGTTAAATCCATCTGTTTGCAGTTGATAATAATATTCATCTTGCTCCTCCTTCTTTTGAAAAAGGTTATTAGTTAATTGTTATCAGGTACACCCCGTTAACCAATAACAAATAACCATAAACGAATAACTAATAACTAGTAACAAATATCGGAATTAAAACCACTTTTTTCGTTTCAAGTGTGATGGGATTCTGAGCTCTTCCCTGTACTTTGCAGCTGTTCTCCGGGCGACAGAAATGCCCTTTTCCTTCAGTATATCAACAACCTTCTGGTCATTTAACGGGCGGGCTGAATCTTCCTCGGAAATAATTTTTCTTAACATGTCTTTTACGGTTGAAGATGAGATATCACCGTCTGCTGTTTGCACGGCATTGCTGAAAAAATACCTGAAATTAAGGAGACCCTGAGGGCATTGAATGTATTTGTTGGAAGTTACCCTGCTGATCGTGCTTTCATGCATGCCAAGGTCTTCTGCAACATCTCTGAGGTTGAGAGGTTTTAAATGTTTTGCGCCCTTTCTGAAAAAATCTTCCTGGAATTTGAGGATGCTGTCTGTTACCCGGTATATGGTCTTGTTCCTCTGGTCAAGGCTTCGTAATAACCATATTGCAGACCTGAGTTTATCTTCAAGAAACTGCTTTTCCTCCGGACCCAGAGATTTCTTGTTTGAAAGGAGCTTCCTGTAATAATTGGACAGTCTTAATTTTGGGATACCTTCATCATTTAATGTGATAATAAACTTGCCTTCAGATTCCTCAACATATACGTCAGGAATAATATGGATAGGTTCATCACTCGAAAAATTTCTGCCCGGTCTTGGTTCAAGGCCTTCAATGATTTTGATCGCAGCGAGCACATCATCAATTGGTATCTTTAGTTTGGAGGAAAGCTGCTTGTATTTTTTGCCCTCTAACTCCTTAAATCCATTTGTTAAGATCTCTTCTACCAGAGTCCCTTTCAGATTTAGAGGCTCCAGTTGAAGGAGCAGACACTCCTGAAGGTTTCTGGCCCCTACTCCAGACGGGTCAAAGGCCTGAATATAGAGAAGAGCCTCTTCCGCGCGTTCCGTACCGACCCCTGAACTTTCACCAATTTCATCAAGAGACGCCTGAAGGTAACCGTCCTCATTCAGGTTGTTAATTATCATTTCGGCAGCCTTGCCAAGTGACTCCGGTATGGCAGAGAGTCGCAACTGCCAGAGCAGATGTTCATATAAATCCGCTTTAACCGTGTTACGTTCAAAGGGAGATATGGTTTCTTCTGTGGATTCACCGAAATATCCAAAGTCTCTGCCATCACTTTCTCTTTCTTCGAAATAGTTATCAGTCGTGAATCCGAATATTTTTTCCAGAGGTGCTTCAGTATCTTCTGTCGGCTGACTGAACTTTTCCTCATCCTGCGATGTGCCGGATGTTGCAGCACTGTCCGGCTCTTTTTCCATACCGTGCAAGTTTGAGTTCCAGTCTCTGTTCCATTGCCATTATAGTCTAAACTCCTCTCCTAAGTAGCTTTTCCTGACAAGATCATTTTCAACAAGGTCAGTTGGTATGCCATGTGCGAGAATACGTCCATCACTTATTATATATGCCCTGTCAGTAATTGATAAAGTGTCGCGTACGTTATGGTCTGTAATAACAAGTCCAATCCCCTTATCAGTGAGCTGTCTAAGTGTCTTTTTCAGCTCATTTACCGCAATTGGGTCTATACCGGCAAATGGTTCATCAAGGAGTATGAAAACGGGGTCTACGGCAATGGCCCTGGCAATTTCAACCTTTCTGCGTTCTCCTCCTGAAAGATGATAGCCCTGACTCTTTGCGATTGAAACAAGATTAAACTCTTCAAGAATGCGCTCAAGTTTTTCCTTTTTTGATTTATTATCTTTATCAGTGATCTCCAGAACAGCTTTGATATTGTCCTCAACCTTCAACTTCCTGAAAATGGATGCTTCCTGGGGAAGATAGCCTATGCCCTTTCTCGCTCTTTTGTACATGGGAGAGCTGTTGAGGTTTTCTCCGTCAAGTGATATTGCGCCATCATCAGGAACAATGAGTCCCAATATCATGTAAAAAGTTGTGGTCTTGCCCGCGCCGTTTGGTCCGAGCAGTCCTACGACTTCTCCGGAGCTGATATGTAATGAGATGTCGGAAACCACAGGGGTGCCATTATAGCTTTTTTTCAGTCCTGCTACCTCAAGAGCATGCATTACTTCAGTCCTTTTCTGTTCTGAAGAACTACCCTGCTTTTCTGCACAATGGCCCTTTCATCTTCAATGTAAAAAATGATTTCTGATCCTGTGATTACATTTCCTTTTTGCACGGCCTTTGGATTTCCCGTAAATATGATTTTTTCTTCATCATTGAAGTATATGGCCTCATCAGCAAATAGAGCGGTATCATTTTTATGGACTTTTACATTTCCGTCAGCATGAAGTTTTGTTATACTGTTCCCTTCAGCATCAGAGTGGACGGTCATTTTGTCGGAATAAATAGTG
>CALZJD010000302.1 GCA_945787795.1 Thermodesulfovibrionia bacterium | reverse complement strand
TCTTCCTTTTTTCATGATGACCTGGGTCAGATATACATCCAGGGCTCCTGCCCTGAACAGCCTTTCCATAACATATTCATAAATCTGAGGGTTCATATCGTCAATATTGGTTTCTATCACTGTAATGGAACTGTCAGTATCTGCAGAAATACTTTTTTGAGATGCCTGCTTTGCCCCATGGCCGATGAGTACCCTCAACACATTCGGGTGAGTTTTAAAATTCCAGCCGCCTGCACCAGTCCCGATTTTCTCAATGTTCATCTCAGGTATCTTCCCAAAGCCGGATGCAAGAGATGACATAAGCACCGCACCTGTGGGAGTTGTCAATTCAAATGCAGTTTCAGATGAATAAACAGGAAGGCCTTTTAATAGTTCGGCAGTTGCAGGAGCAGGCACGGGCAGTATTCCGTGCGCTGTTTTAACAGTGCCGTTACCGAGATTAATTGCGGAACAATATACCTCATCGATTTCCATCATCTCAAGTCCTATGAGTGTGCCCATAATATCTACAAGACAGTCAACAGCGCTGAGTTCATGGAGATGGACTTTATCATACCGGCTTCCATGTACTTTTGCCTCTGTTTTGAAAAGTCTCTTAAAAACAGCAAGGCCTTTTTTTCTGAGAGCAGGAGACAGAGAAGAGGCGCGGATTATTTTTTCGATGTCCTGCCATTTTCTTGTTGCAGAGCTGTCAGAAGTTATCACATCAAATTTTGATGCCCTGATGCCAGCTTTTTTAACTTTCCTGACTCGTAATTCATAACCCTTAACACGCAGGGTTTTCAGTTTTGATGCAAGATCATCAGGAGACAGTCCTGCATCGATCAAAGATCCAAGGATCATATCTCCACTAACACCGGAAAAACAGTCAAAGTATGCGATCATTTTTATTTCAGATTATGGGTTATTAAGTAATAGGTTATTGGTATGGAAAATCTTTATAGTTATTGATTAGTTCTATTTGAATTCCTTTTATAAATAGCAAATAAACGATTAAAACTTAATATGCAAATAACGAATAACGATTAACGATTAACAATTAACGAATTTATCTTATGAGCCAGAACACCTGCTCCAAAACCATTATCGATATTCATGACAGCAATTCCCGGAACGCATGAATTAAGCATGGCAAAGAGGGCGGTCATGCCTCCCAGGCTCGTTCCATAACCTACGGAGGTAGGCACAGCAATGATCGGTTTGTCTGACATGCCTCCAACTACGGACGGTAATGCTCCTTCCATCCCTGCAGCAACAACTAATACATTCGCATCTGAAATAATGTCTTTGGCATTAGCAAGCCTGTGAAGACCGGCAACTCCAACATCAGTTATAGTCGTAACCTTACTGCCGAGAAATTCAGCGGTAACGGCTGCTTCCTCAGAGACAGGCATATCTGATGTACCGGCACAGAGTATCGCTATCAGTCCGGATTTATTGCTCTTCCGGCCAACGGCTATTACCCCTGATTTCTCAAAAAAGACCGGCTTTTTCTTAAGCCTTTTACACAGGCTGTTTATATCTTTATATATTTCTTTTGAAGCCCGTGTGATGAACAACCTGCCGCTTTTCTTTAACATTGATTTGGCAATTGCCTTAATATCTTTTCTCTCTTTACCCTCTGCAAAAATAACCTCAGGGATTCCGTGACGCAGTTCCCTGTGGTGATCGACTTTTGCGACACCTATATCTTCATAAGGAAGGTGCTTCAATTTTTTCAAAGCATCACTAGCAGTAAGGCTTCCCTTTTCTATAGACTCAAGAATCTGTTTGATTTTTTTATTATTCATAATAATGAACTAGGTTATAGGTCATAGGTTATGGAAAAAATCATCACCCATTACCTATCACCCATCACCTATTATTTATTACCTATTCACTTTTCGGGCTTCTTGTCATCAGCTCTCTGACCGCATCTGATGGTTTTTTATTTTCTTTTATGACAAGATATATCTGCTCAACTATCGGCATCTCTACTGTATGTTTTTTTGAAAGCTCAAAAGCAGACTCTGATGTGGCAACTCCCTCGGCAACCATTTTCATGCCTGATAGTATGTTGTCAAGTGTTTCTCCTCTGGTTTCTCCTCTGCCAAGTCTGAAACCAACAGTGTAATTTCTGGAGAGAGTTCCTGTACAGGTCAGGACCAAATCACCTATGCCGCTTAACCCCCCGAAGGTTTTTTCACTGGCACCCATGGCAACACCGAGACGGGTCATCTCTGCCAGTCCCCGTGTTATTAATGCTGCCCTTGTGCTGGTCCCAAGACCAAGACCGTCTGAAATTCCTGAAGCAATAGCCATAACATTTTTTAATGCACCGCCAAGCTCAACCCCAAGCACATCAGTATTTGTATACACCCTGAAGTATTCCGTAGTAAACAGATCCTGAAGAAGCACTGCGATCTTATTGTCAGGCGAGGCTATTGTTACGGCAGTGGGTAACTTCTTAATCACTTCTTCAGCAAAGCTCGGGCCTGACAGAACTGAAATTTTTCTGCCGGTCAGATTTTCCAGAATGGAAGACACGGTCAGGAGTGATCCATGTTCAATACCTTTGGATGCACTGACAATCACTGCATCTTCCGGTAAATGATTTGCAGCGCTGCTGAACACGGAACGGGTAAACTGTGCAGGTACAACGCTCAGAATATACCGTGCGTCTTTCACAGCAACGTCCAGATCATCTGTTACTTCAATATTGTGAGACAGGGGGATGCCGGGTAAATATATGCTGTTGATTCCTGTGCGCTTTATCTCGTCAACGAGACCTTTTTCATATGACCAGAGCTTTACATGAAATCCCTTTTCGGCAAGATGGTTGGCAAGGGTAGTGCCCCAGCTACCGCTTCCTATAACTGATATATTTTCCATTTCTTATTTATTTAACTCTTTTTAGAAATTAATTTATTCTATGCCTAAGATGATATCAATAATATATGAAGAATAACAATATTAATTTCTTCGTCAGTCCGGATTCCTACAAGCCGTGCTTTTTGAAGAGTTCTTTTCTCCGGGAATCGTGCTCATCCGGTGACAGCTCTCCTTTAAGCAGGCGTTCTTTTAATTTTCTTAAATCTGTCTTTAATGAATCCTTTTCCGAAGCCGGTGCAACATTGGCGCCGGATAATCCGATTTGTGACAGATTGTCAATGCGATCTCTCAGGAGTTTAAATTCCTTTAATAGCTCAGCTTCGCTGCGGATTTCAGACAATGTTAATTTTAACGGAGCATTGCCATACCAGTGGGCATAGTCAGGGTTTTGATGAAATACCCCTTTATATGTAATGACGTAGTAAAACTTTTTCATACGGAAGAAAAGGGCCTCTACACGTGAAAGGTCTTCGTACAGCATTTGAGGACCAAGCTCAAGTTTATTTCCTGAAAGAGGATGGGCCGGCCGGTCTGCAGGGGAGGGGAGAAGGAGTCCGTCCTTTTCCAGACCACGGATGATTTTGTCTGCCTCCTTAATCAGGGCTTTAGACTGGCGCTGTATGGTATCTCCATCGTTCAGGTTTTGTGCTGCGAATGATTTGGCATGGCATCGGGAACAGATCTTAAGCATCTTTTCACGTTCCTTTTTACGGATATTCTCAGGATACTCCTGTCCGGCAAGACCCATTGTTATGCCCCTGCTTACATTGTGAGATCCTTTATGCATGTGGCAGGTTGTACAGTCAGGAGAATACTTTTTCCCTTTTTGCCTGAATAATATTCCGTGTTTTGAGCTTTCCCACATTTCGTACTGGGGGTGATCAGGACCCATATGGCAGGTTTTACAAATAGCTGGATCTTGTACTATCG
>CALZJD010000301.1 GCA_945787795.1 Thermodesulfovibrionia bacterium | reverse complement strand
ATCCTTGCCAAAGAACTTTTTAAATGAATGTCCTATATCATCCGCCAGATTATCAAATTTGTTTTTTATGTGTTCCCAGGCATCTTCGGCAGCGTCACTAATTTCGGAAAGGTGGGCTTTTGCATCTTTTATTTTTGCTTCCAGTTCTTCAATTTTTTCATGTGATTTAAGTTTTTGATCTGCGATCTCACCTTTGGCTTTAGCCTTAAGCTGATCAAGGTTTGAAATCTGTTCATCAATTTTCGCCTGGGCTTTTTCGATATATGCGTCTTTTTTACTCATGTACCCTCCTTTTAATGTGTGCTAAAATTATATATCATTTTAATGGATAGAACGAATTTATTATTTGCCAATAGGAATATTTGCTGATATTATCATCCTTATAATTTTGTATTGGATAATCAAGGAGGAAATGATGCAACGCTTTAAAAATATTCTGCTTGTCGTGAACAGCGAGATAAAAAACCCTGCTGCATTTCTGCGGAAAGTGCTGATACCTACCGCAAAGGTTACATCCTCAGATGGATTCGACCGATAGGATATAAGGAACATAGTCCCGCGTGTACCCTGTGACCGAGGCACAGATCACGCTACCCTGGCTCCTGAGTTCAGGGTTCATTATTCTGTTGTTGCAATTATACTACCTGGCAATGAATGCGTAAAGAGTAAAACTCGTTTGAGATTCGTCTCCATACGGGATAAGCTCAGGTTTCACGATACTGACTGACTATTCTTTTCTGAATACACTGAACAGTTTGTCGATCCCGGACTTTTCAAGCCTAGATACTGCTTCAAGCTCTCCGGCATCCAGCCAGACACCCTCACATCCCGAGCACTTATCAATCTGAACCCCTTTATATTCAATCGTGATAAGCTCCATACCGCATTTAGGACACCTCATATGGTGAAGTTCCTGAAGCCTTTTCTTCTCTTCCTTCTCCAGATTCTTGTTCTTTGCCTCTTCAATTTGCTTCAGCCTCTCATACTCTTTCCGTGCTACATACGCCTCTTCGCTTTCGCTTGGTTTTCCCGGCATAACTGCCTCCTCTCATTTATTAATGTTTGGTTGACTGCCTACAAAGGGTAATCAGAAGTAGAGTGTAAATTATTGCCTGTTCAAATTTTCTGAGTTTGTTCAGCATTGTATATTGTATCATGGTTTCGTTACCTCACATATTTCATATGTCAAATACAGGTTAAAGCCAGGCTTTTATTATCTTCATATAATGAAACATACATCAGATGAGATAATAAAATTGAGCATGACGTCGTGTATGATATATGAGTGTAATGTCTGCAGGTTAGATGCATGGTTCAAATATGAGAAATATCGTCGTCTTCCTCTTTTTTCTCCAGCAGCATTTTATCGATATAGCCTTTTGCAGCATCTCTGCCGCCCAGTCCGAAAGCGATCGCTAATGCAAGCACCACCCCTCCAAACACAACAGCGAACGCTATAAGTACTGTATCTTCGCCAATTCCGAGCAGCTCCAGCGCCATGGTTGTCGCCATGATGAAAACAGTGAATTTGACAAATTTTCCGATGAGCCCTGAAACGGCAATGCCTGCATTGACTGCGGCAATAAGTGCAGCTCTTCCCAGAAAATTTCCGAGCAGATACCCGGCTCCCAGGAGAATAGTAGCAGCAATAACGTTCGGCACATAGAACCAGAATTCCTGAAGGAGATTTTCTACAGCAGGAATTTTAAGGGCGTCAAGCCCCATAATTACAAACGATATCAAAACGATCCAGTATACGGCATTGCCCACCAGCCATGAAACAGGTTCCCTGATGCCGCTTTTCTGGAGTATTTGTGTCAGGCCAAGTTTCTCCGCGAGTCTGTCCATGTTCAGCAGTCTGGATAATCGGCAGATTATCTTCCTCAGGAGCGTTGCGATGAGAAGACCAATAAGTATTAAAATTGCACCTATGAAGAGATTCGGAAGAAATCCTGCAATCTTTGTTACAAACTTTTTTAGCGGTCCTAAGAATACATTATCCATAATTCCCCCTTAATCCCATCCTTCGATGAGATATGGTTTTGTTTTCTCAAAAGCAAGGCAGAGTGCCTCAAGTCTCTCCTCCACCTCATGGGCGTTGCTCTCTGCCATGTCCTGCACAAGGGAGGCGACTTTACCAAGATAGAGCGGGGTTAATGTCTTGAGGATATGGTCAACGCTCAT
>CALZJD010000300.1 GCA_945787795.1 Thermodesulfovibrionia bacterium | reverse complement strand
CTTTTGTCTTGATATTTTGCCGGCTATCCATCCCACAAAAAATACACCTCCGCCGGCAGCGAACCACCATATCATCTGCGACTGCTTAAGCTCATCATTCTCTTTCTGGAGCTGTTCAGTCTTGGTCTGCAATTCGCTGTTTGACGCTTTAATACTGTCACGCTCTTTCACAAGAAGAACAACATCTTTCGAATCCTTAAGTAAAGCGTTATATTTTTCGGTCATCTTTTTAAGATCTCTGGAAGTCTGTTCTGCCTTTCCCCTGTTTGCGGTCACGTCCTGCTGGAGATCCCTTATTTTACTGTTATGGCCTGATTTGGATGCATTGAGTTCATCCTGAAGTGATGCCTTATCTTTTTTGTACTGTTCGATCTTTGTGTTCAATCGGTCTATCTCCTTTTCCAGGCCTGCTATAATTTCAGGTTTTGGTGTTTCCGCGGTTATATACTGTTTAAGTACCCACCCCTCACTTCCACTTTCCGTCCTGACTCTCAGGTAACGTTCGTCTTCTTCGATAATCTCAAGAGGAGTACCTGCTTTAAGCGTTTTAATAATCTTGTATTGATTGCCCATGCCTTCCCGCAACATAATAATAAGTTGATCAGACACATATTGTGTTTCGGCACAGACAATTCCCACCGATACGGTAAAAGGAAAGAGCATCAATAATAAGATAATTAATGTTAACCGTATGATCTGAGTGGTCCTCATATCAACCCTCCAATACATAAAGCTTCGCAAGACTGTTTTAAAGCAGAAAAAATAATATTATTGATTATATATGAAATGTAATAATTATCTCTGCTCTCCGGTAAACAGAAGATATTAGGTTCCCTTATGGATATAGTAAATAATTTTAATAGACAGGGGTCTTAATAAATGATAAAAAGAAATTAAGAGAGTAAAGAACTTCAGAATCGACTATATGAATAAGGACTGAAATAATCTGCAGGACTTGAAAAAAGTCAGGATCTAATAATGAAATAGTAAGATTATTTATAATCTCTATAATCTAACAATTCATCGTTAAACCCCTAATAACGTTGAAAAAAGGGAGGTGACACATGCCAATCCATTTTAATGACCTTGACGTTGTTTCTGAAGTTAAAGGATTGAGTTCAGCCCTGATCGTTCCCTGCATTATGTGTCCTGGAGCGACTGTGGCCGTGAGAGAAAAAAAACCTTTCATGCAATTGCTGAAGAGTTTCCTGAAGTCTGCTCCCCTGGAACAATACATAAGGGCACTGCAGTCCCGATTAAGGGAAAGGGGTGTGAATACAAACGTGTTTAAGAGCATTCTTTACCACCAGTGGTTTATGTGCATGTGGACTTCAGGCCGACGCAGAAAACTGCAGGAATATGCGAAACAATATGAAGCTGTGGTTGTTTTAGGATGCGATTCTGCGACTGAAACGGTACGCGATGCAGTCAAATCAAGTGATTGCAAAGTGATCGAAGGCATGAAAGTTTCCGGCATCATGAATGCAAAACTACGTTTCCGTTTGCCGGGTAATATCTCCTTTGAAGACTGCAGGGTAATTCCCATATCCCGGCAGAAGGAAGAAGAAAGCATACCGGGATGACACGGCAGCCATCGGCAATTAGGACAGTGAGCCGGGCGGAGATTTGCTGTAAGAAAATAAACTGAATATCAGGAAATATACATGAATCTTCTTGCAATCATGGGAAGTCCCCGAAAAGGTAAAGCTACCGACACACTTGTAGATAAAGCAATAGAAGGCGTCACATCTACATCCCCAACTTGCAGCGTTAAAAAGATTAATTTAATTGAGCATGATATCAAATTCTGCAGAAACTGCCTTGCCTGCAGGGACAGCAGGACAGATGATCCAATAGCCAGGTGCTCCATTCGGGATGATATGGACTTTATAAGGGAGGATGTCCTCAACTCTGACACTCTCATATTTGGCACGCCCGTACATATGGGATATGCGACAGCAGTCATGATGACATTCCTTGAAAGAATCTGCTGGACCTTTGCAAAGCCTGAAAAAACAGTGTTGACCATTAAAGGGTGTCCACTTCCCAGGTCGGATAAGACGCGGACAGCAGGTATCATTGTTACCTCAGGGATTATACCTCCCATGTACAGAAAATTATGCGACTGGGCAACTGAGCAGATCAAGGGAGTTGTTAAAGATTCATTAAACGGAAAAATAGTTGGTGACATGTATGC
>CALZJD010000299.1 GCA_945787795.1 Thermodesulfovibrionia bacterium | reverse complement strand
GTTTGAACGGCTTGGATATTTCTGTGTTGACCCAGATTCAGACGATGACAATCCAGTATTTAACCGTACCGTTACATTGCGGGACACATGGGCGAAATTGCAGAAAGCTCATAAAAGATGATCATCTGCTTTATGGTATGTTTTCCCTGTATTTTGAGTCGCTTCACTATTTGTTTTTAAAGTTTTTTCCTGTTATCATTTCTATTATTTATTCATACTAAACAGGCACTGATCGAATGAGCGGGATAGAACAATGAGCTATATTGCTGTCATAGGAGCTGGAAGCTGGGGCACAGCACTTGCCAACCTTTTGGGAGAAAAGGGTTTTGATGTAACCCTGTGGGCCTTTGAGAAAGATATTGCGGACGAGATAAATCGCACCGGCATCAATGGCACCTATATGCCGGGCATCCCCCTGTCCGGCAATATAACAGCGACGGACAGTCTGAAAAAAGCCCTTGATAAGACCCGTTATATTTTAAACGTTGTACCAACACAATTCATGCGGCCTGTTTTTACTGAAATTGCTCAGTATATTTCTGATGATGTAAGTATCATCAGTGCTTCCAAAGGTATCGAACACGGCTCACTGCTGACAGTGTCATCTGTACTGAAGGAGCTGACAAAATCTCCCGTGGCAGTACTTTCAGGTCCGAGTTTTGCTGAAGAAGTAATCAAAAAACTCCCAACAGCCGTGACAGTATCATCAGATGACAACGACTTATGCCTGCGTCTTCAGGACCTTTTTAATACTGACTACTTCAGGGTCTACACCAACAACGATATGATTGGAGTAGAAATAGGCGGCGCGCTCAAGAATGTCATGGCTATTGCATCCGGTATCTCAGACGGTCTTGGTCTTGGTGCCAGCACCAGGGCCGCCCTTATCACACGGGGACTTACCGAGATAATAAGGCTTGGTTTAAGAATGGGGGCACATGAGAAAACATTCGGTGGGCTCAGTGGAATAGGAGACCTTGTCCTGACCTGTACCGGGACTCTCTCACGAAACTATACCGTGGGCTACAAGCTGGGCAGAGGTGAGCAGTTGAAGGAACTGCTTTCAGGAATGAAGATGGTGGCTGAAGGTGTTGCCACATCCAAATCAGCATATGAATTATCGAAAAAATATGAGGTCTCCATGCCGATAGTCGAGCAAATATACAAAGTCATTTATGAGGATGAAAGTCCTGCCACCGCTGTCCGTGAGTTGATGACAAGAACCTTGAAGGCGGAGTAAACTGCCGCTGGAATTATTTGTTATATAAGATATGGAAAATAAAAAAATAAAGCAGATTCTTAAATCAGTGCAGGAGGGTACCCTTGATTTGAGCGCTGCCATGAAACAGTTAAGGGATTTTCCATACGAAGACGTTGGCGTTGCCAAAGTGGATCATCACAGAGAACTGAGGCATGGGATACCGGAGGTAATATTTGCCAAGGGGAAAGAGCTTGAAGACATTAAGGTTATTGCTGAAGCAATGATCATAAAAAGCGGTAAACTGTTAATTACCAAGGCTACAAAAGATATTTATCACTGTGTTCATGCCCTGTGCAAGAAAAATAAAATCAAGGCGGAATATTATGAGAAGTCAGGTGTAATCTCGGCTGGCGGGAAAAAAAAGAAAACCGGCCTTGTAGCTGTTCTGTCTGCCGGCACTTCAGATATGCCTGTTGTTGAAGAAGCGGTAGCGACGGCATCTTTTTTAGGCAGTAAAACTGTCTCAGTGCATGATGTGGGAGTTGCAGGTCTGCACAGGGTTGTAAATGCCAGGAAGGTTTTTAATGATGCCAATGTTCTCATTGTTGCAGCCGGTATGGAAGGTGCCCTGCCTTCTGTTATCGGAGGGATGACTGATAAGCCAATCATTGCTGTTCCCACATCTGTCGGCTATGGAACGGGGTTTGGGGGCATCACCGCTCTGTTTGCAATGCTGAATTCCTGTGTGCCCGGAATCGCGGTTATGAATATTGACAATGGTTTCGGCGCTGGTGTGCTGGCACATAAAATAAATTCATTAACCCGGAATCACTGATATTTTGGCACGGAAAAATAATATGATCGCATACTTTGACTGTTCATCCGGTATCAGCGGTGATATGATTCTGGGGTCTCTTGTTGATGCCGGGGTGCCCCTTGAAAAGCTTGAGAAGGAACTTCTGCGGCTGAACCTGAGCGGCTATATTCTGAAGGAAAGAAA
>CALZJD010000298.1 GCA_945787795.1 Thermodesulfovibrionia bacterium | reverse complement strand
TAACTTCACAGTTCTCAGTTATTTTTAAAACATTGGGTCCATTTCAAGGGCCGGATGTCCGACTTTTGCTAAATGTTCCATTAATTTTTCCGAGTCTTCAGCAACGGTCTCATCTGCAATCTTGTCGATCAGACCAGGTACGCCTTCATCTTCACATCTCTGTTTGAAGTCCTCGGCAATTCTTTCTTTAAGGTTTTTTGTCATCCAGACGATTCTCTTTATGCCGCCGTCTGCAAAGAGGAATTTTGGGCTTGTAATAAAGTTCACCCCGATTCCTGAAAATCCCGGATTCTGAGTTCCTCCGCCGACAGTGCCTGCAAGCGTGGAGAATTTCATTCCTATCGGGGTTTCACCTGTATGACCCCTCTGGACCAGCATAACGCCGTTGGCTTCCGGAATAATGGCTACAATACACTCAAAGCAACCACAGGATGTCATGGGGTTGTCCATTATTGTATAGAGATTCAATGACTCCACAGCGCCTGCTGAATTGTTTTTTAAATACTCATCAACCCCGGCCCATCTGCCCTGTTTCGCGTCAATGGCTTCTCCCTTTGCAATAGGCTGGTTGCCGCCGGTCGGGTCTATCGAATATGCTGCCTTGCAGTCAAGCCAGTTATAGGCACCGCAGAGACCGAGGCGCTCCGGACTTATTACACAAACATGAGAAGGGGCAAATGACTGACAGAGGAGGCAGGAGTAATATGTTTCAACAGTCTCATCCGTCATTCCTGAAAGTCTGTGGTCCCTCTCTCTATATACTGCCTTTGCCTGCTCCTGCATTTCAAGCACATCCTTTTCATCAAAGTAGAGGGTCACCTGAACTTTATCAACGATAGATTTAAACCTGTTATGTGTCATGGTGTTATGGATGGTACCGATATGCTCCAGCGAGATACCATCTTTATAAGCTTGATTGCTGATTCGCATCCAGACGATGTCACGCTGTCCCATATGCCACAGGCCCTGGGCTTCATTAATATTATGATGAAACTTTCTTTCTATAATAGCTTCAAAATCATTCTGCATTTCCCGGCCAGCAACATCAACTACAATACCAAGGGGCATTCTGCCGCCGGCCTTGTATCTCTCTTCAATATCAGTACCAACCAGAATGACTTTTCCATCTTCAATTTCTTCAAGCTCTTTAGTCCTGACCCATTCAAATGCCGGAGTGCGCTGACCGCCAAACTCTATAAACATGTCCTCTTTCCTGATTCTCTCACCCTCAAAAGCAGGGCCGTAGGAAACAGGAATAGGGGGCTTGGCTACAGTAACCTTAAGGCCTCTTACTTCAAATGCCCTCTGGACCAGCTTGCTGTGATCAAGTTCAACTTCAACATGCTCATAGGTACACACACCTGTAGGATGAATAACCGGCACTACTGTATCACATATTGCAGGATATCCAAAGTTGATTGCGCCTGCGCCTGTTGACCATTTAACGTCATCAAGCTCACCAAGTACCAGAGCGAATGCAAACACCCTGTCTTTTGTGTATCTGAGGTGTGCCTTGTAATCACCGGGCTTGTTACCGCCGAATATCATCGATGCCCTGATGGACCAGTCAAGAGCATAAATTGTATGTTCTGTATCCGGACCAAGGGGGACGATATATGTGTCCCATCCGAGTTCAACTTTTCTGGAAAGAAGCTGCTGGGTGACATTTGTCAGCTTGCCGTTTTTGTCTTTCGCAGTACCTGAGAGAAAGGTGAGAATGTTCTTTTCCTGAAGCTCTCTGACAATTTTTTCTGCAATTTCAGCATCAGGAGCTGCACCGATAATGGCTGCAAATCCCGGCATTCTGCCGTCTACGAGCTGGATACCCAGGTTTCTCTGGATCGTATCTGTAATGAATCCGTTATACACATAGCCTGTTTCAGGATCAGTGGCCGGTTCCTGGCCGTTTAGATACCTCATTGCAAGGATGATTTCCTCACAAAAGAGGGTGGCCATACCTGAGTCAAGGGCCTCGCCAAGATAAGGTTTCCATAATTTCTCATCGGGTACGTCATGCAGCATTTCCCTTAGCGTCTCCTCTGCTGTTTTAAAAAGACCGTGTGCAGCGTTAATAGCAGCAGTGGCTATCAGTTTTGACATCTCTACCTCCTGGTGTATGTTAAGTTCGATTTACTGGTACAAACTTTATGAAAATTGAGGATTAAAGGTAATGAACTGCAGTTATTTACAGTTACTGCATTTACCGAAAAACTCAATATGATTACCTGTTATATCAAATCCGTCCGTAAGATCCGGGGACAGATCCAGATTAAAGTCATTGAATATGTCTACAATGGTTTTGCAATCCTTACATATTAAATGGTGATGAGGCGATATTTCCGGATCATATCTTTTCTTTGCAGGATCTATTTTAAGTTCAAGAATATTATTTTTGTTTTTTAAAGCTTCCAGGGTGTTGTAAACTGTGGCAAAAGACATGGTTGGAAATTCCTTTGAAACAGATTTATAGATGTCCTCAGCTGATGGATGACTCTTGTTTCCCTCAAGATACCCCAAAATGGCAAGTCGTTGTGGCGTTAACTTAATGTTTAAATGCCTGTACTTTTCCATTGATGTCATACCTTCCCCCTATTTTTAAAAAATTATCACATTAGAATAATTCTTGTCAATTGCCTATATAATAATACTGCTCATAATAATAATCAAGCCTCTTTGCTCTTGAGATACGTTGGGATCGCATTGGCTTCCCTGGGACCTACCGTAATTTTCCATCCCTCAAGCTTGTCCTCCAGCGCCCCGCTGAGGATTGCTACCTGGCCGGGCAGGATAAGCTCCTTGTTGCTCACCTTGTCGCCAACACCGCTTTCACTGATGAACTGGGCTATCTTGGCTGCTGTAAATTTTCCTGCTGCCCAAGCGGTAAGAACGGACAGACCCTCACAGTCCATGACTGCCAGCCTGCTGGGTACTTTACTGTTTTCAACTTCGCCTGAAACTATAAAGTATGTAAGAGAGAAATTGGTTGTGATCATTAAGGGTGCATCTGCAGTTGGTTCGCTGATTTCATAGATCTTCTGCTCAACCTGCATCGGAACCTGCGGATCAGTATAAATGTTCTGTCTTACCGTGAACAGGGCGAGGTTTTTCCATTTCTCAACACTGCTCAATACCACTATTGAAGCATATTTTGCGATTGCAACAGAAGCGATTGAGGTCTCAAGTATTGGGTCATCCCTTAGTACAAAGTTAATGATAGGGTAGCCAAGAGGTTTGAAGCTCTTTTTCAGGGCAGACCTCCTGATCTGAGTATTATTTTCTATGATCTCTTTGGCTGTTTTTGCATTGGAGTCAAGTACAATGTCCTCGACACCCAGGCCCTTGATCTTCTCTGTCAGTGCACTGAGTGCCTCCATGCCCTCAGCACATGCTGCAAGCGGGACGCTGTTTGTCTTTGCGATATTTGCCATTGCCTCAGCGTTTTCATCAGTAGCACAATATATAAGGGGTTTTCTATCGGCAATCGCTTTTACTGCTGCTTCTGCAGCGCCAGAATCCATGCAGTTTAAAATAATAGCTGTATCAGGTGCTTTACCGGCAACAAGCTTGACTGCTGCTTCATATTTTGCAGCATCACCCGAAGCATATTCAATGGAAATAGCGTCTATCCTGAGTTTCTGTCCTACGCGGTCCAGTTCGGATGTGGCAACTTCTTCAGCCTGTGCAGCCAGTTCATCATCGCTTAACGTATCAGCTATATTGACCGCAAGGGCACAGGGATTAATAAATTTCTTGTCATGCCGGAACATGACGTTTTCGCCGCCCCAAGAGTGTTCTTGGCCTCTTCAGAGACATCGGGGCATGCTGAAAGTTCGACCCCTCCCTGTGCAAGCTTCATCGCAAAGGCAAGACATGTGGGAAAACCGCATTTCTTGCAGTTTGTCTTTGGGAGAAGTTTAAATATCTGGATTCCGGTTAATGCCATGTTAATCCTCCGTTATATATCGTAATTCATTTATTTGATTCTCAGTGTTTATGTTAATTCCTCAATTGTTTTCTCAACAGCCTCAACTGCCTTCGGGTGTCTCATGATAAGCAGGTTTGTGCCCGAGGTAATCATTGAAGTGGCTGTGACCGCTTCCCATGCAATACCTCTCTCTTCAAGAGCTCCCCACTCAGGAAGGTCTGCTTCAGGAGCGACAACTTCTTTTACCTTCCATACATAAATGCCCACGTCTCCGAGAATAGGGGGCTGCATTGTCTGGTCGTTCTGTGCAAGCCCTGCGAGTCTTATCCTCTCCATAACTGAGTACGTGTATTCAAGACCGTACCCAAGTGCAGAACACATTGGATCAGTCAGGAGTTTTGACTTGTCAAACCCCATCTGGGTTATAAGGATATTAAGCTGCTTTGCCAGGTTGATATCTAGCTCTGACATTGCGATTAATTTATGGTTATGGGCCAGTGCAGCAGCAACTATTGTTTTATAATTGCCCTCCTGGGCCTTTCCAATGATACAGTTATTTCCGCTTGCTGCCTCTGCAGCAGCAACCAGAACAGCAGCATCCTTCTCGATATGGTTTGATCCGAGAATTATGAGAGGAATATCAATAGCTGCCAGCACATCTTTAATAGTCTGTGCAGCATCCTCAGCTGAACGGTCGTCCCTGTCCGGGTGAGTGCTTACCAGTCTCAAAGCGATCGCCTTCGCATTAAGATTGTCCTGGCAATGTTTTGCCCAGGTGACGGGATCTCCGCTTACATCCTTATATACTTCCTTTACGGTATCCGGCCAGTCATCGGGCGGACAATCCTGGATTTCATAAGCAATTACAGGCTTGTGGGGCAGTTCGCCCTCAAAAGATAAAAAGGGAAGACAGTTTTCACCGCCAACTGCAAGGGCCTTGTCATCTTTGCCAAAATCAACACTGAGGACTTTGCCGTTAAAGGACTCTTTGGGAACTACATAAGACATATTATTCCTCCTTAAATATAGAAGGTAGTTGGTAGATAGTAGTTAAGGAAAAAAGATTCAGGTTTTAATCCTAACTACTAACTACCAGCTACTAACTACTGTATTATTTACATCTCCAGATATGAATGTGCATACAGTGTCTTGTTAAGAAATACCTCTGTAGTCTTGACCACATCCATAAGATCTTTATCCAGAGGATTGGCAATAGCTGCAGTCAATCCTTCATACATTAATAATGTAAGGTACACTTTATCTATCAGGCTTCTCATTTCCTTTGGAACACCGTTTGAGATATTGCTGAGTCCGACAACAGTCTTCATCGGCGGATCATTTAATTCCTGAAACATCTGAACTGCCTTGATGGAATGCATGGCCTGGTCCTGTGTTGTGCAGACCTGCAGGATCAATGGATCAAGATAAATGTCCTCAAGAGGAACGCCGAATTCCATGGCTCTTCCCATGATCTCTGCAGCTATGCCACATCTCTCTTCTGCATCTGCAGGCAGTCCGCCTTTGCTGATGGTGAGCGCTATAATTTCAGCGTTGTGTTTTGCTGCCAGTTCAAGCATGACGAACCTTTCAGGGTCGTTGGACGTGGAGTTGATAAGGGGCTTTCCCCATTCATTGTTATGAACATTCAGGCCGGCTTCAAGGGCTGATGCATTTGTTGTATCAAGACAGAGAGGAGCTTTCACAACCTGCTGGATACTCTCAACCATCCATTTCATCAGATCTTCGCCGTTGTCCTCAGCAGGGCCGATATTTACATCGATAAAATGTGCTCCTGCCTTCCACTGCGCGTCGGCCAGATCCTGAATTGGCTTTGGGTCACGGCTGTCCATTGCCTCTCTGACTTTTTTCGCAATGACACTAATCTTTTCACCAATAATTATCATTACATATAATTATCATTACATCTATCTCCTTTTAGGTTTTTATTCCAGAATGAGTTGCATACCCTTGAGAAAAGTCTTGAATTATAGCATAAAAAATTAAAAAATATATAGCGTTATTTAATAATAAAAAATTTAAATAATAATGAGATAGACACAAAATCCAGAGTTGATACGGCCGGGATTTTGAGTGTAACTCCTGAAATTCAGGAATAATAAAGGCTACCCGATTAAATCCCTTTAAAAATTATAAATCCCCTGCCCCAGGAGAAATACATTTGCTCAGTGTGGGTGAACGTTCCGTCAATAAACTGTCCGATTGCACCCAGCTCAAATATGAGCCCACCCGCAAGATTAAGGACAAGATTGGTTCCGATTTGGACATATTCATCTTTTGCGTAAATGGGATCACCGGCCCTAGCAATCAGGTCATTTCCATTAAAATAAGAGCCAAATATCTGTACATTCGCATCTTTTGACGGCTTAGTTCTGAAAACTACAGTTCCTTCTAATCCATTACCATCAGACGCGGGCAGACCGGATTGATCGTCAGGATCGTCACTACTTCCTATAAAATGGGCACCAATTCTCACTTCTTCCAAGACCTTCAGTACGGGGACAGTAGCCCCTTTTAGAAAGCCATATGAGCCTCCAAACAAAAATGCAGTGTTAAATTCGACCTTGTCTTCATTATTTTTTTGACCGCCTGTATGGCGAAGAAGCAACTGGGCATCAACCTGGAAATCACCTATCAGTAATTGAGTTACTGAAGCAGTATCAAATCTTTCAGATATGGTCTCTTCTTCCTTTATCCTCCAGTTTATCCAGAAGTCCTGTTTAAAATTATCATAATCGGCCCTGAACTGGAATCCCTGCTCAGCGTTCTCATTAAACGCGGCTGAATCATTATAAATTGCATCATGAATGGAATGGGTCCTTATAATGGTCCCTGCTACTACATATGTATGATTACCGGGCTGATATACAAGTCTGACAATAGGCTCAACTTCATCATAATTACTCCCGTCTCCAAAATCATATCCGAGCAGGGCGCCTGCTTCCATTGTTAACTGATTATGCGGCCTGTATCTGAGACGCAACGGTGTTAAAGAGCCGATGAATGTTTCACCTTCGATGCCTACCCCAACAAGCTCCAGGTTTTTGGCATATACGGTTGTCTCCAGGATAAGATCCAGGTTTCCGGTTTTTGTCATGCCATGAACGGTTGTTCCGGAAGGATACCCAGTGTTTCGTCCGATCACGCTGCTGAAATCAGAAATCGAATACTCTCCAGCATGTGACAGTGAAGCAATGATCATAATTAAAAGGGAGAGGATCAGGACATGTAACCTATTTTTGAGATGCATTAAACCTCCAAATTTTTATCTGAGCATAGTGGATTCAGAATTTACGTAAAACGCATATATTATAGCGGAAATTAAAAGACTATAGTTCAAAGATAGTTCAAAGTACCATTCAGACAATGTTGAACCACATTGAACAATTTTTAAACAATATTGAACAAAGATACTGGAAATGTTGAACTACTTAGAACAATTTAAAACAATATTGAACAAAATCTTATGGTATATTGCAGGTGTCAAGAATGTTAAAAAAAGTCTTCACAGCGACTGAGTCGGGGGGAAGATCAAAGACCGGCTTTCCTTCAAGGTCAAGATGAAATATATTTTCATCGTCAGGAATATTATATGTTTTATCATCAGGCAGACCTGGACTGCTTTTTTTTAGTTTGTTGAAATTTTCATCCGATACCCTGTTAATAATAAATCTACGCTCTTTAACATCAAGTCCCAGTTCATCCACAAGACCGTTAATCCTTTTTGCTGTGAGAACACCTTTCTGGGTAGGATCGCTGATTACCAGCAACAGGTCTACACTATGGGTCGTCCGTCTGCTCAG
>CALZJD010000297.1 GCA_945787795.1 Thermodesulfovibrionia bacterium | reverse complement strand
AAGGTCTTCACCGTTATGAAGAGACTCTCCGTAAAAGCATCGTATAATATAAATTGATTTCACAAGGGGATCCATTATGAGATAGGTAAACCCGCAGGTAACCGCAAGGAAGGTCGTATTGACCATGCTCCAGGATGCCCTGGAGGACATAAGCTGGATCCCGAGAAAGGTATTTAAAAGATTGGGGACCATCAAAATAACAATGGCAAGATTCAAAAAAACAAAAAAACTGAAAAGAAAGAGAATCGTTAACACCATGTGGTTTTGAACAGGGAAAAGCATTGCATGGTCAAGGGATTTTTTATAAGCGCTCTTTATATCGCAGTTCTCACCACTGCCACATACCGTAACGTTTTGATAGAAGGCGTATACCCACCCAAAGGGAAGTGCGATAAGCAATGCGAGGGGCAGGGCTAAAAGCGCAGTGGACTGTATAACGGTTTGAATGACAAAGACATTAAGGATTCTTTGAGGAGTCCAGGGTGCAGATTTGATATTGCCGGTGTATGTCCTTAGCTGGCTTGTATAAATTGCCTGCCATGTTTTCATCCAGAGAAACAGGAGTGATATCGAAAACGCCGCTTCCGCAGATCGGGAATAGGAAAATGCACCTTGACTCATATCTGTCCAGAAATAAAGAAACCCCAGGACAAAGGGCAAACTCCCTGCATAATAGGACGTAAAGACCCGGACAGGCACTATTCTTAAAAGATGAAGGGCCTCTTCTATAATTTCCAGTGATTCTCTGCCTTGCTGACGCTGTGCCTTTTTTTTCATTCAGCCCACCAAAGTGTTTGCCAGACGGTACCATCATGAAAATTCGAAGGGATGGAAAGCAGCAGTTGGGCAAGATAATAAAAAAAAAGCCAGATGATAAGAAATCCGAATATGGATTGACCGAGACGGATTATACCGGTAAAGCGAAGTGTCCTTGCCGGGGCAGGGGTAAGACCTTTTTTCAGGCAGGAAGCACACAGAACCCGGTCATTATGCTCGGTAATGCATTCCCTGCAAAAAGAACGGCTGCATTCAGGGCACAGGGCAGCCGCTTCTCGTACTGCATGATTGAAACAGCGCTGGTTAGCAATGTCCTTCATTTTTCATGCCTTCAAAAATCATCCCTTCCCGTCCCTTACGAACTTTGATATATATCTGTCAGAGATATCCTTATACCGTTGTCTGCTCACTGTAACGGTTTGCCACAGGAGACAATTTACCTGCCCCTGAACTTCCTTGTTAACACCAGACCTGCCATTCCAGCTGCAATACCATCGAACGGTGAAAGTTCAGATATTAATTTCATCATTTCGATATGGCTGCCCATTGCATTGATATTTTTAAAACCCACTATCATATATATTGCGGTGCCAGCAATGTAGCACAGAATAATATATCCCAGTGTAATCCAGGTGAGACTGCGAAGTTCTTTGCCGAGATTCGTGCCGTGCTGTTTAACAAGAGCCATGATAACCAGGACGGCAAGTATCCAGTACGACACTGTGCTTAAACCGGTAATGCTTACATGGTTGATGAAAAAATCCGCGCTGTTTATGAACCCATTCAGCAGAAGTATGGAGAAGAGCAGAAGATGGGAATTTCCTCTGTAATATTTTGCGGGACTGTCAGCCTTTGACGATGATATCCTTGTCTTTTTGCCTGTGTTTACCGTTGCGGTCATTTCATCTGATTTTACTTTTATATCTTCAGGCCGCAGTCTGCCCTGCACCTCTTCGATCAGGGGTGTGATTATATCCAGGGATGTAACGGCATTTTTCAGGCGGTTTAAAGAGGGCAGTTCCTCCTTTGATACAGCAGTGTAAAGATAACAGGTACACGTTGGTCCCCGAAGTACATGTACAATAAGAAATGCCATGAAAAGTCCGGTGATGATCATGAATATCGTAGCCGGGATCCCGCTTAATATTATGGATGGGTAGGCTAAGACCATAGAGAGAAGAACAAGGATTACAATCTCTATTTTATATTGTGATGTCTGTTGGGTGGTAATGGCCTGTATGTCCCGGTAATAGAATCGTCTATAATCCTCTGATAAACCGGTACTGTATAAACAGAGGAGATGGTCTTCCCCTGTCCATATACTGGCACGGATCCCGAAGAGAGACAAAAAACTCCCCCGCTTTAGACCGCTTCCGGGTAACCGGTTATATTCTTTTTTCTTCACAGGCATGGTTTGTCATATATCAGGCTATGAGTTTCGTGAAAAAAATTATCCATCCTCCAATTTGAAGACTTGCAAAAAAAATGGCAAATACATAACGGACCTTTGTCCGCGGTATGATGCTTAAGGGAGATTTCCAGTGACGAATGGCAATAATAATGCTTGCAGGGGCCGTTATGATCGTCACCCAGAACAGTAATAAGGGAGCTACCGATAAGAAAAAGGCGATCCTGTCATACAGTACCCTGTGGTTTTCGAGGTTTTTAATCTTTCGTTTTTTCCTGCCCGTCTCAATACAGGAGGGACATAAATGCCGGTCATTGAATTCAATATCGCATAATGAACAGAGAAAACGGCCGCAGGTCTCGCATGGTAAGGCTGCTTTTTTCTGTGGGTGGTAATAACAGCTCGATACAGTGTCCTCAGGCAGACTCAGGCCATTTGCTCCGGTTTGTATCGGCCGGAATAAAGCGGGAAATGCATCAATGCGGACGGGCACCCCGCAGGATGAACAGGTATCAAGCCTGGAGGTATTGTACTTCTCCGGGGGAAGAACGGCCCCGCATTTATTGCAATGGAACAAATGGCTGCTCATAGTGTGACGATTACTTTTTTATGACCCGTGTATTGCATATGCGGTCATGCAGTGTTCGTTTTTCGTCATCAAAAGCTGCCATAATATATCCGATAGACATAATAATGCTGCTGATAAACTCTGAAAAATGACGACCTACCGCTCTACCATAGCTTACTCTGTCACCATCTGCTGTGACTATTTTCAGGCCGCAGATCATTTTACCGGGAGTTGCCGCATACTTACCTATAAAAAAGGTTGCATAAACGATGGGAACAGCTATTTGCAGAAGAAATACAACACCCTGAACCGGACTGACCGCATTTTGCGCATTGAAAGCCGAATAACCCACGACAGTGGAGAAGATCATGCTTATTGCGCCGAGAATGATCCCATCAATGAATTTAGCGGCAAATCTGATCCAGAAGCCTCCATATACCATGACTCCATGATGACCGCCTTCTTTTACTTTCTGAAAAAAGACGGGCTTACAGGAAGAGCACACCCTGACTCCTTCATATTCAATCATATCATCGATCAGAAATGACCTTCGGCATTCAATACATACGGACTCGTTTGCGGCGTGCGGTTCCTCATTATCATATGCCACATCTCCCGGTATCTCACCATTTATCTGGCCGTAAGGAATCCATTTCGATGTGACATCATTCCACACTTTTGTTTCAGCGATTATCCTGCCGCTCCTTGCAAGATCTTCAATATCCTGCTCGCTTACAGGCCCGACT
>CALZJD010000296.1 GCA_945787795.1 Thermodesulfovibrionia bacterium | reverse complement strand
CAGGAGAGTAAGGGCTGTAGGTGAGCTTCTTGAGAACCAGTTCAGGATCGGTCTTGTAAGAATGGAGAGGGCAATAAAGGAAAAAATGACCCTTACCGAGCTTGAGATAGCAATGCCTCATGACATCATTAATGCCAAACCCGTCATTGCGGTCATTAAGGAGTTCTTTGGTTCCAGCCAGTTGAGCCAGTTCATGGACCAGACAAATCCGCTTTCCGAGATCACCCACAAGAGAAGGTTAAGCGCGCTTGGTCCCGGAGGTCTTACAAGAGAACGGGCCGGTTTTGAAGTCAGGGACGTACACCCTACCCATTACGGACGTATATGTCCGGTAGAGACACCTGAAGGACCGAATATCGGTCTCATAACATCACTGGCATCATACGCCAGGGTCAATGATTTTGGATTTATCGAATCACCTTACAGAAAAATAAAAAATGGAAAAGTAACTGATAAAACTGTTTCAGCAAGAGTTGGAGGAGATTTTAAACTCGTCTCACCCGAAGAAGTCGATTTTATGGATGTTTCACCAAAGCAGATTGTAAGCGCTTCTGCCGCTCTGATCCCCTTTCTGGAAAATGATGATGCGAACAGGGCATTAATGGGATCAAACATGCAACGACAGGCTGTTCCGCTTCTCAGGACAAATGCGCCGAGAGTGGGGACAGGAGTTGAAGAAGTCGCTGCACGTGACTCAGGCGTCATTATTGCTGCAAAAAGGGCCGGGGTTATCGAGTCTGTTGATGCTACAAGGATCGTTGTCAGATGTGACGACGGGGGAGTTGATGTATACAGTCTCATCAAGTTTTACCGGTCTAACCAGGCCACCTGTATTAACCAGAAACCCATTGTCAGGACCGGTGACAAAGTGACAAAGAACCAGGTAATCGCTGACGGTCCTGCCACAGACCTGGGTGAGCTTGCTTTGGGAAAAAACGTGTTAGTGGCCTTTATGCCATGGGGCGGATACAATTTTGAGGACGCCATCATAATCAGTGAGCGTATGGTCAAGGAAGATGTGTTTACCTCGATTCATATTGAAGAGTTTTCCATAGAAGCCAGGGAAACCAAGCTCGGACCTGAAGAGATAACAAGAGACATTCCCAATATCGGAGAGGAGGCCCTGAGCGAACTGGATGAAAGCGGTGTGATCAGAACGGGCGCTCAAATAAAGCCCGGGGATATTCTGGTGGGAAAGGTCACTCCAAAAAGTGAAACCCAGCTCACTCCTGAAGAAAAACTTCTCAGGGCCATATTCGGTGAAAAAGCTGAAGAGGTAAGGGAAAATTGTCTCTATGTTCCCCCTGGAATTGAAGGAACAGTGCTGGACATCAAGATTTTTACCAGGAAGGGTGCCAACAAAGACAAAAGGACCAAAAGCATTGAAGAAGACAAGATTGAGCAGCTGCAGAGAAACCTTGATGATGAAATAAGGATTCTTAAAGAAAACAGCTACGCAAAGATGAGGGCACTGCTCCTTAATGAAAAAATAGCAGAAGACCTGAATGTTTCCGGTGTCAAGGGCACTGTCTGTGAAAAAGGCAAAAAGCTCACAGCATCAATTCTGGAGCAGATCCCGGAAAAATCTCTTCGTAAAATCAAACTTGCCGATGCCAAAAAGAAAGATGAACTTAAATCTTTAGACGATGAAATTACCGGACAGGTAAATATTCTCGAGGCCACATACAACAAGAAACTGGACCAGTTTAAAAAGGGAGATGAACTTCCCCCCGGAGTTTTGAAAGTCGTAAAAGTATATGTTGCGATGAAAAGAAAAATCCAGGTGGGAGATAAAATGGCAGGTAGACATGGCAACAAGGGCGTGATATCCATTGTTGTTCCTGAAGAGGACATGCCCTACCTTCCTGACGGAACTCCTGTTGATATCATTCTTAACCCCCTTGGCGTACCATCACGTATGAATGTGGGCCAGATACTTGAGACCCATTTGGGATGGGCGGCCAAAGAGCTGGACATCTATGTTTCTACCCCGGTGTTTGAAGGGGCAAGGGAAGATGAAATCAAGGAGCTGCTTGTGGAAGCAGGGCTCCCTGTAAGGGGACAGGTCACTCTTCACGACGGCAAGTCAGGCCTTCCCTTTCAAAAGCCGGTGACCGTCGGGAATATGTATATTCTGAAACTGCATCATCTTGTTGATGACAAAATACATGCACGTTCAATCGGTCCATACTCCCTTGTTACGCAACAGCCCCTGGGCGGTAAGGCCCAGTTCGGAGGGCAGAGACTTGGAGAGATGGAAGTATGGGCGCTTGAAGCATATGGAGCGGCTCATACACTGCAGGAATTTCTCACCGTGAAAAGTGATGATGTTGCGGGAAGGGCCAGGGTATATGAGGCCATTGTCAAGGGAGATGCCAACCTTGAGCCCGGCGTACCTGAATCATTTCATGTTTTGATAAAAGAGCTGCAGAGTCTGGGACTGGATGTTGACCTTTTGGAAGAAAAGCCATTATCAAAGGCAGAAATCAGCAGCTCAAAACGGAAATCTGCCGGTAAAATAAAGGCCTGAAACTCTTGATCGTTTAACTGCTGATTAACAATCAGTGTAAGGAGATACATTACATTATGAACATTATTAAAATACTTTGTTTTAAAAACGCAAGGGGGATTTAAGTGGAAGATATTTACTCAATATTTGAGAAGCCAAAGAATCCAACCGAATTTGAGGCAATAACCATAG
>CALZJD010000295.1 GCA_945787795.1 Thermodesulfovibrionia bacterium | reverse complement strand
AACATCTGATTCATTAACGGCATGTTCATTTACCAGAAATTGACCAAATAACAACTCAGGATTATTCGATGTTCCCTTTGTATGTTCCATAATATCTTCCTGTTCTCCTGATGTTTAACAAATACATACTCACTTTACCAAACTGGTAAGAAGATTCAGATTATTTTAGATGAAAGATAATAAATAATCCAGAAATGATTATTGCACACCCGGAGGGGGAAGAGAGATGCTATGATTTAAGAATCATCTGATTGGTAGCCGACCTTGTTTCCCCTACGGAACTTACGCGTATGGCAGGACGGTCATGCACAGGACACTTGTTTTCGCATATGCCGCATCCGATACAGAGCTCAGGTTCAACATGGGGAAGCTTGAGAAGTTTCTTTTTACCGTTCCGTAATTCCATTTCAATATTCTTAAACCATATAGCTTTTGGAGACACAGGGCAGACCTCTTCACATACGATACATTCTGTATGCATTGCCCAGGGAAGGCAGCGGCCCCTGTCATAAAATGCAGTCCCTATCTTTAATGGCTTCTGAAATAATCCTTTCCCTATTTTCTTATCAACAGTAAGAGGGAGGATGGCACCTGTAGGACAGACCTGGCTGCACAGCCTATCTTTAATGGCTTCTGAAATAATCCTTTCCCTATTTTCTTATCAACAGTAAGAGGGAGGATGGCACCTGTAGGACAGACCTGGCTGCACAGGACACAGTTATATTCACAGTATCCTATCTTGTTCATAAGAAAAGGAGTCCAGAGACCCTGGAATCCGCTTTCCAGAAGGGCCGGCTGGATTACATTGGTCGGACATACCCTCATACATTCACCGCATTTGATACAGCGGCGCAGAAACTCTTCCTCTGCAATAGATCCCGGGGGTCTGATCACTTTATGCTGCGGATCGGTCTCTGCTGTGACAACGCTTTTCATCATGGGCAGTAAGATAATGCCTGCAACAGTGGTTTCGATTAACCTTCTCCGGTTGAAATCGACGGGAGTATGGACAGAGCTGTTCTCTCCGGCAATACCGTAATGGATGGCATCCTCAGGACAGTCCTCTATGCAGTTCATGCATGCATGGCACTCACTGACCCGCAGTTCTGTATGAGGATCGCATGCTCCGTGGCAGTATCGGAGACATTTCTGACAATCAGTGCATTTTTCAACATCTCTCCTGATTCTTAACATTGATACGGATGAAAGCACTCCCAGCAATGCACCGAGTGGGCAGAGCACGCGGCACCAGAAACGGGAGATAAACCTGTTGGCAAACAGAACCGCAATAAAAATAACGGCAATAAACATGCCGCCATAAAACAAAGGCTGCTTTAAATAAAGGGTTCCTCCTGAAAAGTTAAATGCCGGGAATAATGATACGCTGAATGATCTGGTGATAAGTGGTATGGGATCTAAAAGGCCAATCTGCAGGGAACCAAAGGCTGCAAGGACAAGGAGGAGTGCAAGGAGATAATATTTGAACCTGAATATTGGTCTGTAGGCATTGATCTTATAATCGTCCACAGGCCTTTTCCTGTTCATAACATGGCTGATCCACTGGTTAAGAATGCCCATGGGACAGACCCATGAACAGAAATATCTGCCGAAGATAAGGGTAGTAATGATTATGATAAGTGACAGGGCAAGTCCCTTATACAGTGTCCAGCTTGTAAGAAAGGATGAAATGGCCACAAGCGGATCAAGTTCTAAAAAAAGGGATACTTCATACCCCTTCATGTTCCTGAAGTCTGTTATTCCGAGCAGAATTACAAACAGGACAAAGAAAAATACTGAATAAATCCGTCTTATGTTTCGAAGGGTCAAGAGGTTCATTTGCTTTGACATTTCTGAAGTCCTCTGGGTGGGAATAACAGCAGAACGGTTAATATGTTAATAATGATAATCTTTAATTTTGTAATTTGTAATTTGTAATTTGTAATTATATTTATCATACCTTTACCTCAACATAGTCAAGGGATTTCCAGTCTGTTACTCCAATGCCTCTTTTTTCTCCCATGGATAAAAATGGAACATCCTCAGCTTTTAAATCCAGGAACCTCAGGCTGTATGAATCAAGGGCGATTTCATCCAGCCCGGCTATGATTGTGTTTTCTACGGATACGTCAGAGAGGTTCCCGCCTGTGGCGGCCAGATCAGCTATTGATGTATTAATATCCTGGTGAAGCCTGTTCCTCCGGCCTCCGAGTACGCCATACCAGTTTTTCATGGCTATCGTGCACCCGCTCAGGGAATGATGTTTTACGATAGGCAGATTAATCACTTTATCAACTTCATGATAAAATCTGCTTACCGGCCATACCTGTAATGCCTTTCCCTTTAGATCGGTGAGGACAAAATCATTTTGCGTGGTGAATCTGATCCTGCCGCCTGATTTTTGTACTGCTTCTTCTATGCCTGAACGGGCAAAGCTCCTGTAGGGATCATTAATAGATACGTCTGTTACCCATACCTCAGATGCCCCGGCTTTGCGGCAGAGGTCAACTACAGCACCGACAAGCACGGGACTGGTGTTTGCAGCCTGCTCAGGCTGTCTGTCCCAACCGACATTGGGTTTTATAAGCACCCTGTCGCCGGGATTGATAAACCTGGACATACTTCCCAGTTTATCCACTGCTGCCGCGGCCATCTTCTGCACGTCATTTCCACGGGTTATTACCATGGAGGGATGGTCCTTTGATGCAGGCATCTGATAGCTTTTAAATGTATAAATTCTTTCGCTTTTACGGCGGATTGGTTCTTCACTATAGGATACGTATCCCCATAAACCCGCTCCTGCAGCAAGCGCGCAGGTGCTCGCTGTTTTGGAAAGGAATTTCCTTCTGGTTATGTCAGGTTCTTTTTTGCAGTGTTTTGAAGACATAGCTGTTATTTCAGTAATGCTTTTATCATTGTTTCATTGAATGAACCGAATATTCCCAATAGGGTATCAGGTGATGATATTAATACCCAGTCTCCTTCAAAGGGGTCACTGACTTTATAAACGGTCTTTCCATTCTCCTGTGATTCAGTGAATGTAATGTCAGAATCATTGAAATATTTAAGGAATGATTTGATTATATCCTTAATGATCTTACTATTTTCACTCAGTACGAAAACCTGTACGGTTTTGCCATTGACATTGTATTCACGCTCGATTACATTGTTTATAAAATCCAACCCTCTGTAGGCCTCCTTAACAAACCTGGTAGCTCCTATCTGTCCGATGTCCGGAAAATTGGCAAATTCAGGGAAAGGATCTGAAGCGGCAGATATCCTGCTGTCAAGGCTTTCAATAATGCTCTCAGGAGAAGCAGCACTGCTGAAGGAGGAAATCTTAATGTAGTACTGACCTTTTATAAAACCAAGTCCCTGGGGCGTTTTGAATCCTGTCAGACCTGCATGGATATCTGTGATATTTCCCCCTGACTCATCAGATAAAATTCCAAAGGCATGAATGCTTTTGCCCATGTCGTATATATCGATCACAACATCAGGATCATCCTTTGAGTTTATGCTGTATTCTCCGACAGCAAGTGTAACAAACCCTGATGAGATGAAATATTCAGCATGACCGTTTACATATTCATAGAGGTTTTCCCCTGTATAAGTGCGAACCTGCCCTGAGCGGGAAAGAGTATCAATTTCGTCAGGAAAAAAACCGGACAGGCTGTCCATGCCGGATTGTGAGGCGCTGAAGTTTATAAGGGCAGGGTCATAATCCTGCCCTTTAACATATATGAAAAGGGCAGCAACCGGAAGAAAAACCAGCAGCATGATGCGGTATACATTAGAAAAGACCATTTAAACCATAAAGCTAAGGTTATCATGGGCCTCGCGAAGCATGGAGCTTACGGGCAATCCATTGGGACAGGCGCCTTTGCAATCCTCGGTCTCACAGGTCAGGCACCGGTCTGCTTTTGACTCAAGTTTTGCATAGTGCTTCATGGCTGTTTTTTCATCCCCATAATCCTTAAAATACATCTGGTACCTGAGCGCAGTTGCGATTGAGACTCCCTCGGGGCAGGATGGCTCACAATCACTGCACCCGGTCCGGCAATATTCGTGATCGAATTGTTTTGCGTACCGGTCCAGTGTCTTCTGATCTGCTGCTGTCATTTTTTCTCCTGAAGCTGTCAGGTAAAGATCCAGGTCAGAGACGGATTTGATAGTAATAACCAGACCATCAACTTCAGGATGATTAAGCACCCACTTGAATGCGGCAGGGGCAAAGGGCGCATCCTTGCTGTCAAACCCTGAGTCCTTGGCGCCTGCAAGGGTCTTCATCGCAATAACTCCCACTTCTCTTTTTTTTGCTTCCTTTAATATGTCTGTGATTTTCGGAAATTTCATGAAATTAAACGCAGGCATAATCATATCAAAATGACCGGACTTCACT
>CALZJD010000294.1 GCA_945787795.1 Thermodesulfovibrionia bacterium | reverse complement strand
AGCTACATCTTCGCACGTGTCGGTCGCTTCTTCAAGATGTTCAAAAACATCTTTCCATTTAATCACGAGAATAGGATCAAGAACATTATCAAACAGCTTTACAAGCGCTGCCCTGTAAATTCTGTCGCCGCGGTTTTCCAGCCGGTTTATTTCGATGCAGAACTCCTGAATATAGGAGTATTTTTTGTCCTTCAGCGATCCTATTGCCTTTGTGATATACTCTGTCGTCTCCTTGAGGGTCTGTGCAAGTTCGACAGCTTCAGGCAGGGGATTGGTCAGTTTAAATAACATTGCCCTGTCTGAACATGCCCATATCAGATCAAGTACATCATCAAGCCCGTTAACAAGGGCATGAATGTCCTCCCTGTCAACCGGAGTCAGAAAGGTTTTATTAAGACTTCTCATCACCTCATGGGTGAGCATGTCTCCTTCCTGCTCCGCTTCATAAATCTCCTTGGTCTTGATTTCAGCAAGACTCATGTCTTCCATCATTTCAACAAGGAGAATTGCAGCTTTGTTTACGTTCAGGGAAGCTTTTTCAAATATACTGAAAAAATCTGTTTCTTTAGGAAGGAATTTCTTTAACATGTCTCTGTCCTTTTTTAAATGATGTCGTCTGAAATCATACTAAAATCCTTTAGGCAAGTCAATGAAAATTGGATTAACATGAGACCTGATGTACTGAGCAGGACGCAATTTTCCGGATAAGACATGTATTTTAATGAAGATTATAGAAATTAAATCTCATCAGGCTCCAGATGCCTGATTATTTTTCCCCCTATCAGATAAATGACATCTTCGGCTATGTTTGTGGCATGGTCTGCTATCCGTTCAATATATTTAGACGTATAGGTTATCTTTACAGCCCGTGTGATGGTTGAAGGATCACTGGTCATAATCTCCATCAGTTCCTTCCATATCTTTTCATTCAGGTCATCGATTTCATCATCAGTCATGATGACATCCTTTGCCATTGCAATGTCTCCATTAATAAATGCATCGATTGAGTCACGGACCATTTTCTGTGATATTCTGGACATTCTGGGAATATCAATATATGGTTTAAGAATCGGCTCCTGATTTAGCTCTAATGCCCGTTCCGCAACATTAACAGCATTATCAGCTATTCTCTCAAGATCTGTCGTAATCTTCATCGCAGTGGTTATAAAACGAAGGTCTCTGGCCATGGGCTGTGTCAGGGCCAGAATCCGTATACATTCTTCATCTACCTGAACATCATGCTCATTAATTATATGATCACCATCAATGACCTTCCTGGCAAGGTCATCATCTCTTTCAACCAGCGCATTAACAGCATCCTTGATCGCGGTCTCAACATAAATGGACATCCTGACCACAAGTTCTTTAAGATGTTCAAGTTCCTTTGCTTTTATCATTAGTTATTAGCACCTCCCCGCATGTAGTTCACTACTATATTAAATTGTCCTGTCAAGTTAATCATAATGTTGAATCTCACTATCCATAACGTCCGGTGATATAATCCTGGGTCAACTTGTGTTCAGGATTAACAAATATTTTATTTGTATCTCCTACTTCTATAAGACTTCCAAGGTGAAAGAATGCTGTTCTTTGAGAAACACGTGCAGCCTGCTGCATCGAATGGGTTACGATAATGATTGTGTAGTTCTGCCTGAGTTCATCAATCAGCTCTTCTATCTTGGCCGTTGCAATCGGATCAAGGGCTGAGCATGGCTCGTCCATCAGTATCAGCTCAGGCTGTACAGAAATGGCGCGTGCTATACATAGTCGCTGCTGCTGCCCTCCTGACAGGCTTGTCCCGGGGTGTTCAAGCTGGTCCTTGACCTCATTAAAGAGCCCTGCCTTTTGAAGGCTGGTAATCACGATGTCATCAAGTTCCGCCTTATTTCTTGCAAGGCCATGAATTCGCGGCCCATACGCAACATTCTGATATATGGACTTGGGAAATGGATTGGGTTTCTGAAAAACCATACCGATTCGCGCCCTGAGAAGAACAGGATCAACTTTCTTATCATAAATATTTTCATTGTCTATGATAATTTCTCCGGTGACCGTGCAGTCCTTGATCGTGTCATTCATACGGTTAAAGCAGCGGAGAAAGGTTGACTCAGGTCGTTAATGGCCTGCTTGGTTCCATAGTGGACGTTTACATCCCTGCAGGAGATCTTTACGTTCTTTTGAAGAATGGGTGACCCGACTGTTTTAAAAGACTCTTCTCCGGCTCTTACCATAAAGGCTTTACCATCTCCTCTCGAATTTCTTCCTTAAGACAACGGCGACTGCGTTCATTAAAAGGAGAAATGCAAGCAGCATAATGATTGCTGCTGACGTTCTTTCCACAAAGGCACGCTCAGGAGTGTCTGCCCATAGGTAAATTTGTACGGGAAGTACCGTTGCTTTATCAAATATACCGGTTGGTATGTCAACAATGAATGCTACCATACCAATCATTAAAAGTGGCGCTGTCTCACCAAGGGCCCTTGCCATCCCGATAATGGTACCGGTCAGCATGCCGGGCATGGCAAGAGGCAATACGTGGTGAGTAACAGATTGCATTTTGGAGGCGCCGACACCCAGGGCACCCTCTCTGATCGAGGGCGGTACAGATTTTAAAGATGCACGGGACGCAATAATAATCGTCGGCAGTGTC
>CALZJD010000293.1 GCA_945787795.1 Thermodesulfovibrionia bacterium | reverse complement strand
CAGAAATAATACTTGACAAATTTAGTAGACTATTATAATTTAAATTATGCTTAAATTATCCACAAAAGGGCAATACGGAGTGAGGGCAATGTTTGAACTGGCAAAGAATTATGACCAGGGACCCCTTACCATTAAAGAGATTGCAGCACGTCAAGATGTATCTGTTTCCTATCTTGAACAACTCCTGAACAGGCTCCGCAAGTCAAAACTTATCAAGAGCCAGAAAGGCCCCGGAGGAGGATATCTGATAAATAAGAAACCTGATGAGATCAGCGTTGGGATGATACTTCATTCCCTGGAAGGGCCTGTGGCAATCACCCAGTGCCTTGATCCTTCAGCAAAGGGATGCAAGCGGGTTGATGGATGTGTTGCCAGATTGCTCTGGAAATCACTGGGTGAAAAAATTGAAGACTTCCTTGATACGATCCATCTTAATGACCTTGTTAAAGAAGAATCACAAATGAATGGGTAAATATAATGAGAACTATGGAGGCTCAAACATTGCAAAACGGTGAACTGAATTTTCTTGATGAACCTTTAGAGGCTGATGCCACCACTGACATTATTTATATGATGTGCCCCATGCATTTACTTACCATAGAGGACCAGGTCAGGGAGATAGAAATGGGACAGGTCCTTTCCATTCTTACTGACTATGACGGCGCCCTTGAAGACATACCAGAATGGTGTAATAAAACAGGGAATGAATTTCTGGGTATATATGAAGATGATGACCATTATAAATTTTTCATTAGAAAATTAAAGGAGTCATGATGAATAAAATATATATGGACCATGTGGCAACAAACCCGCTTCATCCGGAAGTGCTGGATGCGATGATGCCATATTTCAAAGAACATTACGGCAACCCTTTAAGCCTCTATGAATCCGGTATCAGGGCCAGGGAAGCAATTGAAGCAGCCAGGGCAGGTACTGCCGACCTTATTAATGCCAAAGCCAAGGAGATAATATTTACAGCAAGCGGGGCTGAAGCAAATAACTTTGCGTTAAAAGGTATCGCATTTGCTCTCCAGAACAAGGGTAAGCATATCATTGTTTCCAAGGTTGAACACCATTCCATTCTCAACTCGGCCCGTTTTCTTGAAAAGCAGGGCTTTGCCGTCACGTACCTGCCAGTTGATAATAACGGCCTTGTCAATCCTGCTGATGTTGAGAAAGCGATAATTGATGAAACAATTCTGGTATCAATTATTCACGCAAGCCCGGAGATCGGCACAATCCAGCCAATAGCGGAAATAGCAAAAATTGTAAAAGAAAAAGGTGTTATGTTTCACACAGATGCTGTTTCATCAGCAGGTAATATACCTGTTGATGTAGAGTCATTGGGTGTTGACCTTATGACGTTTGCAGCACATCAGTTTTATGGTCCCAAAGGCGCAGCAGCGCTCTATATAAAATCCGGCACTAGAATAGTCCCGCTCATCTATGGCGGCATTCAGGAAGGCGGCCGCAGGGCAGGAACAGAAAATGTACCTGCAATTGTCGGCATGGGCAAGGCAGCCGAGATTACAAAAAGAGATCTGGACAAACGCATCGCCCATGTGACTCCAATGAGAGACAGTATTATCAGCAATGCCCTTAACATCGACAAGGTAATTCTTACAGGCCATCCAAAACAGAGGCTTCCCGGGCATGCAAGTTTTGTTGTTGAGTATATCGAGGGAGAAGCAATGCTCATGATGCTTGCTGTCAAGGGGATCTTCTCAGCCAGCGGATCTGCCTGCAGTTCAAAGGCATTAAAATCATCGCCGGTCCTTATATCCATAGGCATTCCGGTTCATCTTGCCCAGGGTTCTGTTGTTTTCACTTTGGGTGAAGGCACTACGACTGAAGAAATAAAATATTTTAATGAAACATTCCCTCAGATTATATCTCGATTAAGAGAAATCTCTCCTTATGCTCAAGGATGGGAAGGAACGGAGGACTCGACATGTACAGCGAAAAAGTAATGGACCATTTCACAAACCCGAGAAATGTCGGAGAAATAGAAGACGCGGACGGTGTAGGAGAAGAAGGAAATCCGGTGTGCGGCGACGCGATGAAAATTTTCATCAAGGTTAAAGATGACGTGATCACAGACGTAAAATTCAAGACATTCGGCTGCGCCTCTGCCATCGCAGTCTCCAGCATGGTTACTGAAATGGCAATGAACAAGACGATTGAGGAAGCATCAAAAATTACCAAGGCTTCACTGGCTGATGCCCTTGACGGCCTGCCCCCGCAGAAAATGCACTGCTCCAACCTCGGCGC
>CALZJD010000292.1 GCA_945787795.1 Thermodesulfovibrionia bacterium | reverse complement strand
TAGAATTTATTGAAAGGAGTCATACTTGTCTAAAAAAAGGGTACTCAGCGGCATTCAGCCAAGCGGCAAACTTCATATCGGCAACCTGGTGGGAGCGCTACAGAACTGGGTAAAGATACAGGATGACTATGAGTGTTATTATTTCATAGCTGACTGGCATGCCCTGACGTCACAGTATTCAGATACATCACAGATAAAAGAATCTGTAAAAGATGTCCTGGTGAACTGTCTGGCTGCCGGACTCGACCCGGAAAAGGTCACCATATTTCAGCAGTCCCGCGTTCTTGAACATGCAGAGCTTCATCTTTTGCTTTCGATGATAACCCCGTTGGGCTGGCTTGAACGTGTTCCATCATTCAAGGAAAAACAGCTTGAGGTGAAAGATAAAGATTTAAACACCTATGGTTTTCTTGGATACCCCCTTTTGCAGTCAGCTGACATCATGATGTACAGGGCACATTATGTCCCTGTTGGTGTTGACCAGGTACCTCATCTTGAGATAACAAGAGAAATAGCCAGAAGGTTTAATAATTTCTATGGTGAAGTATTTCCGGAGCCTGACGCTCTTCTTACCCAATTCCCAAAAGTCCCTGGAGTTGACGGCAGAAAGATGAGCAAGACCTATGGCAATTGCATTTATCTCTCTGATTCACCTCAGGAAGTTGAACAGAAAATAAGAACGATGACCACAGATCCTCAACGCATTAAACGCACAGACAAAGGTGATCCTGAACTGTCTCCCGTGTTTCAGCTACACAAGATTTTTTCATCAAATGATGAGCAGGTAGAAGTTGCCGAAGGATGCCGGACTGCCGGTATCGGCTGTATTGACTGCAAGAAAGTCCTCATAAAGAATCTTATGACAGTTCTTGAGCCTATTTGGGAACGCCGTTTAGAATTATTGAACCATCCGGACAGACTTGAAGAAATAATTTCAGCAGGTTCTCAAAAGGCAAAGGAAGCTGCATCGATCACGATGAGTCAGGTACGAAAATCCATCGGCCTCTTTAATCTGATGTAGCTGACACAATATGTTATTAGTTATACGTTATGAGGCACAAAAGGAATGCCTTGCTGCCAGTATTTTCGTATAACAAATAACGAATAACGTATAATTTATTCCAATAAATATCATTCAATTACTCCTTAATGGTAGTTCATACTTTATTCCACTGTTTATTACTCCAAGCTTCTTAAGCTGTCCATAGCCGTTTAAACTTCTCAATAGCACCCCATCTATAAGGGATTCCCCCATAAAACAAACATGTTTTACCTTATTTAGAACCTGCGCTACCGAACCGATGAGTCTTACAATGACCAAATGTTCCTCATATACACGCAATAACTGCATAGTGAGATTAAACATTTTTTCAAAACTCGATTGTAAATCGAGACATTTCTGTCGGGAGGTTTAAAAATATGGGAAAGAGAAACATACCATTGATGTCTGTAATTTTAATGATCGGAGCTGCATTGCTGTTCAGCGGTTGCAGTGGTGGCGGAGGCGGAAGCAGCAGTGGAAGCGGAGGCTTAGTACAGTCTCTGAAAGTTGGAGAAAGAGTGAGCGTTGTTGATGCCCAGGATAGTCAGACTTCAAACCAGATTAATGCATTAAAACTTGCCAGCGCCGTAGCTGATCTTCCGGCAGGTTCTCCGTACATTACAGATGAAACGCATTCATATGTTGAAGAACGCTCTTCAGAGTCTTTTGACATTATAAATGAAATCCTCTGCATGATGGCACAGACCGGTTATGATGAAATGCTGAATCAGGGCAATTATAAGGCCATGATCAATATGAGCCAATGTGAGGGGTCTAAGGACAACGCTGAAAGTGCAGGCCAGGCTTCCCAGAACCAGTCCTCAGGAGCCAACGCTGATGAATATGAGTACTGGACAGTCAACTCTTCAAGGGCTGACAATGATTCTCCTCAGATAGTCAAGGTCTGGGTTCATGAAAAAGAAGAGGATCATGGTGGTGGCATTGAGCCGGCAAAGACCATCCTTGTCAAGACCATTATTACTGAATCAAAGAGTGCAACAAATCCATATGGTATCTTTACTTTATATTTCCAGGGTGTACTTGACAGCAACGGCCAGGAAATGATGACCGGATACCTCAAGGCAGAGCGCGATAATACAGGCACAGTACTGTTGAAATTTTATGAGAGCGGCCAGCATGGAGACGGGTCAGGCAGTCAGCAGGTAACACTTAACAGATCTACTGATGGTTCTACCGGTTCAGGAAGTTTAGCCATGACACAAAGCTGGCAGGGACAGACTCAGAGCAAGGCTTTTAACATAGCCTATAATGA
>CALZJD010000291.1 GCA_945787795.1 Thermodesulfovibrionia bacterium | reverse complement strand
TATTTCGACAGCCTGAGGGCCAGCGCCGTCATGTTGAACCCGTCTTCAGGTTTTTCCGGATGTATACCTAATTTCAGAAATTCATCGCGATCCAATTTCAGGCAAGGCCAGTATGTATGAAAATATCTCTCCATCAAATAAAATGGAAACACATCATGCCCGGCCGGCACCGGTGTGTGGGTGGTAAAAACAGACGTCTTTCCCACCCATTTGGAGGCTTGCTGATAATTCATGCCGTCCCCGATACGATCACGTATTTGCTCCAGTAATGCGAAGGCTGCATGCCCTTCGTTCAGGTGCAGTACAAAAGGTTTGAGCCCTAAAACTTCCAATACTTCCGCACCCCCAATCCCCAAAACAATTTCCTGGCGAAGTCGTTGTTCCAAATCCCCGGTATAGAGACGCGCGGAGATTCCGCGATGCCAGGGATCGTTTATCTCAATATCCGTATCCATCAAATACAGCGGTACCCTGCCGACCGCAACCTGCCAGACGGCGACATGGATCGGGGGCTCGATGAACGGAACTTTGACGATAAGCTGGGTTCCGTCTTCATTCAGCACGCGTGAGATAGATGCTGCCTCCCGATCGAGTGGTTCGGATATGTTTTCCTGCCAGCCGTCTTCTCGAATTTTCTGCTTGAGATATCCTTGCGGGTACATGAATCCGACCGCCACCAGCGGCACATTCAGATCGCTGCACTCCTTGAGATGGTCGCCGGCTAAAAATCCCAGTCCGCCGGCGTAAAACGGCAATGAACGGTGCAAACCATATTCAGCAGAAAAATAGGCAATCGTGCAAACATCCGATAGGGAGATATCTCTCAATAGCGAACATTTATTTTGTTGCATATATTTTTCAAACTGGGACATGACGACATCATAATTGCGCAAATAATCTTCATCGGTGGCGGCGCGTTCCAATATTTCTTTGGGAAGCTCTTTGAGCATTTTATCAGGGTTGTGGACGCTTTCTTTCCAGGCCTGGCGATCCAACGATTTAAAAAGCATGCGTGCCGCCGGATTCCAGCTCCACCATAGGTTTTCGGCCAAGTCGCCCAGCCCCTTTATACGATTCGGGAGATTGGGAAATTCATTTGATTGGTTGTTCATTTCGGGTTCACCCCCCTATTTCCTCCTAAGTTCTATTTTCAGCCGCTTCTATTCCTGCCGGCGCTTCAAACCTCGCCGGCGCCGGCGCTTTTTTGCCGCATGATCATGAAAAGTAGCAGGTCCATCTGCTTTTTTTCGCAGCAACCACCAGGACATTGTTTCGGGACCCAAACGAATTTATGCTTTGTTTCCATTTTGATACCACGTTTTCCGCTGCTGTTGCCTTAAATACTCTCTCATGGCGTAGCGCGCCGCAAAATGTGGATGTGATAGATACTCCCGGGTACTCGTGAGAAATGAAGTCACTAAATCGTTGAAGACGGAATCTTTTTGTTGATTTCCAACGAAATTGCGTTCCCTCTTTTGTTCATAGCGGGCAAAATTATCGAAAGACTCTTTGAGTGAATTTAGGCTGACCTGTTTATTCAAACCATCGCCCAGGTGAAGATGATCAATCGGGATATCGATTCTAGCGGCCATTTTAACCAACCAGCGGTCTTCTACGATTTCCCGCGATTCATCATAAATTTCAAGTGTAAGACCATTTTTCAGCAGAATTGTTTTGATCAATTTTTCATTCATAGTGACGTCTAACTCCACCAGGTTCATACAAGGAGATTCTTCTGTTTTTTACAACATGTTGTCAATAAAATCGATAAGGGCTCATTGCAAGAGACCTTGCAAACGCTGCCTTGGTGACTACGTCCCCGCTCTCAACCGCGCTTTGCCGGATATGTCGCTTTGATTTTCTGCATCCATATGGATGGATACCTGACCCGCAAAATAGTAAAAAGAGTCAGAAAACTGCTGGAATCACCGCAGTGAAGGGAGAAAATGGTCAACACCAATTTTGAAATCGCCAAAAAATATTATTCCTTTGACAGGCTGCGCAGATGGCTTAATTTGCTTTTGACGAATTTTTTCGGATCAGAGGTGTAGCTTCGAACAACTCCGGTTTCCGAGCGAAGGCGAACCGGAATCGGCATTTTTTTAAAATGATTAGCACCCAATTGGTTTTACCTTCGCTTCAAAAGCAGCCGCCGGCCGTTAAAGGGGCTGTAGGGCGGCCGGACACCGGTCCCCGCATGCCTTCACCTCGAAAGACGGTCACCGGTTGCCCCATGGCCCTGGTACGATCTGCCAGGGACTTTCCGGCCATTCGGGTAATAACTCTCAAAATGATGAAACCGAGCGCCAATTTTCGCTCAAGTCTGATGCCGACAACGTTGCCGGTCGCATAACCAAAGGCGTAAAAGAGGGCTAACATCGGCTGAGCGTTAATCCTGTGGATGACAGTACTCACGACCATTATCCAGATGAGAAGTTCAAAGATTGCCAGAAAAAAAGCAATGACACTCCTGCCTTGAACTGTCACTATGATTCTAACCGTCCCGATGGACACCTCGGCGATACGGGCCGTAAAGATCAATAAACCTGTTACCAGCGTATTGGTATCTAGCATGTCAGCAGCATAAACTATTTGGGGTACGCTTTCCGGCCCACTTGATTTTACCGGATTGCATTAAGTCGGCAATAATTGCGTTTACCAGTAGGGCATCATCTTCCCCTGCTTCATCGATAACAGTGGTGACGAGTTCAAACAAGATCACCACTGCCTGAGTTGTATTCTTTGACTGTCGGTAAATTGGATGAATTAAACTTGTATGCTTCACTTTTTTCCTTTATGCCTCCCGGATCAAAAGCTTGGATAATTATCATTCTTATTTTCTGCAATACCGCTTTGGTTTAGCTCATATGAATAAGGAGCAATAGACATGCCAGATAGGAGCCGGCCTGCTGGCAAATTCAACGATATGCGCTATGTCTTTGTAATTTGTCGGAAACACTTAAACAACACCGATATGAGAGAAAGGAAAAAGGAGCCCGGATCCAAAAGTAAATTTTCGGCCCACTTAAAATATAGAACTCCCAGTTCTGATTGTAATAAAAAAGCAGAACTAAATTTTCTGATTTTAAGACATCTCTCAGCTCTCATTTTTCACCCGGAATAAACAGTCCGCAATAAAAAATAATTGGATGGTAGAAAGAGCAATTCGATTCGATGTGCAAACTCTTTGATATCTATCCTAAATATGCAGTCCGGTGCTATAAACTTAACCCCAATAGGGAATTACCCGCCGAACCTGCTTCAAGGTGGCACACGCTTTGCTGTGTTAATCATATAACAAAGAGGAAACAGCCGCCCCAATGCCCTGAGATCCGGAAGCCGGGGTTCGGGTTTCAAGAAAACCTGAGGGCTGAAAATCATAAAAATGTGGCAGGGTGGGAGATTTGAGCAGATCCATTTGATGAAAGCGTTTTGGCTGTAAAGCTGTCAATTATTCGATGGCGGATTTCAGGCTTTAAACGTTTCTCTTCGAATTCCGTGCTTGACCATCAGCTTCTTCAACTGGCGGAATCCGAAGTTCTCGTTGGCATTTGTCAACCAGCCTGTCCTTTCAATGCAAAAACATTAACGAAGGTATGATATTAAAGGAGGAAAAAATGCAAAATTTCTACGGTAAAATATCAAGTATGACGGCCATCGGCATCACTGTTTTTTTATTGGTGACCTGCGCCGGAACTCAATCCGGCGTGCAGCCCATCCCCAGATCGGCCAACCCCACGGACGTGGTCAATGAGTTTGACGTCGAAATCGCC
>CALZJD010000290.1 GCA_945787795.1 Thermodesulfovibrionia bacterium | reverse complement strand
CGTCTTGAGCTTCTGAAACATTTCAACAGCATTGATGATATCCGAATGGCATCTGCAGATGAGATAGCATCAGTTAAAGGTATGAACAGGCAAGTGGCTGAAAAATTAAAAAACCATTTGCAGAAACTGAAAAAGACCGGAGCAGCTGCGCGATGATTAATAAAAAAAGTATAGAAAAATATATTCTCAAACTTTTTGGTAAAAAAGCCATTAGTGTACATATTGAAAAGCTTGGCGCTGGTGTTCAGGGTGCCGGCTTCCTGATAGATATTAAAACAAAGGAAGGCCATGAATCGTATGTAATTAAGGGTCTCTTTCCAGAAGGGCTTGAGCATGATTATCCTGCAGACAGGGCAGGAGTGTTTTTACTTGACCTGGAGGAGTTTCAAAACCTTCCCAAGCATATTAAAGCAATTGATGTTCTGGCAGAAAAAAAGAATGGAACGATTCAATCCATTGGAGGCGGAAAAGAATATTATTTATTAATGGAAAAGGCAGAGGGTGATCACTATTTCAATGATTTGAAAGCATATGCAGGAAAAGACAGGCTGGATACCTCTGACATAGAAAAAATCCAGACCATGTCGTCCTATCTGGCCAAGATCCATTCCGTAAAAAAGGAGTCCAGGGCATTGCACTGGAGAAAGGTCAGGGATACGATCGGACATGGGGAGTGTCTTATGGGAGTATTTGATACGTATCCAGATGGCCTGATTTCATATGATGAGATGGCTGAGATCGAAAAGAAGTGTGTTGACTGGAGGGCACGGTTAAAACCGAAATATAATCGACTTTGTCAGGTTCACGGTGATTTTCATCCCGGCAATATATGGTTTCAGAACAGTAATGATTTTGTACTTCTCGACAGGAGCAGGGGACCATGGGGTGATGCTGCAGATGATGTTACGGCTTTGACTATTAATTATATATTTTTCTCCATATGCAATTTTGGAAGATTAGAGGGGCTGTATGCTGAAGCGCTTGTTCTTGTTGCTCCCTTTTATGCCTTCAGGGGTGCTGTTGTTGCCAATCCGGTTTTCTACCCCGATGTATCAGACCAAAACAGGCGCAGGATTATTAACTTTGTAAATGCTGTTCTTGATGATGATGAATTCGTGATTGATAAGGTTAATGAATATATTAGGTGAGAGGTGAGAGGTGCAGGATAAAGGACAATTAATAACGAATATCGAGTGATCTTATTTGCGCCAGCCCCGGAACATAATTCTCTTGATATTCCAGAAGTGTAAAATGCGCTGGGTAAATGCATTCTGATCTGACTGCGTGGCAATCTCTTTTATAAGTTGACGATTCTTGGTGATTTCTTTGTCACGTGATTTGTCCAGTCCTCCGTCTGCAATAAAATGCTGGATCTTTTCCAGTTCGCCGGCATCAAGCCATACTCCATGTTTACTGCACCTGTCGATAATAACACCTGATATCTTACCGAAGTTTCTACGGTTCATCAATTTGTCGCACCGGACACACGGGACATATTCTACTAGTCCCCTTATAGGCGCCTTGCGATACTCATTTCTTATGTTTAATTTCTTATAAACATCCCTCTCCCTGGTAGCCCTGAAGAATTCATCTCTATCCAACCACATTCCGCCGCATTCAGGACATATATCATATTCTTCCTCATCACTGACCAGCAACTGAAGCTCCACCCCACAGCGCGGACATTCGGGATTTATCTTGATATGAGACTCAGCTTGATGACCCCCGCAGATAGGACATATGTCATATTTGATATTGATATCCTTTTCACAGTGCTCACATGCTTTTGTCTGTTTTTTAGTTTCTGTGGTCATAAAATATATATCGGCACATTATCACCGGACTTAAGATAAGCACCGGCGAATATGTGTTAAAATTATTAACATTGGTATTGCTGTAATGATTAGCCTGGAAATACACGATATCAGATAATTACTATTAATGCAAATAATTCAATGTATTAAGGGATGGAAAATATAATGCCTAAAGGTTTATAGCAATTCATCCGATAAGATAATAGTAAATTAAATTGACATAATTAATGGCGTTGGAGTACATTTTATGATTAATGAGATTTTAAACAAAGTGTCCATTCTGGACTACTCCCGGAAATCAGATAACAAGAGAAACGACCGGGAAGCGCCGGTAAAATCAGAACTGGAGAACCGTTCAGATCTGAGGCAGGATGATACTATTGAGATTTCAGGTCAGAAACCTGTTGAAATGTCTGCTGAAAAAGTGATTGCGCCTGTCAGTGGACAGAACAATGATGTGCACCTGTTATCAGATGTATATCATACGGAAACATCCAGGGGCAATGCGGATACAAACATAACTCCAAAGGGTAATGATAATAAACCTGTGGTTGATGAAACAAGCGATGTAAAGAAGGGTGATTCTGCTGAGGAAGCAATTTCTCTGCAGGATTCATTAACATCAGCATATGGCACAGAAGAGACCGAAGTCGGTAAAGTAATTCGCATGACTGTTTAAAAAAAAGGTCAGGGCATCTGTACATTCATTTCATAACTGCCAACAGAAGCTTTATCTGCCATACCACTTTTCCATAAAATATCCAGGACCTTGGGTTTTAATGGCTTGGGAACCATTAATATTAACCTGGCCCCCAGACTTGCCATTGTTTTCCATTCCTCAGCTTTTTCAGCTGAAATGGTCTGCTCAGTTTCCACCTCCATCACAGCAAGAACAAGACCATGGTTTTCCAGGATCAGATCAGGGTAATGACCATTAAACTCATTGCTCCTGTCTTCATCATGATTGACTTTAATGGCGTCATAATCTCTTGATAGTCTTTTCTTCAGGTAGGATATCATCCAGTCGTGAATCAGATCTCCATTCTTCATATTATATTAATTACCTTTTCCTGTTCTTTCTTTATTTTCTATCAAGCCTTCCACAGGTTTAAGTCCGTATGGACTGCCCTGCTCTATTGCTTTTAACACTGTTCCTCCGCCTGTAAAGAAATAGTACTGGGGATTATCAAGTACAGACAGATATGTTCCGGGACAGAGGTTTTTAAATTCCTGCAGAGTATCTCCCCCGCCAAACATTTTTTTGCCTGCAGTATTTTTGCTTAATGCACGGTAAAGAGCTTCTGATCCGTCAGAGAACTGCGGGGTAAGCCCCATCACTGCATTGACAAAGACGGTATTGGCGCTTAGAATCGCTTCGGAAACTTTCCTGTCCTCAAATGATTTCGGGTCAATATCAAGAACATAATTATAGCTGTCACCACTCTTAAAATCACTGAGTGCCACAGTCCTGTGTTTTCCCTCTGCCTTTTCTTCCAGGACCTCGGACTCCACGATATAAGGCATTTCAAGGATTTTT
>CALZJD010000289.1 GCA_945787795.1 Thermodesulfovibrionia bacterium | reverse complement strand
GTATGCTCCAGTTCCTCCTTTATGGAACTAACTTTGCTGATCCCCTCTTTCTCATTAAGCCACTGTGATTTCATGACATCTCTTTTTTCAGCTAATGCTGATAGTTCTTTTTTAATCAGTTCAAGCCGGTGCTTTGATGCATCATCACTTTCTTTCATCACTGCCTGCTTTTCGATCTCAAGCTGTCTCAGCTTTCTCTCCAGTTCATCAAGTTCGGTGGGCATGCTGTCGATTTCCATCTTAAGCTTGGATGCCGATTCATCAATCAGGTCAATTGCCTTGTCCGGCAGAAACCTGTCTGAAATATATCTATGACTTAATACAGCGGCTGAAACAAGAGCTGCGTCCTTGATCCTTACACCATGATGGACTTCATACCGTTCTTTGAGTCCACGCAGGATCGATATCGTGTCCTCAACATTCGGCTCCTGCACCATTACAGGCTGAAACCTTCTCTCCAGTGCAGGGTCTTTTTCGATGTACTTTCTGTATTCTGCAAGAGTTGTTGCTCCGATACATCTGAGATCACCCCTTGCCAGGGCCGGTTTAAGCATATTTGATGCATCAATTGATCCTTCAGCAGCACCTGCGCCAACTACGGTATGGAGCTCATCAATAAACAGGATAACGCTTCCCTGGGCTTCCTCTATTTCTCTTAATACTGCCTTTAACCTGTCTTCAAATTCTCCCCTGAATTTAGCCCCTGCAACAAGGGCTCCCATATCAAGTGAAATAACCCTCTTGTTCTTCAGGCTCTGGGGCACATCACCTGAGGTGATGCGCTGAGCAAGCCCTTCGGCAAGTGCTGTCTTTCCCACGCCTGGTTCACCAATGACAACCGGATTGTTTTTTGTTCTCCTGGACAGGACCTGAATGACTCTCCTTATCTCTTCATCTCTTCCGATTACCGGGTCAAGTTTTCCCTTTTTTGCCAGGTCTGTCAGGTCCTTTGCGTATTTTTTCAGGGCCTGGTATTTGTCTTCCGGTTCAGGATCGGTAACCCGCTGAGAGCCCCTTATATTCTGCATTGAGGCAAGGACCTTGTCATCTGTCAGGCCGTACTTTTTCAGTATTTTTTCAGACCTGCTTTTTGTCTTTATGATACCCAGAAGCAGGTGTTCAACACTTACATATTCATCCTGCAGGTGTTCTGCTTCCTTCATGGCAGATTCAAATACATTTTTCAGTTCCTGGGTCACATACAACTGGCCCACAGGCGATGAACCTAGCACCTTGGGCATTTTATCAAGTTCAGCTTTGATATCCTTTTTCAATTCAGTGATATCAGTGCCAAGGGAGTTGAGAATCTCAAGCGCTATACCTTCTTCTATTAATACTGACAGCAGATGTTCAATATCAACCTGCTGGTTTCCTTTATTTTGTGCCAGGTCCTGCGCCTTTTGAATCGCCTCCTGGCTTTTTGTTGTAAATTTATCTGGTCTCATAATTTCCTCCAATACGATAAGAACAGGTTCAATATTGTTTAAAAGTCGTTCAATAATGGTTCAATTACATACGTAACAACTTTGAACTAGTCCTCTTCAAATACATCTTTTATTCTCTTTCTGAACTTTGTCCTGATTTCTCCTTCAAGATGGTCCATCATGTTTTCCATTTCTGTCTGAAGGGCTTCAAAACGTCTTCTCATTCGCAAAATTATATCCACGCCGGCACGGTTGACCCCCAGCTCTTTGGTAAGGTTCAGTATCATTCTTATCTGCTCCAGGTCTTCATGCGAATATATTCTGGCGCCTCCGGCCCTCTGAGGATGTAGCAACCCTTCCTTCTCATATAACCTTAAAGTCTGGGGGTGAATATGAAACATCTCACATACTACCCCGATCATGAATAAAGGACGTTTTCTATCTTCCATGACTATCTCTCAATTATTTATTAATAGTTGCATTAATTCATCGCAAACCATTATTTATAAGACCTTGCTATTTCTTCAAGTGCCTCTTTGGTCTTATTCGTTACTCTTTTTGGAACGGTGATTTTAATAACAGCAAACTCGTCTCCCCTGATCCCTGTTTTTCTATTTGGTATCCCTTTACCCTTAAGTTTGAACTTCTTCCCGCTGTCAGTGCCGGGCGGAAGTGTCATTGTCACGTCACCGCTAAGTGTGGGTACTTTTATCTTTCCACCAAGAACAGCCTGATCAAAAGTAACAGGTACGTCAACATAAATATCATGGCCGTCTCTTTTGAACTGGGGATGAGGTGTGATGGTCAGCTCAATTAACAGGTCACCTGGTTGACCCCCTCTGGGTTTCGCTCCTCCTCTCCCCTTGAGCCTGACCTTACTTCCGGTATCTTGACCTTTATGGTTTCAGTGCCATAAGAGCTTCCCCGGCCCCCGCATGCACCGCATACCTTTAATATTTTCATGCCTGTACCCTGGCAGGCGGTACAGGGCTGGCTTAACTTAAAGAGGCCCCTGCTCTGTTTGACAGACCCGGTGCCTTTACAGCGTGAACATGGTTGAGATGATTCTGCACCGGTGCCCATGCATTTTTTGCAAAGAGCTTCTTTTCTCAGTGTGATGGATTTTGTTACCCCGTCATATGCTTCTTCCAGTGATATGGAGAGGCGTGTTACAAGGTCAGGACCTTTTAAAGGGGCTTCTTCATGTCTGAAGCGGTTAAAAATGTCTGAAAACATTTCTTCTGAACCGCCAAATCCGGTTGAATACCCTGTGCCGTTGAATCCGGAGCCAAAATCGCTGGACCTGAACCCTTCGTATCCATGAGAGCCATCAAATGTAGCTTTCCCAAACTGATCGTATTCAGTTTTCTTTTTTGAATCACTCAGGACTTCGTAAGCTTCGTTAATTTCCTTGAATTTTTTTTCTGCAGCATTGTCGCCCGGGTTAAGATCAGGATGATGTTTTCGCGCAAGTCTTCTGTAGGCCTTTTTGATTTCATCTGCTGAGGCGGTTTTCTTTACTCCCAGTAATTCATAATAATCTTGAGTTCCAGTGGACATATCGCTCCTTGATCAAATATTAAACTTAATGCTTTGAATATCATATCACTTGATATGGCTTATGTCAAGTGATATGATAACTGCAATTATAATAGTTTTGTTTTAAAAGTATATCATAATTTATTTAATATTGAATTCCTTTTTCGCTACTTACTCAAATTATAGGAAATTGTCAGATGATTATTTGTGTAATACAGGCAGGTCAATATTTAGATATTTCAGATGGTTCCGAAGAAATCGCAGATCATCAATATTGTCAACATCATACCAGAAAGGAAGCAGGTAAAAGGAAATATCCAGGCAGTACAGTTTTTCAATGACAAGATTTAGGACATCAGAGGTGTCCCATGGAATATTGCTGAATATTTTGGAGTTGATTTCACTCTTTGCTCCTATCAAATAAATGCCTCCGTCGCAGCAAGGGCCCAATACAAAATCAGCTTTGTTAAGTTCAATAAATGCCTTTTTTACATATTCCTTTGGAATAGTGGGACTATCGCTGCCTATTAAAATTATTTCAGAATATCCCTTTTTGAAATGGTCTCTGATATCCCCTCGCTGATTGAATGTACCAAGATTATATTTTTCAGATACGTCTCTTAAGAATTCATGATCTTTTGAAGGAGCGCAACCTAAATACCTGTGAAATCCTTTTAAGCGGGAGAACCTTGAAAGGATCTCAATTATAAAAGACTTGTATATTTCTATAACTTTCTCATGTGGCAGGTCTTTCTGCAGCCTTGTTTTTACTGTTCCCTTTACAGGGGCTTTCACAAATGTGATCAGGGCTTTACTCATTATACCGCAGTTTAACCTCTCAATTATTATTAATAATCAACTGGAATAGTCTAATTAATTTCTGTGAAATAGTAAATTGGACGTTTGAATGTGGAGCAGGATTTTTTTTGACGTGGAAAAATATGTTCTTCCCTGAGTGATTTGTCATCCCGAAATCTTCTCCAGTCCAGAACGTAAATCAAAAGGATAAGGTGTGCTAAGGCCATGATTGTTACAATCTTTTCATTATGGCTGCGAAAATCTTTTCAAGAAATTTCTGGTAAAGCGGACGGTCCGTCCACGATGACAAATCCAGTTTGTTCGCTTCCTTAAGGTCTCTGTTGAATGCCTCAGACATCTTCCGTGCGAACTCTTTGTCCAGAATACCAACATTACTCTCTTCATTTCTTCTCAGGGATTGCATATCCAGGTTGGCAGATCCTACAATGCTCCATGTGTCATCAA
>CALZJD010000288.1 GCA_945787795.1 Thermodesulfovibrionia bacterium | reverse complement strand
AAAGACAAACCCGGCAGTTCCATTCCGGTACTGCAGCGTTGCCAGTCGATTGTCGGGTATCTGCCCCCGAGAGTACAGAAGATAATTGCAAGGGGACTGGGTCTGACACCTGCTGAGATCCACAGCATTGTATCTTTTTATTCATTCTTCACCATGAAGCCCAGAGGAGACCATAATATAAGGATTTGTCTCGGAACGGCCTGTTATGTAAAGAGGGTTGAGGAAGTGCTTAACAAACTCATGGACACCCTGAAGATCGATGTCGGTGAAGTAACTGAAGACAAAAAATTCTCAATAGAGACCGTACGCTGTCTGGGCGCCTGCGGACTGGCCCCTGTTATGGTCATAGACGAAGAGACCTATGGTGCGGTAACACCTAAAAAAATCCCTGATATACTCAAAGAATACGCTGCTAAAGAGCAGGTAAAAGCATGAAGTCCCTTTTCCTTACATAGAGGGGAAAGAGGTATTTAATAAAGGGAGAATATGTGATATGCCAAGACTGACCATACATGATCTGAAGAAAATAAAAGATAATCAGAAATCAACGTTTAATCTGAGGGAAGGCGGTTACCGGGCAAAAATTACCGTTCATATGGGAACCTGCGGTATTGCCGCAGGAGCCAGGGAGATAATGACAACCGTGCTTGATGAGATAGAAAAGTCCGGTGCAGAAGACATTATAGCTACCACATCAGGCTGCGCAGGGCTGTGCGCAAGAGAACCAATGGCCACGGTAGAAATACTGAACAGTCCGCCTGTGAAGTACGTTGATTTGAACGCAGACAAAATGAAAGAGATATTCAAAGAGCATATAACAGGCGGCATTCCTGTTGAAAAATATGCTTTTGTAGTTGGAAGTGAAACAACGTACTGAGATCTAAGAAGTAAGAACTAAGAACTACGAAGTAAGATTTTAAATAATGAATATCGCCAATTGAGGTAAGAATGGAAAATTATCGTGCCAATTTACTGCTGTGTGCCGGGACCGGTTGCGTTGCGAGCGGGACCCCTAAGGTAACAGCCGCCCTCAGGGAAGAACTTGAAAAGAAGGGACTGTCTGATGAAATAAAAATAGTCCTGACAGGCTGTAACGGGTTCTGTGCCGAAGGTCCGGTCATGCTCGTATATCCCGAGGAAATCTTTTACCAGAAGCTTACCGTAGAAGAAATACCCAAGCTCGTTGAGGAGCATTTTCTGAAAGGCCGTCCCTATGAAAAACTCATGTTCAGGGAGCCTGAGAAACGGACTGCTATCCCCTTAATGAATGAAATCCCGTTCTTTAAGCACCAGGTATTGAGGGTGCTCAGGAATAAAGGTCTGATCGATCCTGAAAGTATGGATGAATATATTGCACGGGACGGGTATATGGGGGCAGCAAAAGCGCTTCATGAAATGACACCGGAAGATATCATTGCGGTCATAAAGGACGCCGGGATCAGAGGACGCGGCGGTGCTGGTTTCCCTACAGGTCTTAAATGGGAATTCGCTTCCAAGTCACAGGCTGATCAGAAATATATGCTCTGTAACGGTGATGAAGGTGATCCCGGGGCATTTATGGACAGGTCTGTCATGGAATCTGATCCTCACTCTGTAATCGAGGGAATGATTATAGGCGCACGGGCCATAGGTTCGAGTAAGGGGGTCATATATGTCCGTGCAGAGTATCCCCTGGCTGTTGAGCGTCTGCAGAGGGCCATTGATTTATGTCGAGAATCAGGCCTTCTCGGTGAAAACATCCTGGACAGCGGTTTTGATTTTGACCTTGAAATATATCTGGGTGCAGGCGCTTTTGTCTGTGGTGAAGAGACAGCCCTTATGCGCTCGATTGAAGGACAGCGCGGCATGCCCAGACCAAGACCTCCCTTCCCTGCCCACAAGGGACTATGGGACAAACCATCGGTACTCAATAACGTTGAGACCCTTGCACAGATTGCTCCTACCATTTTAAACGGGGCAGAGTGGTACCGGTCTCTTGGCACGGAAAAGAGTGCCGGTACAAAGGTGTTTGCTCTTACCGGTGATATCAGAAATGTAGGACTGGTTGAAGTGCCGATGGGTATTCCCCATCATTTACGATATCGGCGGCGGAATGAAAAACAAGAAAAAGAAATTCAAGTCCGTGCAGATGGGTGGTCCATCAGGAGGCTGTATTCCGGAAGACCTTCTTAATATTCCCGTTACCTATGAGGATGTTGTCAAGACCGGCGCCATTATGGGTTCAGGTGGTATGGTTGTCATGGATGAAGACACCTGCATGGTAAGTACATCAAAATTCTTCCTTGAGTTTACTGCAGACGAGTCCTGTGGCAAGTGCACTCCCTGCAGGGTCGGTACACAGGTCATGCTTGATATGCTTACCGACATCACTGAAGGACGCGGCAAGGACGGCGATATAGAGACCCTCGAGGACCTGAGTAGAGACATCATATCAACCTCTCTTTGCGGTCTTGGCCAGACAGCTCCAAATCCGGTGCTGTCCACCATCAGATACTTCAGACATGAATACGAAGCCCATATTAAAGATCACTGGTGTCAAGCCGGAATTTGCAGTGACCTGGCCTCTTTCCATATCTTTGAAGAACTCTGCAAGGGATGCGGTGCCTGTCTGAGGGCATGTCCGCAACAGGCCATAGTCGGTGAAAAGAAAAAGCCGCACAGAATAATGCAGGAACTGTGCATACAGTGCAGGTCCTGCTATGATGCATGTAAATTTGCTTCGATAAAGATAGAGCCTGCCATACCAAAGGACAAACCTGAGCCGGTCACTGTGGATGAGGGGGGATCAGAATAATGAAGCTCACGATAAACGGAAAAAAAGTCACCGCACATGATGGTGATACGATACTTGATGCAGCGCTGAACAACGGCATTTATATTCCCAACCTCTGTTATGACAAAAGACTGAGGCCTTATGGCGGGTGCAGACTGTGCATCGTGGAAGTTGAGGGACAGGCAAGACTTTTTGCTGCCTGTTCATCTCCTGCACAGGACGGCATGGTCATTGAAACAAATACTCCGAAACTTAATAAACTGCGTGAGACAGTGATTGAGCTTTTACTGGTCCATCATCCGCTTGACTGTCCTGACTGCGACAAGGCGGGTGAGTGCGACCTTCAGGACCTGGCTTATCAATACGGCAAAACCGGTGCCCGTTTTAAAAGGCACAGAAAAGAGACCGAATCTGATGTCAGAGGTCCCTTGATCGAACTTACATCCAGTCGCTGTATTCTCTGCGGCAAATGTGTAAGAATATGCAGGGAACATCAGGGAAGAGCCGCACTGGGTCTGATCGGCAGGGGCTTTCCCACGGTTGTTCAGCCGGCCTTTGGAGAAATTCTCGAGTGTGACTTCTGCGGCCAGTGTCTTGACGCATGCCCTACGGGAGCTATCCTGAGTAAACCTTACAAGTATACGGCACGTTCATGGTTTCTTGAAGAAAGAGACACCATATGCCCCTTCTGCGGTGTAGGATGTACCGTTACACTCGGTATAAGGGAAGGTAAAATTTTAAGATCACGGGGCAAGGAAGGCAAGGGGGTGAATGACGGGAACCTGTGCGGCAGGGGAAGGTTCGGGACAGACTATATATATAATGAGAAAAGACTGACCACCCCCCTGATTAAAGAAAATGATGAGTTTAAAAGCGTGTCATGGGAAGACGCCCTCACCTATACCGCTGACCGGTTTAAAGAAATCATTGCCAGGCACGGACCTGACCAGATGGGCGTAATTGGATCTCCACGGTGCACCAATGAGGACAATTATATACTGCAGAAGTTTATGAGGAATGTTATTGGTTCGGGCAACATAGGATCATCTGCTGCCTTTGGTTATGCACGGGTCCAGAGGGCATGGAATAGTACGTTCGGCAATGGCAGCCATTCTATTGATCTCACATCACCCCTTGGCAAGGATGTGATATTCATCCTCGAATCAGACATCACTGTAACCCATCCGGTATTTGGACTTAATATTCTGCGGGCTGTCAGGGAAGGCTCTCAATTGATAGTTGCAGACTCAAGAGATACCAAGCTGACCAGGCATAGTACAAAAAGGTTGAGGGTAAAGGACGGGACCGGAGTTGCATTGCTGAACGGAATTATGAACGTGATTATGAACAGGGGACTCCATAAGCAGGACAGTGTGTCAAACATTCCCAACTACGCAGCATTTGTTGACTCAGTAAAGGAGGTTACTCCTGAAAAAGCCGCTGAGATTACAGGGATTTCTGCAGAGGACATTACCTCATTGGCAGAAACAATCGGCAATGCAGAAAGCAGGTTAATCTGCTTCTCTGTCAGTGCCACGGAAAACACCAAAGGGCAGGATACGGTGTATGCTGCTGCAAACCTGGTCAACCTGCTGGGTGATGATCCTGAGACCCTGCAGATTCCGGCAGAGCACGCAAATACCTTTGGCATGTACAAAGTCGGTGGGAAGCCTGTGAATCCACCTGAAGACAGGGGCATTGTGGATATGCTGTATAATGAAAACCTTAAAATGAGTTCCCTCTATATTATGGGGGAAGATCCTGTTTCAACGTTTCCTGAC
>CALZJD010000287.1 GCA_945787795.1 Thermodesulfovibrionia bacterium | reverse complement strand
ATGGTACCGATGAACTTATTAAAAGGAAAAATAACCGCTGACTATATTAATACAGGGGTCTGGTCCAAAAAAGCCATTGCAGAGGCAAAAGAGTTTTGCGAAGTCAATATAGCAGCAACAAGTGAAGAAGAAAAGTTTTCAACAATACCTTCGGAATCTGAATGGTCGCTAAATGCTGATGCTGCATATGTACATTACACACCCAACGAGACCATTGGAGGAGTTGAATTTCACTGGATACCGGAAACAGGGAATGTCCCGCTTGTAGCTGACATGTCTTCTACGATACTGTCCCGTCCAATAGATGTGACAAAGTATGGAGTGATTTATGCAGGCGCACAGAAAAACATAGGACCTGCCGGTTTGACAATAGTGATTATACGGGAGGACCTTATTGGAAATGAAATTGCAGGCACGCCAACCATGTTCAAATAAAAAAATGGGTGAGATGAATAAAAACAAGGCGGATAAATTATATACTGCAATAGATAGTTCAAACTTTTATAATAATCCGGTTGATACGCAATGCAGATCATGGATGAATGTCCCTTTTACCATTGCCAGGCCAGAGCTGGAAAGCCAGTTCCTTGAACAGGCAAAATCAGCAGGTCTTGTAACGCTGAAAGGTCACCGCTCTGTAGGAGGAATGCGGGCAAGCATTTATAATGCAATGCCTGAAGAAGGAGTGGATGCCCTGATATTGTTTATGAAAAAATTTGAGCAGGATAACACCTAAGAATCGATAATTGTTATTCGTTATACGGTAAAAGAGTGGCAGGTATTTGGCAACTAATAACTTTTAACTATTAACATATAACTAATAACGGTTTTAAATTGATATGAAAGTACTGGTAAGCGACAACATATCCCCAAAGGGAGTAAAGATTCTGGAAAAGGCAGGCCTTAAGGTGGATGTAAAGACAGGCATGGCCCCAAAAGAGCTGAAAAAAGAAATTGGAAAATATGACGGCCTTGTGATACGCAGTGCCACAAAAGTCACGTCTGAAATTCTTGGTGCTGCCAAAAACCTGAAAGTCATTGGCAGGGCAGGCTCAGGCCTTGATAATGTAGATAAAGCGGAAGCAACAAAGCGCGGCATAGTTGTGATGAATACTCCCGGCGGCAACACGGTCACAACAGCAGAGCACACGATTGCCCTCATAGTTGCAATGGCTCGCCAGGTCCCGCAGGCAACTGCTTCAATGAAACAGGGCAAATGGGAAAAGAAGAAATTTATGGGCGTGGAACTTTTTGGAAAGACCCTTGGCATTGTAGGCATAGGCAACATAGGTTCCCATGTAGCAAAGGTTGCGCAGGGGATGGGAATGGACATTCTGGCTTATGATCCCTATCTCAGTGAAGATAAAGCCCGCTCTCTTGGAGTAGAAGTCGTTTCTCTTGACAGGCTTTTCAAAAGATCAGATGTAATAACACTTCATATTCCTCTCACGGATGAAACAAGAAATCTTATCGGTCCGGAAAGCATTGCAAAAATGAAAAAGGGCGTAAGAATTGTAAACGCCTCAAGGGGCGGAGTAGTTGATGAGCAGGCATTATACAAGGCCCTTACGTCTGGCAAAGTAGCAGCAGCGGCCCTGGATGTCTATGAGACAGAGCCTCCTACCGATTCTCCCCTTATGACACTGGACAACTTTATCTGTACACCCCATCTCGGTGCATCAACAGCAGACGCTCAGGAAAATGTGGCGGTTGCCGTTGCTAACCAACTGGCAGACTACCTGATTAAAGGGATTGTCAGAAATGCTGTCAATGTCCCCTCTGTCTCAGCAGATGCACTGCCCGTGCTGGAACCTTACATAAACCTTGCTGAAAGACTGGGAAGCTTTCTTTCACAGGGACTTGAAGTAGGCATAGACAAGATAATAATTGAATTTAAAGGAGAGGTGGCAGGCCTTGACCTGGAACCGGTCACCGTCGCAGCTCTTAAAGGCATCCTGACCCCCATTCTTGAAGAGACGGTCAATTTCATCAATGCCCCGTCCATAGCAAAGGAGAGAGGGATTGAGGTAAAAGAGACCACCACTGATAATGCAGGCGACTATCACAGCATGCTTGTGATTAACATCAAGTCAGGTAAAAAGGAATACAGTGTCTCAGGAATTCTTCATGGCAAGAAAGAGCCCCGTATAATAGAGGTCAATGACTTTGTCGTAGAAGTTGTTCCTGAAGGGGAGCTGCTCGTTATCGCAAACAATGACAAGCCCGGTGTAATTGGTAATATAGGAATGATGCTTGCCAAACACAGGATTAATATTGCACGCATGCATTTTGGCAGGCAAAAACAGGGAGGCAGGGCGATCTCGGTTGTGAGTGTTGATACAACAGTCTCCAAAGACATTCTGTCCAAAATCAGGAAACTTCCCAATGTCCTTTCATTAAAGCAGATACGTCTGCCCAATTAATAAACAACAATGAGGAGCTAACAATGTCGAATATAGTGGTTCTTGGTGTCCAGTGGGGCGATGAGGGTAAAGGCAAGATTGTCGACCTTCTGACAGAGGACGCCGATGTAGTGGCAAGATATCAGGGAGGGCATAATGCCGGCCATACAGTTATAGTCAGGAACAAACAGTTTATTCTCCATCTCATTCCTTCCGGCATACTTCATAAGGGAAAGAAATGCATCATCGGTAACGGTGTTGTTATTCATCCCAGGGCCTTAATAGATGAAATTGAAGAACTGAAAAAAAGAAGGGTGACTGTCGGCAGGAACCTGTTCATAAGTGGAAGGGCCCATGTAATAATGCCCTATCATACATTACTGGATGGAAAGCATGAAGAGGCAAAGGGGTCTCAGAAAATAGGGACAACAGGCAGGGGTATTGGACCGGCCTATGTAGACAAGATGTCAAGGACCGGGTTCAGGATGATAGACCTTCTTGATAGTGTAGCGTTCAAAACCAGGCT
>CALZJD010000286.1 GCA_945787795.1 Thermodesulfovibrionia bacterium | reverse complement strand
AATTTGTGGCCATTTTCCCCCAGACCCCCAAGGTTGATGCTATTCTGATTACCAACCGTCTGAAGGAAAAGATCGATGAGGCATTAAAAGAACAAAGCCTTGAGATGCCATTGAGTGTCAGCATGGGTCTGGCAACATATCCCGATGATGCGTCCTCCATAATGGAACTGATCGAGAAGACAGACCAGGCACTGTATCTTGCCAAGAAGAAAGGGGGAAACAGGGTAGAATGGCTTTAATATGCAGTGATCGTAATTCCCCGGCACATATATGTTTTTAAAAGAGATGGCTGATAAGAATTTAATTGGAAGAAAAAATGAACTTGAAGTCCTGAAAGGTGTCATTGCAGAAGCAGACTCAGGTGAGGCCAGCAGTATGTTTCTTTCAGGAAACAGGGGTTCAGGAAAGACATGTCTTTTGCAGCGCCTCTTTCATGAACTATTTAATAATCATGACGGACCGGTACCATTCTTCTACACGTTCGGGAAGGCCTTTACAACCATAGAGGACTTCTCTAAAGATTACTTCGAATCTTTCATACTGCAATACCTTACCTTTATAAGGAAGGAACCATCCCTTGTTACATCAGCCATATATTCTCTGGAAGACTTGAGGGACATTGCCGGAGAATCAGAATCAGACGGGATCATCGACTTAATTGACAGTTATACAAAAGTCCGTGAGGGTAATGATGCGATAAAGCTCTTTTTCCATGTGATGTCAGCACCCTATCAATCGTATAAGAACAGCAGCAGACCGGTGGCCGTCATGATAGATGATTTTCACAAGATAAGAAAGTTTTCTGAGCTTCACGCAAATAATAACAGCCGGGATTTCTGGGTGCTGATAGAGAGCCTTATCCATTCCGGGAATATACCCCATATTATCTCGGGCAACCAGGCGGATCTAAACAGGATGTTTTTTGAAGAATCCGCCTTTGGTGAACATATGGATGTGATACATCTTCCCGGTCTGAACAGGGATGACTCAAACATGTTTTTTAATATGCTGTGTGAAAAATACTCACTCAGCATTGAAGGGGGTCTTTCTGATTTCCATACCGTATTCAATGGCAATCCTCTTTATATCAAAAACTTTATTCAGGCAGCGCGCCAGGTGGGAACATCTCTTAACAGGCATGATGCATGGGAGATATATTTCAGAGAGGTGACAAAGGGCACGCTGCAGACGTACTGGACATCCCTGCTTGAATCTTACATATCCGAGTTTGAATTAAGAAGACCGACCCTGAATTTTCTCTGGTTTCTTTTAACAAACGACAATGATATTGCCTTATCAAACCTGACAGAAGACCTGGCAAAGAAACCGGATGATCTGGACAGGATAATCAGGCTGCTTAATGCGGCCGGTGTGGTAGAGACGGGCTTCAGCATTCTTGAGATTGCAGATGACCGTGTCCTGTCCGATGTAATAAAAGGATTATATCTGAAAGAAATAAAGAGAGAGCCCGCCGAAATGATACGAGAGGAGATCATCGGCAGTGAATTTCAGAATGTCATCGAAGACAGATCACCATCTTTTGACGTAACCATTCCGCCTGATCCAAAGGCGGAGCTTGTAGCTGTCAAGTCTCTGGAGCAGGTAGCCCGGCACCATAATATATCTCTCGGTATTATCGGACAGCTTCAGATAGCGCTCGTTGAGTTATTCGCAAATGTCCTGACCAGAGAAGGGGATGCTGCAGAGAACTATCATTTAAGCTTCAGAGTGACTGACAATACATTTACCATGGAAGTTGAGACGCCACAGACCGGACATGATTATTCATCACCTGAACATGATAATGCTTTCAACATGATGAAATATTACGTTGACGATATTAAAGTTGAAAGGGGCATGAACAGTACAAGAATTATTATGACGAAGAAGATCGGGTAAGAATAAAAAAAAAGGGGTCAAGGGGCCGAGGGGTCAAGGGAACAAAAAAAAATCAAAGATTCTTTTAACGTAACATCATTAATTATTATTTATAATTCTTCCTTTCCCTAGATCCCTAGAATCCTGGGCCCCTTGATCCCTTCTTTATATTTTATTTATAAATCCTTTTTACCCTTGCACCGACAGAGGTAAGTATTTCATATGGAATGGTGCTGATTTTATCTGCTATATCATCAGCGGTAATCTGCTCTCTCCCCTGCCTGCCGATAAGCACTACTTCAGACCTATAACTGATATCAGGGATATCAGTGACATCGACCATTATGGTATCCATGCACACCCTTCCTGCAACAGGTACACGTTTTCCCCTGATAAGTACTTCCCCGTTGTTTGAAAGCTTTCTGTTATACCCATCAGCGTAACCCACCGGAATGGTTGCTATGGTACTTTTACGTTTTGTAATAAAAGTCCTTCCATAGCTTACAGGCGTACCCTTTGTATTTTACTCTTTAACGTCATAACAGGTCTGAGCTTTTCCTTTTCACAACATCCATAGCCGTAAAGCATAATCCCCGGTCTTACCATATTAAAATGAGCATCCGGCATTGTGAGCACGGCAGCACTGTTTGCCATATGAATAAACCTGAACGTTATGCCGTCCTTTTTCAGGGCAGCTATAAGCGTGTTAAAAATGTCCTGTTGCGTGTTTGCAAAATCTTTATCCTGTAAATCAGCATCAGAAAAATGGCTCATAATTCCTTCAGGTTTTATATTGCCAAGCCTGGATATTTTCAATATGTCATGCACTGCCCTGTCCGGGACCATCCCGACACGTCCCATGCCGGTATCAACCTTGATATGCACAGGCATTACCATGTTCAGTTTCTTTGCAGCAGTATGTATCTTTTTTGCTGATGGCAGATCATAAATAACAGGGGTAAGGTTGTATTCAATACAGGCATCTGCATTGTCCCTGTCAAAGAAGATTAAAATGGGAGACCTAATACCGGATTCACGAAGGGCAATGCCTTCACGGGTAAAGGCAACTCCCAGCATGGACACGCCATTTTCAATCAGGTGTTTTGACACCGCCACTGAACCATGGCCGTATGCATCAGCCTTAACAACGGCCAGTATATGTTTGTTCCCTGTTTTTTTGCGGACTATCTGGAGGTTGTGAGAGAGCGCCTTGAGATTGATCTCGGCAAAGACTTTCTGAAGTTTCACTTACGACTGGTTTCCCTTGGTGTCAGTAGATCCTTCGGACTTTTTATCAGCATCAGGAGTTACATCAATCTCATCGGGTTCGCTTGTGGATTTTTTGAAATTTTTAATGGCTTCTCCGATTCCCTTTCCTATTTCAGGTAATCTTCGTGCCCCGAAGAGGATAACTACTATTACCAGGATAATGATTAACTCTGTTGCTCCTAGACCAAACATTCTTGCCTCCCCGTTTATTAATACCTGAATTGTACAACATCTCAGGATCTTATGTAATCCTTAATATCCTGAGGCGTGTTCAGATTGATCAGGGACCTGACCTCCGGATCAAATTTTTTCATGTCCGTGACTGGAAGATAGTTTACCTTTTTAGTGCGCAAAAAATCTTTTAAAGCCCTTTTACCGCTTAACAGGGCAGTTTCCATTGAAGTTGTCAGCCGGGTGGAATAAAATGCATGAAGCGGCTCGGGACTGCCTTTATAGAGAGGAACAACAGACACAAAGACCCAGGGTTCTGACGAGTTCATCAGAGACGTGAAGATGCCTGTCATGGGTCCTCTGATGTCATGAATATCACCAAGCATGGTAATGCCGAATTGAGAATAATGTTCAGGCTGGTTCGTTACGATAGTTGTATCGATGAAGAGTTGACGGTAGGTATCCAGACTTCTCTCAATAATTGATCTGTTGCCAACTTTAATAAATGCTTTTAGCACAGGCATTCTGGTATTTTCACCGCCTGCCAGAATTACCCCTGTACAATGTTTTATGAAGGAACTCAATAGTTCGTTTCCCCTGTCTGGAAAAGAAGCCAGTCCGTCTGAACAGCAGTGACAATTAGGATAATGAAAAAGCCCCCTCAATCACCCTTTTTCAAAGGAGGAGAAGCATTATTATTCTGAATAATCTTTATAAATTCCGAAACATTCAGGTTTATAGTTACTTCTTCCCTGTCCAGCATGTTCTTAATTACAGCCTTGTTGTTCTTGATTTCATCATCGCCAATGACAACAACCTTTTTTGCTCCTATCTTGTTGGCTTTTCTCATCTGGCTGCGAAGTGATGCAGCGTCATAGTTCATCTCTGCCCAAAGACCTTCGGAGCGCAGCTGTTCGGTCAGGAGAAGGGCCTTTTCCGCCGCTTCCTCTCCAAGAGGGCATAAGAATATCTCCGGACCTTCAGAGACAAGCGGGATGATCCTTTCCATCCCCATGGCAAATCCGATCCCGGGGGTAGGGGGGCCGCCAAATTCATCTACCATACTGTCGTAACGTCCACCGGCCGCAACAGCACTCTGACTGCCCAGGTTCTCACTGGTGACTTCAAATGCCGTCTTTGTATAGTAATCAAGCCCCCTGACAAGGCTGGGATTTACGGTATGTGGCACGTTCAGTTCAGCAAGGTTTTTCTTCAGGCCCTCAAAGTGTATGTCACATTCATCACAAAGATAATCGATCACCGGAGGAGACCCTTTTCTTGACTCAATACAACCCGGAACTTTGCAATCAAGGATCCTCAAGGGATTAAGGTCATACCGTCTCTTACAATCGCTGCAGAAACTGTCCAGTTTTTCTTTTAAAAAATTCTTTAATGCTGCCCTGTAATCAGGCCTGCATTTTTTGCATCCGATTGAAGTGATCTGAACATCTAAACCCTCCAGGCCGATACCGCTTAACAGTCTGGATAGCATGGATATGATCTCTGCGTCAAGCTTCGGGTCATCAATTCCCATTGCTTCTACACCGATCTGGTAAAACTGCCTGAACCTGAAGGCCTGGGGCCTTTCATAACGGAACATCGGACCGGTATAAAAAAATTTCTGCGGTGCCGGATTGTTATATATATGATGCTGAACATAGGCACGTACAAATGAAGCAGTCCCTTCAGGCCTGAGTGTTACACTGCGACCGCCCTTATCTTCAAATGTATACATCTCCTTTTCAACAATGTCCGAGGTCTCTCCTATACTTCTTGTGAATACATCAGTTGACTCCATAATCGGGAGCCTGATTTCCTGATAACCATAATTTTTGAAAATATGTTTGGCTGTTGATTCTATGTGCTGCCAGACAGCAATGTCAGGGGGGAGGATGTCCTGCAGTCCTTTGAGGGTCCTAAACTTCATCCGGAGTTTCTGCCTCGCGTTCCTTGTCAAATTCCATCATTCTCAAATGGCTTTCTATGAGCCTTTTTAACTCCTCCTTAAAGTGGCGTCTGATACCTTTCAGGTCAGTAATGTCCTCATGAATCTTAACGACCTCCTCCTGGGCGCCCCGTAAAATTTCCTCAGCCCTCAGCTCTGATTCCTTCTTGATAAGTTCAGCGTCTTTTTTGGCAGTATTCTTGTATTCTTCAACCATCTGCTGGGTGCCGATCAGCGTGTCTTTTAACGTTGTTTCTAAATTTTTATAATCCTTTAACTGTTTTTCATATCTTTTTGTCTCTTCCCTGAGATTGGCGTTTTCTCTCAGCAGTTCTTCCATCTCTTCCCTGATAAGTTCAAGGAATGAGTCAACCTCTTCCATATCAAAGCCTTTTAATCTTGAAGAAAACTGCTTTTGCTGAATA
>CALZJD010000285.1 GCA_945787795.1 Thermodesulfovibrionia bacterium | reverse complement strand
GACATCATGATTCAGCCGCGCATCTATGATGTCTGCATTAACGCTTTCAATTGTAAATTCTCGATTTCAACCTTTATTCATTTTGAAGACTAGTCGGTAAACTCATCATAATCACTCTTGCTCTCAGTTTATTGATTATCAGGTGTTACAAATAATCTGAGATCCTCACCCATATTGAAAACTTGCCGGTCATTAGAATCCAGCCTGATTCATTCATCTATAAAGGGATGATTATTGATATTATGAAAAGATCAAAAAATCGCTCTCCCTTGTAAATATTCAACCTGTGTGGGAACTGACACCCGTAATCACCTGAAGTAATACATAAGAAAATACTTTCAGTAGAACATCGAAAGGGGCATCTCAGATTTATTGCCTTGAATGTCCTTTTTTAAAAAAGGAGGCGTTATGCAACTAATAGCATTATCAATGCAGGATTATCCGGAGAACTACCTTGAAGACATTAAATTGAGGGAGCAAAGAAAATTTGAGATAGCCGATAACATTGAAGAAGTAAAAAAGCAGATAGAGATGATAGATGACGTACTATCAGGAGCTGTTATGCCTGAGAACATGTCAGATGCAGATTTTCTCTCAGCTGAGGAAAGAATAAAGGTACTCAAAGAATGGAAAGGCTTTGTAAAGAGCGGGTTTCTTCCCGAGAGATTTACCAGGAACATATATGAGCACCTTCATCTTCACTGCGGATACATTGCACATCACGACAGGGGAGGGTACTACTACACGTACTGGAATGATGAAATACTCAGATATGCGGTAAAAAACGGCTGTGTACTTTCACCTGTTCCCGGTGTCTTTTATGAATGGAAGAGATTCCTGAAGCAGTTTACCATCCGGGGAGACTATAGCGACATTAACACGGCAATGATGATCATTCTTAAAGCCGAGCTGGAAAACGTTGTAGACAGGCTTCTTCATGAGACAAAGATCATGTACGCCTATGAAACCCGGAATGCCCATGTATCGCTGTTAAGGGAACTGGAAATTATGCACAGAGACCTGCTGTCATTAGAGGAAGAGATAACCGATCTGAGAAGTAATCTTGTACATTTGATCCCTGAGAAATATCTCAAAGTAATGATCAACGATTATGCGGATCTCTTTGGCGATGAGTTTATTGAGCAGCCAGTACATTAATCCTACCGTAATATAGGGTTCAAGGAGTCAAGGATATAAGGATTCGAGTGATAAACCTTAACTTGGCTCTTGAACCCTGGAATTTTAGAACCCTTCTTTCTAATCTGGAAGTAATACAAACATAACAATTAATTTCTAGTAGGTCTCGAACAGGACATGCGTCAGGATTTTATCCGGCATGTCCTTTTTTGTTTTTTGGAAATGCCAAAAAAAGGGAGGAGGTATAGATGCAATACAAATCAATGTACAGAATTGAAACTGTCCTGATACGAGAGAAAAAGGAGGCTTTCAATGTACAGACGTGCTCAGCAAGAGAAGTGTATAACGTATTTAAATTTATAGCAGACAGGCCGCAGGAATCTCTCTATGTGGTTTGTTTAAATGGCAAGAACAGAATTATAGGGTACAGTGAAATCGCAAAGGGAAAGCTAAACACATGCGCAATGGATATGAGAGAACTCGTGCGTATCCCGATTCTTGTTAATGCGTTATCAATAATACTGTTACATAACCACCCCAGCGGTGATAGTCATCCCTCAAAAGACGATATAGCTATTACACAAAAGGTTAAAGATGCATTATCGCTGTTTGGTATGAGATTGCTTGACCATATCATCATTGGAGATGAGAGTTTTACTTCTCTTTTAGAGGAAGGAGGATTAAGACATGAAAATACTGCACTGCGGTGATATTCATTTCAAAAATGACCTGACCGCTGAAATAGAAAAATGCACAGATTTTCTGGTGGATCAGGCAGCGAGAGAACAGGTTGACTTATCCATTGTGACGGGAGATTTCTTTGACGAACGGCTTCATTATGATTCTGTGGCATTTCAAAGCGCCATACGTTTTCTGATGAATCTGGCTCATGTTTCTCCGGTATTTATTCTAAAGGGTACCACCTCGCACGATGGCAACAGTCTGAAGTTTCTTGAAGCCGTGAATACACGACATAACGTCTGTGTAACAGAGCACATAGGGATCACAGCTCATGCTGATAAGTTTATTGAGGTAAGTCAAGACAAATTACTTAAATTAAACAATAAAAATACATATCCAAAAGCGCTGATATTCAGTCTGCCGCCTGTATCAAAGGCACACCTTCTGGCATACGGCAGAAACGACATTGAAGACTCCAGACTGGACACAATCGAAGCAATGCGAAGCGTTTTACAGATGTTTCAGGCCGCCAGTACAGAAGCCCGCATGCTTGGAATTCCGACAATCCTTACGGGTCACCTAACTGTTACAGGATCATCCCTCAGCACCGGCCAGCAGATGGTCGGACGGGAGATTGAACTTGGAGTGGGTGATCTGAGAATGGCTGGTGCAGACCTTGTCTGCCTGGGACATATCCATAAAGCACAGAG
>CALZJD010000284.1 GCA_945787795.1 Thermodesulfovibrionia bacterium | reverse complement strand
CACTTTCTTCTTGTCCGGGCTGACTGCAAGTCCGAGAGGCGTATCAATAACATCAACTTTCTTGACGACCTTTTGGTCCTTCAGACTTACAGCTGCCAGTTTCCATTCACCCGAGTTGCTCGTAAAGATTTTGTCATTTACGATCTTTATATCAAAGGGACCTGCGCCAACATCTATCTTTCCCGTGACCTTGTTTGTCTTTAAATCCACTATTGAAACAGTATGGCTGAGGTTTTTCCCGTCAACCATATGCTCTGTATCAGCTACATATCCTATTCCTGCCCCGGAATCAACTGTCATTGCCATGGGCCCTGTCCCAACTTTAAACCTCCCGACTTCCGAACTGCTTTCAAGGTCTATTACTGTTACCGTACTGTCAGCTTCACTGGAATTCACAACATACAGTCTTTTGTTGGTACTATCACAGGCCAGCCCTGCAGGCCACACACCCACCCTGAATGTATTTATTATTTCCTTTTTTTCAGGATCAATTACAGAAACAGTGTTATTCCCTGAATTTGCTACATACACACGTTTTGCCGCGTATGCATTCTTTCCATTGATCACAATTATTGCAGCAGAAAAGACCAGAACAAGAGCTAATAATTTCTTCACAAGATTAGTCCTCCTTTTAATGATTATACATATAGTGTGGAATATGATTATTTAACAAATTATGCACATTAAATGTCAACTTCGAATAACAAAAAAGGGACGCTTCCCTAAGGGCGTGTTCCTGGATATTAAGCTGATATTATGCTGTCAGATAATTTAATAATGTAAAAACAAATACGGTAACGCTTATATATCCGTTCATGTTAAAAAAAGCCATGTCCAGTCTGCTCAGATCATTGGACTTAACAAGGGAGTGCTCATACAACAGCAGTCCCGAAGCAATCAGGACCCCGATGATATAGAAAGTTGAAAGGTTAAATATGGGAGCAAGACTGAACAGCAGTATTATTGTTATAAGATGAAAAATCCTGGCAATCCAGAGCGATGTATTGATCCCGAATATGCTGGGAATGGAGTAAAGCCCATGCTCTTTATCAAAATCAATGTCCTGCAGTCCATAAATAATATCAAACCCTGCCACCCAGAACACAATTGCAAGGCTGAGCAGGAGAATTTCGCCCTCAAACGTCCCCCTTACAGCGACCCATGCCCCGAGCGGGGCCAGAGCAAGGGCAATACCAAGCACTACATGGCAGAGCCAGGTAAACCTCTTGGTATATGAGTATGTGAGCAGAACCAGCAACACCAGTGGAGACAGCTTTAAACACAGCGGATTAAGCTTGTACGCAGCCAGGACCAGAAGTGCAAAAGCCCCGGCAGTGAAAAAGAGGGCCTCTGATGTCTTGATCACTCCCCTTGGCAGCTCCCTGTCTTTTGTTCTTGGATTGAGCGCGTCTATATTGCGGTCAATAATCCTGTTCATTCCCATTGCACCTGTCCGTCCTCCCACCATCGCAACAGTTATCCAGAAAATCTTGTAAAACTCCGGGATGCCTTTGTCTGCTATGAGCGCCGCTGTAAAAGCAAAGGGCAATGCAAAGATGGAATGGGAAAACTTTATCAGCCTGAGATATTCCGCGCTCTTTTTAATAAGTTCCATGACGTGATTATTTTAGTTTCACTGAAGACGAAAAGCAACGATACTATATAAATAAAATTAAACACACAATAAATGTTTAATATTTATTGTCATGCCTCAACATACATCTACCCCTCATTATTCATGGTGAACTCTGTTCCAATGGAGTTAGTTATACGTTATTTGTTATACGTATAAGCCAAATAAGCATCATCTTATTTTCTTACCTTATCCCTTATAGCGTATAACGTTATAACAGACGAAATCAGGTTTGATATTTACTCATAGTCAATGTTAAGATAATTCTCCGCAGGTTCTTCTAAAATTATGGCAGTTATTCCATTCAAAGGCATTTTATATAATCCTGAAAAAGTGGATGCCACATTAACAATGGCACCTCCCTATGATATTGTGTCCCATGGTTTTAAAGATGATCTGTATAAAAGAAGTGCCCATAATATAATCAGGATCGACTTCGGTAAAGACAAAGACGGTGATAATGAGCATGAAAACCGTTATACAAGAGCTGCCGCGTATCTGAATGACTGGCTTGAACAGGGATTTCTGACCCAGGATGACGAGAAATGCTTTTATTGTTATGAAATAAGTTATACCTTAGATGGCATAAAGAAAAAAACAAGAGGATTTATGGGTGCCGTCAAAATAGAAGAGCTTGGAAAAGGCAAGGTCCATCCCCATGAAATGACCTATTCCAAACCAAAATCCGACAGATTAAACATCCTGCGCTACTGCAGCGCAAACACCAGCCCAATTTTTTCTCTGTACAGCAGTGAAGAAAAGATCGTATCCTCCATACTTGAGAAAATCACCGGCATGACTCCCTACCTGGAATTTGAATATGATGATGGCTTTACCCATCGTCTCTGGAGGATCAATGACAAAAGTCAGATAGCATCCATCGAACAGGAGATGTCAGGCAGAGATGTCTTTATAGCGGACGGTCATCACCGCTATGAAACAGCTCTGGCCTTTAAAAAGGAGATGGAAGACAAGGGCCTTTGCAGGACAGGGGAAGAACCATTTAATTATGTGCTTATGTTCCTTTCAAACATGGAGGATGAAGGCCTGTCTCTGCTGCCGACACACCGCATAATCGAGGTGGATTCGGAAATAAACATAAGGGAAACATTAAAAAAGCATTTTAGACACGGGCAATTATTATACTCTCACATTTAACGGGTCATCTCTTGATGCAGACCTGCCTGACTGCCTGAAAAAACTCGATGTTTCTATTTTGCATAAATTCATTTTTGAAAATCTACTGAATGTTGATCATTATGAGTATGAGATGGATCCTGCGGTTGCGGTGGAAAGGGCAATGCAGGGTTCCTTTGAGGCCGTCTTTTTCCTTAATCCTACATTGATCAGAGAGTTACAGGAAGTCGCTCTTGCAGGTCACCGGATGCCCCCCAAATCAACTTATTTCTATCCCAAACTTCTTACGGGAATGGCAATATATAAGTTTTAATTTTTTATTTTTCTTAAATAATGCGGTCGCCCTGGTTAATAAGTCCTCATATATAAATGACATCTCCTGTCTTTACAATTAATCCCTCAATAATATGTTTTTGAGATTAAAACAGTTTATATCAATCTGGCTCATAAAAATGGTACAGCATTTCGGACCGCGCAAGGTGGAGGTTCTGGGAAGGACCTACGAGATATCAAAGGATGTTTTTAATCCAAAGTACTATGTTACAAGTCAGTTTATGTCGAAGAACATGACCATATCAAAAGGTGATGTAGTACTTGATATGGGCACCGGTTCCGGTATACAGGCCATTACAGCCGGCCTTAAGGCTTCAAAAGTTATAGCTATAGATATTAATCCCGAAGCGGTAACGTTTGCCAGAAAAAACGTGAGAGCCAACAAACTGGAAACTGTCATATCTGTTATGGAAGGTGACCTTTTTATCCCTTTAAAGCAGCAGCCATTATTTGATACTATATTGTTTACCCCTCCTTACATGGAAGGAATGCCGAAAAAAGATTTTGAGCATGCACTGTATGACCGGAAAAAGCAATTGATAACACGATTCTTTGAGGAGGCCGGACATTATCTGAAACCGGATGGATGTATCCAGATGCTGTACTCATCAATTTCAGGGCCTGATCATGCCCTGAAAATAGCAGAGAAACTCGGTTGGAAACATACGCTCATGGCTCATGAAAAAACATTAACCGAAATCTTTTATATTTATAAATTTTCCAGGATATAGATCTTCGATCCAGGTTTGTACAGTTATTCTCCTGAAGAGGAAGATAATATTATCATGAAAGTCGAAAATTGCAGATATGTAAGTTTTAATATATAACCGATTTCCTTACGCCTGCCTCTAAAGTTCCTTTATTTTTTGACAAAATTCGTGTTTTTTTGCGATACTATAAGGTGAATCAACACGCAAATACCAAAACATCATCGTCTGTGAACAGGTTTTGAATTGATCAAATTTATATCTACCAACAAATGGTTTAAAAACAGCCACGTTTTAAAAAATATCAATCTGGAAATTGCCAAGGGGGAGGTTATTGTCATATGTGGACCGAGCGGGGCCGGAAAGAGCACGCTCCTGAGAACTATCAACAAACTGGAGCCGATCGATGATGGTGAAATAATTGTTGACGGTATGTACCTTTCCGATTCCCGGACCAACCTTACTACTCTCAGAGCTGAAATAGGTATGGTCTTCCAGCATTTCAACCTGTATCCCCATAAGACAGCTATTAAAAACATTACCCTTGCTCCGCGCAAGGTAAGAGGACTCAGTAAACAAAAGGCTGAAGAAAGGGCGCTCAAGCTCCTTGAAAAAGTCGGGCTTGATCACAGACGGGACGCCTTCCCTGTCCAGTTGTCAGGCGGTGAGCAGCAGCGGGTAGCTATAGCCAGAAGTCTTGCAATGGAGCCAAAGATCATGCTCTTTGACGAGCCTACTTCAGCTCTTGACCCTGAATTGATTAATGAAGTGCTTGATGTTATGACTTCGCTGGCAAGAGAAGGTATGACCATGGTTGTGGTAACTCATGAGATAGGGTTTGCCCAGAAAGTTGCAGACCGGGTTGTCTTTATGAATGATGGAGAAATCATCGAAATAGGGTCACCTCCGGACATATTTGTCAATCCCGATCATGAACGAACAAAAGAGTTTATGAGCAGCGTATTTCATATTCCGATCTTTAGTGAATCGCAGGAGGAGGAGTAGAAGATTTTTGATTTCGCCTATGAGTTTGACTGGAGTATCCCTTTCAAGGAGCCCTACCTCGAGATGCTCATCACCGGGATTAAGATCACGCTGATCCTGCTTGTTGCCACATCCATTACCTCATTATTGCTTGGCACCATTATCGTTATAATGCGGATTTCAAGAATAAAAGTCCTGCGATTTTTTGGCACCTTATATGTCGAGATATTCCGCAATATCCCCGGACTGTTCTGGATACTTTTTTTCTATTTTGTCTTCCCTGAACTACTGCCACAGAGCTGGGGAGACACGTTGAATGGTTAATACCCCATGCCCAGAGAGAAGTTGCAATTTCATCCGGATTGAGCCGTGTCCAGCAGTACCTGCATGTGCTTTTACCCCAGATGTTCAGGGCTACACTTCCTCCGCTCGGCACCAGAATGGTGCATAACTTTAAAAATACGTCTCTTTGCATGGCCATATCTGCTTCTGAGTTAACATGGGCTACACAGCAGATTGAGTCATTGACGTTCAGGGGCATCGAAGCAACATCAATCGCAACATTGTTTTACATCGGTCTGGCAAGCGCCATGATAGCCGTAATAATTCTTTTGGAAAAATTCCTTAAAATTGATGTTTCCAGCATGAAACGGTCGGAAGCTTAGTAACAATGATTGATTTATTTGGACAGTTTGAAAATATCCGGTTTTATCTTCTCGGGCCATATCCCAAGGGAGATATTGGCGGACTCTCACTGAATATCATTCTTACGGTACTTGCCATTTCATCCAGTTTTGTATTCGGTGCCTTACTGGGATACAGCAGGCTTTCATGCAGACTATATATCAAGATCCCCTGCATGGCCTATATCGAGCTTGTCAGGGCCACCCCTCTTCTCATGATTATATTCTGGATGTATTTCTTTCTCCCCTATCTGGTAGGAACACATGCAACTATTTTCTCCAGCGCTGTTGTGTCTCTCAGCATTTATGCTGCCGCTTATCAGGCGGAGATAGTCAGGGCCGGTATTATTGCCGTACCCAGAGGACAGCTTGAAGCAGCGCTGTCAACAGGCATGTCCAGATATAAAGCAATGAGGCATATTATTCTCCCCCAGGCATTCAGAATAATGCTTCCCTCTTTTGTGAGTTTTTTTGTATCTCTCTTTAAAGACACCGCAACTGTCTTTATTATCGGTGTTATCGAACTGACACAGGCAGGCATAATAATAAGCCAGAGAGACCCCGACAAGATGTACGCAGCTTACCTGAGCATGGCAATCGGTTTCTGGTGCGTATGCTTTACCATGTCCCATCTTGCCAGGCGGCTGGAAAAAAGAATCGGTGTCTTTGATCTGGAATCAATAAGGCCTGATGTATGCAGAGATGAGTTCATGTTACTGCCAAGGCAGAAAAAAACCGGCGAAGGTATGGAAGCGAGCCTTGCCTGCAGTCCTGAGGAACAAAAGTAGGGGCACGTTGCAACGCGCCCCCTGCATGACTCCATGGATATTTTACCTTCTTATTATATTAACAATCCGTACACTTGTTGTGACATATGAGAAAATAATATTTCTCAATATTGTTTAATATTATTCATGTCACTTTCTTTAAAAAATACAACAGAAAAAATAAGGTACACGGTACTCATCCTATGCATGGTCCTGGTATGGTCTTTATTGATAATGGTGTACCTGGAAAATTTCATCGCACCTTTTGATCGATTAATACCTGTGATTATGCCAACTAAGGAAATTGATAATATCCCTGCAGGCGGAACCATGAATGCCCGTATGGCATATATGCAGGATATATTGGAATCATCTCAAAAGGTATCAAATATTTCTTTTAGCATCATGATAGCTTCATTTGTTTTATTCAGTGTATACATTACCATGGTATACCAGCAAAAGCAGCGCAGGTCGCGTGAAAACACTCTTCTCAGGCTTAAAAACCAGGAAATTGCCCGGCGTAATGAGTTTATCCGCTATATATCCGCTACAATCGGACATGAATTTAAGAACAGTCTGGCCAGGATTAAAAGAAGGCTTGACCTCTTACCCTCTCTTACCGGCGATGCCAGGGAGAGCATAGAGAGCAATCTGGAAAACCTGTTTGCTGATATAAGAGTCTTTAAGAAAATCTCAGATGAGCGGGAAGAAGAACTCACTGATTTCTCAAAAATATACCTGAGACATATGCTCATGGCATTGTCTGACAGGTACCGTGATCTGGCAGATATTACTTTTGCAGACGAGTTTTATCCTCCATCAATATATGCATCGGAAACACTGCTGAAAACGGTATTTGAAAACCTCTTTGATAATGCAATAAAGTACAAAAAACCCAGCCAAGAGCATGCACTTATTACCATGTCCAGTTCTCTTGACAGGGACGGAAGCCGCTCTTACGTAAGAATATCCTTCAGAGACAGCGGAATCGGCATGGACGAGACTCTGGCTGAAAAGTGTTTTTATAAAAGAATTTCCACAGATACCGGATGGGGGGAAGGTCTTTATTTTGCGAAGTATGTTATAGGTCTTCATGCCGGAAAGATACGGGTGGGTAAGGAATTTACTGCTCCTGGGAGAGGTTCGGAAATAATAATCAACCTGCCATTTGTTGAGGAAAAACTGGATGTTTAAAGTCTTAATAGCTGATGATAATTTCGAAGACAGGGACTTACTGAAAATGGAAGTTCAGCAGGCCCTT
>CALZJD010000283.1 GCA_945787795.1 Thermodesulfovibrionia bacterium | reverse complement strand
TCGGTAAGGGTCATTTTTTCCTTTATTGCCCTCTCCATTCTTACAAGACCGATCCTGAACTGGTTCTCAAGAAGCTCACCTACAGCCCTTACTCTCCTGTTGCCAAGGTGATCGATATCATCTACTTCACCTTTGCCTGCCCTCAGATCAAAAAGGTATCGAAGAATCTCGATTATGTCCTTCTCGGTCAGGACCCTGGTTTCCAGAGGAACATCAAGGCCAAGGCGTTTATTGAGTTTCAGTCTTCCTACGACAGAAAGATCGTATCGTTTGGGCTCAAAGAACAGGCCCTCAAAAAGTTTCTGGGCGTCTTTTATCGAAGGCGGCTCGCCAGGCCTCAGTTTCTTGTAGATTTCCACCAGCGCTTCATCTGTAGTGTTGACCTTGTCCAGCTTAAGGGTATCTCTCAGTGATGGGAGGTAACGAATGCCGTCGATAAAGAGCAGCTGGAGAGAGGAAATCTTCATGGAGAATATATTCTCGGCAATTTCCTCGGTGATTTGCTCATTGCTCTCCAATAAGACTTCACCTGTTTCAGGATCAATTATATCTGTCAGGGTAACTCTGTCAACGAGCTCTTCCCTGGAAATAGGTATTTCCTTGATGCCTGCGGCTTCGATCTTTTTTAATGAAGCCTTGGTAATTCTCCCGCCCTCTTTTACTAATACTTCTTTTGATCTTGGGGTTTCAATATTCTTGAGAGCTCTCAGTCCTGCAAGAACTGACGTAACCTCGCGTGTGGCTGTACCCTTACTGATTTTTATCTCTTCTATCGGGTAATAGGTCCTCAGAATCTGCTCTTCTGAAAAGCCAAGGGCTTTAAGGATAATTGTTGCATGAAGCTTTTTCCTGCGGTCGATACGAACAAACAGAGTGTCTTTTGTATCGAACTCAAAATCAAACCAGGATCCTCTGGCAGGAATTATCCTGGCAGAAAAGATAACCTTGCCGCCAGCCTGGGATTTGCCTTTGTCATGGCTGAATAAAATTCCGGGAGAACGATGCAACTGACTTACCACAACTCTCTCAACGCCATTTATGACAAACGTCCCGGTACCGGTCATTAAGGGCAGTTCGCCAATATAGACTTCCTGCTGCCTTGACTCTTTCAGTCTTTTTTCTCCTGATTCTCCCTTTTCCCAGAGGTTCAGCTTGACCCTGATTTTTAAAGGAGATGCATAGTTGATGCCTTTTTCCAGGGACTCTCTTAAATCATATTTAGGGGGTCCGATTACATACTCCATAAATTCGATCGAAGCAGTTTCATTGTAATCAACAATCGGGAATACACTGTCGAATGCTCCCTGCAGGCCGCTATCTTCCCGTTTGTCCGGATGAATGTTCTCCTGTAAAAAGCGATCAAAAGAACGCTTCTGAATCTCTATCAGATTGGGAATCGCCAGTATCTGGGGCGACTTACCATAGTTTTTTCTTACCCTTAAACGCTCTGCCATAATTCTCCTTTTGACAGAACCCAGAAACCAGATCTCAGAAAACAGACGCGTTGTTTTGTCTGTGCTCTTTGTTCTGTGTTCTGTGCTCTCCTAAAAATTTATTTTAATTCTACGACTGCGCCCTGTTCCTCGAGTTTTGCCTTAATGGCATCTGCTTCTTCTTTTGTAACTCCTGTTTTAACAGGCTGAGGAGCGCCGTCAACAAGCTCTTTGGCTTCCTTCAGTCCAAGGCTTGTGAGTTCTCTTACTGCCTTGATTACCTGGATCTTTTTGTCTCCGGCTGCTGACAGTATGACGTCGAAGCTTGTCTTTTCCTCTGCTGCTGCTTCGGCTGCTGCCGGGGCACCTGCTGCTGCCACAGCTACCGGAGCTGCTGCAGTTACATCATAACGCTCTTCAAACTCTTTAATGAATTCAGACATCTCAAGAATGGTCATCTTGTCGATGTATTCAAATACCTGGTCTTTTGTTGCAGACATTTTTCCTCCTGTTTTTAGAAATCAATTAATTTTTTTATCAGTTTTCAGTTTTCAGTTTTGTTTTTTTTATCTTTTAATGCTTCCAGTGCATACGCAAATTTGGTCACGGTTGCGCTCAGAAGCCCGGCAAGTTTGGTCGCGGGAGCTTTCATCGCTCCAGCGAGCATAGATAGCAGGACCTCTTTCGGGGGAAGCATTGAAATACTCTTCAGTTCATTAAACGAAAATACACTGCCCTCAACAATACCGCCCTTGACTTCAAGCTTGTCATTGGACTTGTTGAAATCCAGCACTTTTTTCACTACCAGCACCGGGTCATCAAATCCAACAGCTATTCCTATAGGTCCGGCAAGGATGTCCTTTGCCTGATCTACAGGTGTGCCTTCAGCAGCTATCCTGGCAAGGGAGTTTTTGACTACTCTGTACTCAAGTGCAGATTCGCGGAGACTGTCTCTCAGTCCTTGAAGTTCCGAAACTACCTGAGCCTTCTCTGTCCTGTTCAGATTATCCACCTCCTTTTTTTATCAGAGACTTCAGTAAAAAAAGCAGTAAGTAGTGGGTCGGGGACACGTTTAATATGACCTTACTTTCCCTAAACTTCCTGTTTCATACCCAAGTCTGTGCAGGCTGACCATGTAATGGTCCTATTATGTAATTCCGTTAGCCCCTGAAGTCAGGGTATAAGATTGGCTGGAAGGCCACGGACTTACACCTGCAGTCTCTGACTTAATATATATGTTCTCAGGTGATAGCTTCATTAAACTACCAACTGAAAACATATACCACTATATATCACAGTTTATATGGAAGATAAACTGGATACCGTGATCGGAACACCAACCCCCATAGTTGAAGATATGGAGATTTTCTTAAGATACTTTCCTTTACTCGATGACGGCTTTGCTTTTTCAAGTGATGAAATCACTGTTCTGGCATTGTCAATGAGCTTATCTTTGTCAAAGGATATCTTGCCAATGGAAACATGAATAACTCCGGCTTTTTCGGTCCTGAAATCTGCCTTTCCGGCAGTAATGTCCTGGACCGCCTTGCCAACATCAAAGGTCACGGTCCCTGATTTAGGATTCGGCATCAACCCCCGTGGACCGAGGACCTTTCCGAGTTTTCCGACTAGACCCATAACATCCGGGGTCGCAACAACCTTGTCAAAGTCAAGCCATCCGCCGCTTACTTTTTCAACCAGATCTTCTGCACCAACAATTTCAGCGCCTGCATTTTCAGCTTCTGCAGCTTTTTCTCCCTTTGCAAAGACAGCAACCCTTACCTTTTTCCCGAGACCGTGGGGTAACACAACGCTTCCTCTTACCATCTGGTCCGACTTCCTTGGGTCAACCCCGAGGTTTATGGCAAGGTCTACCGTCTCATCAAACTTTGTATGTTTCAGTTCCTGTATGAAACCGATAGCTTCATTGATGTCATACTGTTTTGTTTTATCTATTTTTGCTCTGGCTTCATTGTGTTTCTTACTCATTTTGCCTCCAGTTAATAAATCAAAATTACTTTTACTATTCCAGTACTGTCACGCCCATGCTTCTGGCGGTTCCCTTAATTGTGTTAGCGGCTTTTTCTACGTCAAATGCATTAAGATCCGGCATCTTGGTCTTTGCGATCTCTCTAATCTGTTCCATGGTAAGCTGCCCTACTTTATCCTTGTTTGGCGTGCCTGATCCTTTTACAATACCGGCTGCTTTTTTAATAAGCTCTGATGCGGGCGGTGTTTTAAGAATGAATGAAAAGGACCTGTCTTTATATATGGAAAGAACAGCCGGGATAATGGTATCCCCCAAAGACTGGGTTTGGGCATTAAAGGCCTTGCAAAAATCCATTATATTAATACCATGCGGTCCCAGGGCCGGCCCTATCGGCGGTGCCGGATTGGCCTTGCCTGCCGGTATCTGCAGTTTTACCATTGCCATTATTTCTTTAGCCATCTAAACCTCCAATGTTATCATATCCGCAGATTACACTGATTAAACAGATTATAAAATCATTATTGTGCCATCTGCGAAATCTGTGGATAAATTTATGTTTTTTCAACCTGTAAATAGTTCAGTTCTACAGGGGTTTGTCTTCCAAATATTGTTACCATTACTCTAAGTTTGCTGTGATCTTCATCAATTTCATCAACAAAGCCGTTAAAATTGGCAAAGGAGCCATCTATTATTCTCACACTGTCACCCCTGTCAAAATGGGCCTTGACCTGGGTTGCAGGACCTTCTTCAATCTGTTGAACAATTAAATCGATTTCTTCCTGCGGCACAGGAGCGGGGCGTTCACCTCCTACAAATCCTGTGACCCTGGGTGTGCTGCTGACAATATGCCAGGTCTCGTCA
>CALZJD010000282.1 GCA_945787795.1 Thermodesulfovibrionia bacterium | reverse complement strand
ATGTAATGACGGAATAGATAATGACTGTGATGGCATAGATGATTGCCCTGTTTTTTGTGAAACAAAGACAAATCCAAAGGACGGACCGCATGTAGAAACCATGATGGCGCCCGGACCTGACGGTCTTCCCAATACAGGTGATGATATTGTTCATCCTGAAAACAACAACCTCTTATGCGGCAAGTGTCATGGTGCATCGCTGCAGGATCCGATCAGGTATGCGTGTGACCGGTGTCATACAACAGGGGGAACATCAAAGGCACTGTATCCTGATCCATGGCCGTTTGGATTTGGGTCATCACCTGATGTACAGATGCATTCATCAACAGTACTGGGCACAAAGTATGGCGCCTGGGACATGGACTGCGTGACTTGCCATAATCCTCACCTGCAGGAACAGGACGGGGCATACGGGACATCGTATGGAAAGTACATAAAGGAATATGTATGTTTTGATAATCCGGTAACCGCAATAAACGTTGAGGAAATAGTAGAGTTTACCGCAGCATCGGGAGCGGATTCATTTGCAGACGGACCTCCGTATAATGAAAATATCTGCAACATGTGTCATACGCAGACAAACCACCATCAGAGAGACGGCACAGCACCCGGTGGACAGGACCATAACAATGGGCAGGAATGCACAACCTGTCATCGCCATATTGAAGGATTTGGACCGATTATTGATCTTTTCATTCCGCATAACTCAAATGCGTTTCTTAATAATTGTGACTTCTGTCATGTAACTCCGTCAGACTTTACGACACCAGTACCTGATTTCAAATGTGAGCAGTGTCATACACCAACAGGCAGTCTAAAAGTAGCAGATCCCGGGAACTTTGGAACAGCACCTGATGTGTTGACGCATAGCGATGTGAACAATCCGGGATCAGCATATACATACACAAATAATTGTGTAGATTGTCACGATCCTATGTTCGGGTCATCTAACCAGAACCTGATAAGGACAACGATAGCCAGCAGTGTACTGGGCGGCACGATTGATTTTACCTCATACAGTGGAGCAGGCTCATTTGCAGACGGCTCACCGTATATAGACAACATCTGCAACACCTGTCATAGCCAGACAAACCACCATCAGGCAGATGGCACAGCACCTGGCGGACAGGACCACAATAATGGAGTGGACTGCAGAACATGCCATGCACATGATAATGCATTTTTACCCGGAGCAGCAGGACAAAGCCATGACACGCATCTCAATAGTGTGAAAGGACCAAACCTGACATGTGATACTGGTTGTCACGGAACTAACAATCCGCCGATGTTTGCAGACGGTAATGACCTAGCCAATACCACTGTCTGTGATAACTGCCACAGTCCGGGAGGATCATTTGACGGAGTAAACGATGCAGTAACAGGTGCTAAAACAAACTGGTCCGATGGTGTATATGACGGCAGAACGCTTGCTGTCGGCAAGGAGTTCTGGTGTGCCGGATGTCACGATGATGTGCCATCAAACTCTAAAATTGATGGAACGGGAGTAAGTGCAAGAAATGTCATCGGTGATGGCTCAACGTACGGTTTCTATGTTACCGGTCATGGTAATGAGCCTTCAGTTAATTGTCTTCATTGTCACTCGCCTTCCAGACAGCACATTGACCATGAATACAGAGATTTCAAAACAGTCATGGATTACATTCCGAATCCGACTAATTATCGTTTCTATGATCAAAAGGGCATGGAGCTGCCTTATGACCAGGGTCGCCAGTACAGTGATTTCGCACTGTGTTACTCCTGCCATGAATCGAGCTGGTTACAGGAAATAACAGGTGATCCTGAAACATGGCAGACAAACTTCAGGCAGACAGACACAAATGATCCTCTATATGAAAGGAACCTTCACTATTATCATGTATATTATTCCATCACACCCAAGAAGACATGCCTGTTCTGCCATGACCCTCATGGGACTGATAATCCCCGTATGACCGTTGCATCCAGAATGGGGACATTTAAGAACCTGCGTTACGATGTAGTCACAGGAAAATACTTTGAATTGACTGATCCGGGATTATGGAACACTATAGAGAACAGGGGAGGCGCTATTACAACTCCTCAGGATTGTTCCGCCTGTCACGGCACTGCAGTTGCAGATCTTTCCGCTGGTGCTGATCCGAATGACCAGTATAAGGCCGGGTGGTATTTAAGGACATATAATCCAAAAACATATTTCGTACTTTTTGATATTGACAGTGACGGGATTACCGATGATGTTGATAATTGTCCTGTGTTATCCAATAGTGATCAAACAGATATTGACCTGGATGGTATCGGCGATGCCTGTGATAACTGTTCGGATACAGCCAATAATGACCAGACAGATTCAGACCTTGACAACATCGGCGACACATGTGACATGTGCCCTTATGATGCAAATAACGATATAGACAATGATGGGCTATGTGCTGATAACGATCCCTGCCCCGATAATCCCGCTAATCCTGATGCTGATAATGATTTTATATGCGACGATGTAGATAACTGCCCCGATAATGCAAATGTTGATCGTTTCATAAATGCTGCTCTCATTAAATGGGTTGGACAGTACGGCTCTTATATAACCGATGAGAATCCGAATGGTTTTGACTATGCAGCGGGTGTATCAGTTGATGTGCATGGCAATGTTCACATCACGGGAGCTACACAGGGGGAAATCCCGGGGAACACGTATAACTACTCTCCATTTTCATTTCAGGATGCTCATGTGGCCAGATATGACGAGTACGGCAACAATGAATGGATCAGAGAGTTTGGCACATCAGACTCTGAAAAGGGCAATGATGTTGTAAGCGACGCGTCCGGCAATATATATGTAATAGGTAACGCAGGAAGTGATATTTTTATAGCAAAATATGATACCGGCGGAAACCAGCTGTGGTTAAATCAATACGGGATTGCTGGGCGCAGTGACAAAGGAAACAGGGCCGCTGTCTATAATAACAATATCTTTATTGTCGGTACATCTTCCTTAGGTAATGCAACAAATAATGATCTTATCCTGATAAAGACTTCTTTGGAAGGGACTCAGCAATGGATCCATCAGATCAGTTCACCGGGTATATTTGATGACACCGGTGAAGGCATTTCATTTGATGGCAATGGAAATTTCTATATAACGGGACATACCAGAGGAATTTTTGATGGAACAAACAATGGAGTTACTGATGTCTATATTGCCAAATACGACAGTGATGGTAACCAGATATGGATAAAACAGTTTGGAAGCGCATCAAGTGATGGTGGAAGCGATATTGCTGTAGACATCAACAGCAGTGCCGTGTATGTAACAGGTTCGACATACGGCAACCTTGATGGAATAAATCAGGGCCTCTATGATGGATTTCTTGCAAAATATGACCTGGATGGCAATCAGCTTTGGGTAGAACAGTTCGGTACATCAACGTATGATTACAGCAATGGAGTAGTTACCGGTCCCGCAGGTAACATTTTTATCACAGGGTATACATATGGTACCATTGGTGCCCAGAATCTTGGCGGTTATGATATCTATATTTCCAAATATTCTCAAAACGGGGTCATTGAGTGGGCAAGCCAGCTCGGGACTGTCAGTACTGATCACGCTTCATCCATCGATATAGATGATAATGGATATGTTTATGTTACAGGCGATACAGGAGGCATTTTTGGAAGCCAGAGCATGGGAAGCATGGATGCTTACGTATTTAAAGCAAGTGCATATTGCCCGTGAATGCCGGGGGGAATATCTCTTTTTCAAAGCAGGGAAATTTCTATACAGAAATGTACAATGCTGCGTGGTTTCTGGATTCCCGATTAACAGACCTGCCTACCGGCAGGCCTCGGGAATGACCGCTTTTGATACCCCGCAGCTTGCTGCGGGGTAGTTCATTTGATCTTTTTGATTATGCTGCTCCCGGATAAATTAGTTATCCATTCTTTATACTCAGAAGGGGGGTCCACTATTTTGAGACCGAGGGCCAGATCAGTGGTCCCTGCCGGGGGTCTTGAAAACCAGGCTATCTCACATTCGAGATTAATATTATCGCCTGATGAGGTAAGGAAACTGATTTCGATTTTTTTCGCGGGTTTAAAATGGAATCCTTAATAGATGAGTTTATGATATACCCGACACCTCCTTCAGAGACATTTTCAATAGCGCCCTCAAAGGACTTGCCATCTGCAATTATCCTGGCAGTAAGGTTCAGGTAAGTTCTTTTATAAAACCTGTTATCCATGCAAAAGATATAATAACACTTAAATTAATAATTATAATAATATGTAGTAGAGGGGCGATAAAATATAGTGATTTCAATAACTGAAAGAGCTTTAAGGGCTCATTGATACATAAGAAAGGGGGAACAGTTGTTCCCCCCATGTAGAGTAAAACTAGGCTTCAATAACTTCTTTATTCAGAATCGCTGCAATGTCTTCATCAGGTGTAGTGATCGGTTTTATGTCGTATTTTTCAACAAGGAAATTGAGCACATTGGGAGTTAAAAACGAGGGCAATGTAGGCCCAAGCCTTATGTCCTTAATGCCCAAATGCAAAAGGGAAAGCAGAATTGCTACTGCCTTCTGTTCATACCATGAGAGCACCATGGAGAGGGGCAGGTCATTAACGCCTACTCCAAATGCCTTGGAAAGCGCTACCGCTATCTGGACAGCAGAATATGCGTCATTACACTGGCCTATGTCCAGGAGGCGGGGAATTCCGCCTATGTTACCAAGGTCTTTATCAAAGAACCTGAATTTACCGCAGGCAAGTGTGAGTACAACACTGTCCTGAGGCACTTTCTCTACAAACTCGGTGTAATAGTTTCTCCCCGGCTTTGCTCCGTCACATCCTGCTACAAGGAAGAAATGTTTTATTGCCCCGCTTTTTACCCCGTCAATTACCTTATCTGCTACTCCCATGACAGCATTTCTGGCAAAACCTGTCATGATGGTTTTGCCCGGTTTGTCTTCCCTGAAACCCGGAAGCTCAAGTGCCCTTTTGATTGCAGGCTCATAATTCTGATCCTGAATATGTGTTATTCCTGGCCAGCCAACGAGTCCGCATGTAAATATGTTGTCTCTATATGAATCATGCGGTTTCTGGATACAATTTGTTGTCATGACGATTGAGCCGGGGAACTCTGCAAACTCCTTTGCCTGGTTTTGCCAGGCTGTTCCATAATGACCATAGAAATGAGGATATTTCTTTAATTTTGGATACCCGTGTGTCGGGAGCATCTCACCATGCGTATACACAGTAATACCTTTATCTGCGGTCTGCTTAAGTATTTGTTCCAGGTCATAGAGATCATGACCGGAAACGAGCAGAGCCTTCCCCTTTTTTACTCCAAGGGGGACCTCAGTGGGAACGGGATGTCCATATGTTTCCGTATGAGCGGCATCGAGGATTTCCATGGCTTTGAGATTGATTTCACCGCACTTGAGGGTCAATGCAATCCAGTCTTCGAGAGACATATGTGTACTAAGCATGGAACTTAGCGCTTCATGCGTATATTCGTAAATAGCTTTATCCTCAAATCCAAGAATCCGTGCATGATATGCATAAGCTGCAATTCCTTTAAGACCATAAAGGGTTGTCAGCTTCAGAGACTTTATATCTTCATTTACCTCTTCAGGATAATTTATCAGTTCCTCACCCTGTTTGATCAATCCGTCAATTGTGTCAACAGGAGTAAAGGTGGCTGGTGCATCTTCAAAATCAGCATTGCCGCCAGCCTTTTTTAGACTGCTCCTGAGATCTTCCCTTCTTTCAACACATTCCTTTATAAGCTTCACAAATCTTTCAGGATCAAAGTCAACATTTGTGAGCGTCGAAAAAAGGGCGCTTACTGAAAATTCATCAACCTCCTTATCAACTACATTCACTTTTCTGGCTTCCATAGCAACCAGCGATAATCCCTTCAGTGCATAGATCAGAAGATCCTGTAATGCCGCAACATCGGGTTTCTTGCCACATGTACCTATTGTACTGCAGTTTCCCCCTTTCGCTACCTGTTCACATTGATTACAAAACATGACATGCCTCCTTTAATATGTTATTAATATGTTTATGTAACTCTCTTACCACTAATTGCTATCTTAATCAAGTCCAAAGAACATATCCTTGATATATGTCAAGAAAATGAATAAATTGCAACAGATCTTTATTGTCTGTAGGGAGTTTTTTGACAGAAATGAAAGATTAATGTTATTAAAATCCTTATGAGCATTGATAATAAAGACAGTTTGCTCTTAATGGCCGGCATGCCTCTTTTTCAGAACCTGTCTGATCAGGCCCTGAAGAAGCTTGAAGGAATGCTTACGGAAAAAACCTTTGCCAGGGGAGATAATATTTTCACCGAA
>CALZJD010000281.1 GCA_945787795.1 Thermodesulfovibrionia bacterium | reverse complement strand
CCCTCTGGCTGTGCGTCCCTGGATCTGTTCGCCGGCTTTATGCGCTTCTTTTGGGATCTTTTCTTTTGGAACTTCACGAATTGCATTGTCCCGAATCTTACCGTATCCATCTTCAGGGGTAACAACCACCTGTTTGCTCTCGCCTTTTTTCATTCCGGTCAGTTCTTTTTCCAGTCCCGGCACTATCTGACCTTTACCCTGAATAAAGGTCATCGGGGCGGAGCCTACATTGGTATCAACAACCTCACCATCTTCCAGCTTAAGCGTATATTCAATGAAAATATTTTTGCCATCTATCACATCGGGCATGCTTTTATTGCCGGCTGTTTCAGCCCGGACTGATGATATAACCAGGACAGTGCTTAAGATACATACAATAGAAACCTGCTTCATGAATAGTAAATAATTCATAATCTGTTCCTCCTTCTGCAAACCAGAGAAAGCTGAAAGATTCTGCTTAATATAGATATTTAACAATAACATATGAGAAACATACAAGCCAAATAGTGCAAGCTCTGGGATTAAAAGCCGGATTTAATATATAATCCTATGGATAATATATAAATTAATCATGATAAATAATTATATTGGAGGTCCATCAATATGGCTGAATTTTCTTTTGATGTGGTAAGCAGGGTTGATCTTCAGGAGGTTTCAAATGCAATCCAGCAGGCGATGAAGGAAATCAAACAGAGGTTTGACTTCAGAGGCAGTAAAAGCAACCTTGAGCTGGATCAGGGCAACAGCCTGATAACGATAACTTCTGATGATGAATTTAAGCTGAAAAGTGTGGTTGAAATACTTGAGGGTAAATTCATAAAAAGACAGGTACCTGTTAAGGCAATAAGCTACGGCAAGATAGAAGATGCTGCCGGAAGCACAGTGAGACAGATTGCGACCCTTCAACAGGGCATCCCTACTGAGAAAGGCAAGGAAATTGTAAAGATAGTGAAAAATGCCAAGCTGAAAGTGCAGTCCGAGATACAGAAAGACCAGCTCCGCATCAGGGCAAAAAAGAAAGATGACCTTCAAGCGGTAATCTCACTTTTGAAAGAAAAAGACCTGGGTATTCATGTGGAGTTTGTGAATTATAGATAATAAATACGACAAAGAAAGTAGTTAGTAGTCAGTAGTTAGTAGTGAAACAGATAAATTTTATTATAGCCTCCCTGACTACCGACTACCAGCTACATACTACGTATGTTGTATAATACCTCATTATGGGTGTATGGGATGATATAAGACATGATTATAAAACCGTTTTTAGCATGGATCCGGCCGCCAAGAGCAAGGTTGAGGTCATCCTGTCCTATTCAGGATTACATGCAATAGTTTTTCACCGGTTAAATCATTTCCTCTGGAACGTCGGCATTCCTGTTTTACCCCGTTTCCTTTCTCAGCTCGTAAAAATATTTACCGGTATCGAGATACATCCTGCTGCCAGGATCGGAGGTGGTTTTTTCATAGATCACGGAACGGGAGTGGTAATAGGAGAGACTGCGGAGATTGGCGAAAACTGCCTGTTATACCAGGGAGTAACTCTTGGAGGTACAGGAAAGGAAACAGGAAAGAGACATCCCACCCTGCATAATAATGTGGTTGTCGGTACCGGAGCAAAAGTGCTCGGCGCCATTACTATCGGGGACAATGTCAAAATAGGTGCCAACTCGGTTGTGCTCCAAGATGTTCCCAAAAACTCTATTGTTGTGGGAGTGCCGGGAAGGGTAATAAAGAAGAAGGTGGTCAAGATGTTTGAAGAGGGTCCGGTGGAAATGCTTGATCATGTGCATATCCCTGATCCGGTTGAAGATAAATTTGAAGAGATGCATAACTATATACTGGAACTTGAAAGGAGAATCAGCACTTTGGAAGGAAAGGGAAAGTCCATTAAAGTGTATAACACAATGAGCGGGAAGAAAGAGGAGTTCACTCCCTTTACCCCGGACAAAGTCAATATGTATGTGTGCGGGATAACCGCCTATGATGTATGTCACCTGGGCCACGCCAGGAGTGCTGTAGTGTTTGACATTATAAAGCGATACCTGAGATACAGCGGATATGATGTGACCCATGTAAGAAACATTACTGACATTGATGACAAAATAATAGCACGTGCAGCACAGGAGGGTAATTCAACAGAGGAGGTGGCAAAGAAATACACTGATGAATATTACCATGACATGGAGCTGCTCGGTGTAAGCAGGGCTGATGTGGAACCAAACGCTACTGACCATATCGAAGAAATGATAGAGACCATCAGCGGTCTTATTGATAAAGGATACGCTTATCCTGTTGATGGTGATGTATATTTTGAAGTCAGCAGATTCTCTGAGTATGGAAAGCTGTCCGGAAAGAATATCGATGACCTCAAAGCCGGAGCCAGAGTTGATATTGATGAGAGAAAGAGGAGTCCCCTTGATTTTGCATTGTGGAAAGACTCCAAGGAAGGGGAGCCTTTCTGGGATAGCCCCTGGGGTAAAGGAAGGCCGGGCTGGCATATTGAGTGCACTGCCATGTCATCAAAATATCTCGGAGCAAGCTTTGACATACACGGAGGCGGAGCAGACCTGATATTCCCCCATCAT
>CALZJD010000280.1 GCA_945787795.1 Thermodesulfovibrionia bacterium | reverse complement strand
CTGGGCTATTTCAACTATCACCCTGCTGCCAACAAGGTGACCATATTTGTCATTTACCTTTTTGAAATTATCCATATCCATAAAAATAAGTGAAAAGACCAGATTGAAACGTCTTGAGCGCTCTATCTCCATATCAATAGCCTGACGTATATAATTCATATTGTAGAGGCTGGTTAATTCATCATTCTTTAATTTCTCATACAGAAAAGCCCGTTCGATCGATATTGCAATATAGTCTGCACCATGCTCCAGCAGGTGCAGGTCAGCATCTGAAAACACTTTTTTTCTGTCTGAATTCAAAAGTCTGATGACTCCCACGATTCGATCGCGGATCACAACAGGAACACACAGCAAAGCCCTTACCTGAATTTTCCCGTAACTGTCAGCAGTTTTATTATAGTGCTTATCAGCCACAGCATCTTTGATATTCAGGGCAGTTCCCTTTTCCATGACAAGACCCGCGATGCCGGTTCCTTTTTTAAATACCTGTCTTCTGATCATGGTAGAATTCCGAAGCTTAAGCATCTCAAAAAAAGGTTCATCACTGATAAGCAGGGAACAGGCCCGGGAAGCGGTGCGAGTTTTTAATGCCTTTAAAATTGACGTCAAGATTGCTCCAATTTCAGAAGTTGAAGCGAGTATCTTTCTAATTTCATCATGTAATATTAATGCCTTTGACGTTTGTCCCAGTTCTGCCTTGATTGTCTCATGCTCTATCTGCATTGATGTATACATCGCAAGTTTGTTCACCCATTGCAGACACTCTTCAGAGGTCAACTCTTCACGTATGGGAAAGGCAAGATCGCATTTCAGCCATGCTTTTTTTTCTTTTTTTGTAATGTCTCTCTCTATCAGTACTATTTTGGGGATCGAGGCTGAGAGATGAAGAAATGTAGCTGAGCCTGAAAACGCATATGATACAGAACCATCAACAATAATTATATCTGTCTTGCCTGTTTTTAAGTGGTGGAGGGCTTCTTTGATCTTCTGGGCGCTTGTGATGCGCCACCCTTTGTCTTTCAGGGACTTTTTATAAGCACGGACATATGAACTGCCCTTGTCTAATAGAAGGAGGTTACGCATTCATTCCACAGCATTTTTTGTATTTCTTGCCGCTGCCGCAAATGCAGGGATCATTTCTTCCTATCTTTTTGTCTTTTATAACCGTTTGAGGTTTAGAGCTTTCTGTTCCGCTGCCCCTGCCGTATGTCATCCTTGATTGCCTGGGAACAAACTTTTCCTGCACTTCCTGCTCCCTGGCAATCTGTATCTTCATCATCCTTGAAACCACCTCTGATGCTACCCTGCTGCCAAGGCCTGCAAACATATCAAATGCTTCTTTTTTATACTCTACCAGTGGATCTCTCTGGCCATATCCGCGCAGTCCCACTCCCTCTTTCAGGTGGTCCATGCTCAACAGATGGTCTTTCCACTGGGAATCCACTACCTGCAGCAGGACCATTTTTTCCAGATATCTGAATGTTTCATTCCCTATTTCCTGCTCCTTGCTTTCATAAGCCTTCATGAATTCATCAACAAGACCCTTACGAAGCTCATCAAAGTTCATCACATCCAGTGACGGAGATATGAGGAACTGTCCATAAAGGGCATCACCAAGGGCTTTCAGATCCCACTCCTCAGCATGCTTGTCTTCAGGACAGTAAATATTAAGGATTTCATCAAGGGACTCTTCAGCCATTTCAATGATTCTCTCTTTCAGACTGTCAGCTGTCAGTATCTCCCTTCGAAATGAATAAATTTCTGTCCGCTGTTTATTGTTAACATCATCATACTCCAGCAGGTGTTTTCTTATATCAAAGTTGTGGGCCTCGACCCTTTTCTGTGAGGTCTCTATGGCCTTTGATACCCATTTGTGTTCTATAGGCTGGTCTTCTTCCATTCCCAGCTTACCCATCATTCCGGCTATCCGGTCTGAACCGAATATCCTCATTAGATCGTCCTCAAGAGAAAGATAAAACCTTGAAGAACCGGCATCCCCCTGGCGGCCGGAACGGCCCCTGAGCTGGTTGTCTATTCGTCTTGACTCATGTCTTTCAGTCCCCAGAATATGAAGACCGCCAGCTTCGATCACTTTTTCCCTGTCCTCTTCACAAAACTTTAGCGCCTTTTCAAAAGTCTTATTATATTCATCCTCTGTGTAATCCTTTTTGTCTCCAATCATGTCCTTGGCCAGACCTTCAGGATTACCTCCCAGTACGATATCTGTACCTCTTCCGGCCATGTTTGTCGCTATGGTTACAGCCCCGCTCCTGCCTGCCTGGGACACAATCTCAGCCTCGTTTTCATGATACTTTGCGTTCAATACAGAGTGCGGTACTTTCTTCTTTTTAAGCATTGATGCAAGCAGTTCTGATGTTTCTATTGCGATTGTTCCAACAAGAACCGGCTGCCCCCTTTTTTGACAGTCTGTTATCTCATCAGCAACTGCATGGAATTTTGCTTTGACTGTTTTGTAAATGACATCGGCATTGTCCTTTCTGATCATCGGCTTGTTAGTGGGTATAACCGCTACTTCCAGATCATAGATCTTTGCAAACTCCTCTGCCTCTGTATCAGCAGTACCGGTCATTCCG
>CALZJD010000279.1 GCA_945787795.1 Thermodesulfovibrionia bacterium | reverse complement strand
AAAGGCACCACATAAACCCCTGTCAGCAGTGACGACAACAACTTCAACAGTCTTTCTCGGCCTGAATGAAAGCAATGGATGAGATTCCCTGTCAGCGCCTTTGGCAAGACTGGTGAGAACATCATGCATTTTATCAGCATAAGGCCTGAGATCCATCATCCGGGTCTGGACTTTTCTCAGTTTCGCAGCAGCCACCATTTTCATGGCCTTTGTTATCTTCTTGGTATTCTCAACCGCCTTAATTCTTTTCTGTATATCTCTTAAAGTAGCCATTTATTCCTCTAACGTAGGGGCAACCCTCTGTGGTTGCCCTTTGTTGGGCAGGCACGGAGGCCTGCCCCTACATTACGCCTGAAATCCTTTCTTGAATTCTTCTATTGCCTGAACCAGTTTTGCCTTAAGATCATCATCGATCGCTTTTTTGTCGCCAAGTTCAGTACGGAGATCATCTTTCGTCCCTTTTATAAATTTAAGGAACTCATTTTCAAATTTCTTGACTGCTTCTACCGGGATATCGTCAAGATAACCCTGGGTACCGGCAAAAAGGACAATAACCTGGTCCTCCATGGTCATCGGAACATACTGGTCCTGTTTCAGCAGTTCAACCATTCTTTTTCCCCGCTCAATCTGCGCAAGAGTTGCCTTGTCAAGGTCAGACCCGAACTGGGCAAAAGCCGCCATCTCCCTGAACTGCGCAAGGTCAAGTCTAAGTGTACCTGCAACCTGCTTCATTGCCTTTGTCTGTGCAGCACCACCAACACGGCTGACCGAAAGACCAACATTAACAGCAGGCCTCACACCGGCATAGAACAGCTCCGGCTCAAGATATATCTGGCCGTCGGTAATGGAAATAACGTTTGTAGGAATATAACCGGATACGTCACCGGCCTGTGTCTCAATAATGGGAAGCGCTGTCAGAGAACCTCCACCAAGAGCGTCAGAGAGTTTTGCCGCCCTTTCAAGCAGTCTTGAATGGAGATAGAAAACATCTCCGGGGAACGCTTCACGTCCCGGAGGACGTCTGAGCAGCAGAGAAAGCTGCCTGTAGGCAGTCGCCTGTTTACTAAGATCATCATATACGATCAGTGCATGTTTACCGCTGTCCCTGAAGTATTCTCCCATTGAACATCCTGTGTAAGGAGCAATGTACTGGAGAGGCGCCGGCTCACTCGCTGTTGAAGAAACAATAATTGTGTGCTCCAGTGCGCCTGCTTCTTCGAGCTTTTTGGCAACACGGACAACATTGGAACGCTTTTGACCGACTGCGACATAAATGCATACAACATCGCCGCCTTTCTGATTTATAATTGCATCAATACCTATTGCCGTCTTACCGACCTGACGGTCACCAATTATCAGCTCTCTCTGTCCTCTTCCTACGGGGATCATCGCGTCAACTGATTTAATGCCGGTCTGGAGAGGCTCACGAACAGGCTGCCTGTCAATAATACCGGGAGCAACCACGTCAACTATCCGGTTTTCTTTAGAATCAATTGGTCCCTTGCCGTCAATAGGCTGGCCAATAGCATTGACCACCCTTCCAAGAAGGGCTTCCCCCACAGGCACTGACATGATCCTTCCTGTGCGTTTTACAACATCGCCTTCCTTGATCAGCGTATCTTCACCAAACAGAACAGCTCCGACAGAGTCTTCTTCAAGGTTCAGGGCCATACCGAATACATCATTGGGGAACTCCAGCAGCTCCGAGGCCATGCACTTGTCAAGACCGTATATTTTTGCGATACCGTCACCGACCTTGACAACCGTTCCGACTTCACTTACATCAACACGTTTTTCAAAGTCAGTGATCTGTTTCTTTATCAGTTCACTTATTTCGTCAGCTTTAAGGTCTGAAACTTCCATTCATTCACCTCCGCAATATTGTAGGGGAGGGTTTTAAACCCGCCCCTACAAAAATATTTATCTCATTAATTCCGATTTTAAAAGACGGAGCTGGCCTTTGACACTGCTGTCATAGATAGTACTGCCAACCCTTACCACAAAGCCGCCCAGAAGCGACGGATCAACTTCGTTTTCTATATCTACATCTTTGTCTATCAAGTTCTTTAATGCGACTTTCAACCTGTCGGCATACCCCCTGTCCAGAGAAACCGGGGAAATCACCACTGCTGTGGCCTTTTTCTGCTTCTCGTTATATACATTAATGGTATAGGCTACGATCTCTTTCATTGCCGTTACATGTCCCCGGGTTATTATAAGGTTCAGGAATTTTTCAGTACCGGCATTAAATTTCAGAGAAGGTTTAATTGCAGCAAAAGCTTTCCCTTTTTCTTCATCAGAAAAAATCTGACCTGCGAAAAGAAGCTTGAGTTGTCTGTTCTCGTCTATAAATGAGGAAAAAGCCTTCAGTTCCTGAATGAGCCTGGGAATATCTGCAAGCTTAACCGTGTTTAATATAGCCCTGCTGTATTTTTTTGCAATCTGGTTCTTGTTCAATTTTTGGCCTCAAGTCTTTTAATATAGTCATCAATAAGAGATTCCTGCTCTTTTTGTCCGAGTTTTTCCCTGATCTCCTTTTCAGCAAGTTCAAGGGCCATTAAAGCAGCATCAGATTTTATTGTTTCTTTGGCCTTCTG
>CALZJD010000278.1 GCA_945787795.1 Thermodesulfovibrionia bacterium | reverse complement strand
GTGGGTGGTGTCAGACCTACACATGCCACAGATTGAGGCTCTTTCGCATTTCTTCAACTTGTTCTTGTATTTCTATATTGTGCTTAATCGATACATCAAACCTTCTACTAGCCTCTGATACTGCCGATTCACTCATATTGAAGTAATTCCCGATTTGCTTTAGCTTCATTCCACAATCCCTGTGACAGAGATAGATGGTTACTTTCTTCGAATGAGATAAATCGAGTTGTAATATCTCGAAAGCATACCGGTATATATCTTCAATATCTATATTCCTGGCTAACTGCCGAATAGCAGGCAGCTCACGATCAAGATTTGTTCCATCAACATATTGGTCGCGTATCATTTCAATGAAGTCTTCAGATCCCAGGATTGTTGCTGCTGATGTTTTCTTTAACGGTGATTCATATCGTATATGCATTTTTGCGTGAATAAAGTTCTGATATCTTTTTTCAGGAGTAATCCCCTTTCCCTCAAAATAACTCAAGATAAATCCTGTGCTAAGCCATGCAGGCCTTTTATGACTTCCAAGATAATATCTATAACTGGACCATTTATATTTTTCAGGTACATCTATCAGGCCGGCCCGAACCGGATTCAAATGTATATAGCGTGATAGCTCTCCCGCATACGAATCAGCTTCAACGATAATGGCTTTATACCTTCCCTGGAATAAATGTCCACGTCTCCTATGCTTGATATTGAAGTAGTTCGTGTAGGCTCCATTAATGTGATGCATTATTTGTGATAGATTTCCTTTAGGTGTCTCCAATAAAAAGTGATAGTGATTATTCATGAGACAGAACGCATGAAATACTGCTTTGTAGCGAAAATGCGCGGATTTTAGATATGAAAGAAACTGTTCTCGATCACTATTATTGCTAAAGACATCCCTTCTCTCATTGCCACGTGATGTCACATGATAATGTGCCCCTTCAAATTGAATACGTAATGGTCTTGTCATACCATGTTCCCCAAAAACATTTCTCATTATAAAGCAATTTGCTTTTAATTAAAATATCATGACTACTTTTGTGTAATGTGTAGGTCTGACACTTTACTTTAACTTCGCTGTCATGAAACCTCCTGCAATTCCCTCTTGTATTGGTGACAGGACATCTTCGCATCACAGTAACTCTCACATCTGATCCGCTGCGCCGGCCTGAGTTCAATGCCATATCCTTGAGAGTGCCTATCAACTGCTCCTCATCTTTCTAAAGCAACATTTATTGGATGTTGACAATACTTCATTATGATGCAATAATAGAGTCATTATGAGTCATTTATGATTCATAAAGGAGGCGATGCATGAAACAGATAACATTAAGAGATATACCGGACAATATCGCGAAGGCAATAGAAAAGAAGTCCAAAAAAGAGAAGTTAAGTCTTAACAGGACAATCATCTCTTTACTCGAACGTGGTGCCGGTGTTGCATCCAGAAAAAAATCTATCGAATCGCTTTATCATGATCTTGACCATCTATGTGGCGCGTGGTCAAAGAAGGAAGCTGAAGAGTTTGAGAAAAATATGAAATCTCAGAGAAAAATTGATGAAGAACTATGGAAAAAAACAGGATAATACTCGACACGTCCGCCTATTCAGAATATCTCAAGGGCAATGAGGCCGTTAAAAGCATCATTCAACAGGCAGATGAAATATCGGTCACTCCTGTTATTCTGGGTGAATTGATCTCAGGTTTTGTCAAAGGCCGATATGAAAAGAAGAACAGGCACCTGCTGAATGAATTTCTCACGTCTCCAAGAGTTTCGATAATAGAAATAGATGAAGAAACTTCAGAACGATATGCAATAATTATCAACTACCTTCGAGAACAGGGTACTCCCATTCCAACAAATGATATATGGATTGCTGCTTCAGCCATGCAGTACGGTCTGAAAATACTTACGACCGACAAGCATTATCTGAAAGTTCCCCTAGTTCTTGTCGAAATTCCATCATAATACGTAACCAGCAGAAAACGGGAGAACCCTCACCCTTTCCAAATTTCCTTTTGCATATGTTATATTGTTACAGATTCTTAATTCGTTAACACGATTTAATCAGATAACGATTAACAAGTAACGTATAACGTTTATCCTCAGGGGACATGGAATGTTATCTAAAATTCTCAGTGCCACATTAATCGGCATCGACGCACATATCGTAGGGGTGGAAGTTGATGTTGCCGCCAAGGGCCTCCCTCATTTTTCCACCGTCGGCCTGCCTGATGCAGCGGTCAAGGAAAGCAAGGACAGGGTCAGGACAGCACTTAAGAATACCGGCTTTAATTTTCCTCTCAAACAGATCACGGTAAATCTTGCTCCAGCCAATATAAAAAAAGAAGGGTCTGCCTTTGACCTTCCCATCGCTCTTGGCATTATCATTGCTGAAGGGATAATCAGTCCGGAATCAGCCAAGGGATATCTTATATCAGGAGAGCTGTCTCTTGACGGTAAAATCAAACCAGTAAGAGGCACCCTGTCAATGGCCATAAAGGCCAGGGCTGAGGGCTGAAAAGTTACAAGGGATAATACTGTCCCGGGAAAATGCAAAGGAAGCGGCAGTTGTTGACGGCATCCCTGTGTATGGATTCGGGAATTTACCGGAGCTGATTGAGTTTTTGAGCGGAACAAATAATCTTGAGCCGACGTATATAGACATCTCATCTGTGATGAAAGCCTGCTCCCTATATCAGGACGACTTTGCTGATGTGAAGGGACAGGAACATGTGAAACGGGCGCTTGAAGTTTCTGCAGCAGGAAACCATAATTTTCTCATGATCGGCAGTCCGGGTTCAGGCAAGACAATGCTTGCCCGCCGCCTTCCAACGATACTGCCTGAGATATCCTTTGAAGAGGCACTGCAGACAACACGTATTCACAGTGCTGTCGGACTGCTTAATCATGGTCAGCCCCTGATTGCCACCCGCCCCTTCCGCGCACCTCATCACACGTTGTCTGACGCTGCCATGGTAGGAGGAGGACAGTATCCGAAACCCGGAGAAGTCAGTCTGGCCCACAACGGGGTACTGTTTCTGGATGAGCTCCCCGAGTTTAAAAGAAATGTGCTTGAAGTTTTGAGGCAGCCCCTTGAGGATGGTTTTGTTACAATTTCACGTGCATTAAGCTCGATAACCTACCCCGCTTCCATTATGCTGGTGTGCGCCATGAACCCCTGTCCCTGCGGGTATCTTGGCGATGCCAAGCACCAGTGTGTATGTTCACCATCACAGATTCACCGTTACAGGCAGCGGGTTTCCGGGCCTCTCCTTGACAGAATAGACATCCACGTGGAAGTACCTGCTGTTCCGTACAAAGATCTTTCCAATAAATATTGCGGTGAGCCTTCAATAGATATACGTAACCGCCTGCGCTCTGCCAGACAGATTCAGATCGAGCGTTTTAAGAAAGATAACTTCTACTCCAATGCCAAGATGCGGTCCAGGCATATTAAGAGACATTGTGTCCTGAATGAGGACGCCCAGAAGCTCCTTGAGGCGGCCATGCACAAACTGGGGCTATCAGCGAGGGCTTACACAAGGATATTAAAAGTCGGCAGAACCATAGCCGACCTTGGGGGGACACAAAAGATAAGCGCCGAGCATATATCCGAAGCCATTCAGTACAGGACACTGGATAGAGGGGCATTTTAATTAGAAAGAAATTATAGGATTCACGGGATCAATGAATTCAACCGGAATCCTCAATTTCTTAACCCCTTGGAACCTTTATAGAAAAAAGTCACTAATACTATATTTAAATTATGTACATATAAATCTAGCCATTTACATTTTAAACAGTAATGGAATTCACTGGCCTGGCAGGGAATAAAGTTAGACCGTTTTTATTTTGCCAATCAGATCAAGATAACTTCTTGAAGGGCTTAACAATGTTACCCCTATGCCAGTAGTATTGCCGGATGTTGAAGTAATGCGGTTAACTCTTGCTATAACCTTCAAGAGTTCATGTTCAAGACGGATGATTACTACAAATATGGCGTCAACAGGTAGAATCCTTTTTGTGCTTATAAACATACCGCTGTCCGATACATTTAAAATTGAGCCGGAATAAAATAAATTACCATAAAAAAATCTCGCGTACATATTAGTCCGTATTCTTTCGCAGGTTCTTCTGTTCTCTATCTTCAAAGAACTCCCCCCCCAGTTTAGCGATTTATTCATAATAACTATGAAATATGTGCAATATAGATGCCAAATTACATTCTCATTAAATCAATAAGTTACAATATTCAAGCGGAGAAAAAATTATCATAATGACATTAAATGACAATGATTAATGCCATTATGACAATATTTATTAATGTATTTAATAATAGAGGATATGTACATCCTCAACTCGATAATAAAAAAGGGACACGTCCTGTTGGACGTGCCCCAATGTGTTTAAACATAGTAACTGCAGGACACTGAGTAAGGGGGTCAAGGCTCACGGTCAATTAGTACTGGTTAGCTAAATACGTCACCGCACTTACACACCCAGCCTATCAACGTGGTAGTCTACCACC
>CALZJD010000277.1 GCA_945787795.1 Thermodesulfovibrionia bacterium | reverse complement strand
AGGCATGAACTCAACAATTCTTGTGGTAGTAAATGATGATAAGGCGAAAACAAGAACAGAACTTATCGATCCGCCAATAATGCCAATAAACAGGCCCTCAATTAAAAAAGGCGTACGGGCAAAGGCATTGGTTGCGCCAAGCAGTTTAAGGGTCTTAAGCTCTTCCTTTCGTCTGTAGAAGAATATTTTAATCGTGTTATAAGTGGTAAATACTGTGGATATAAATATTGCGGACGCAAAAAAAAGTGCAACCATTTTCAATGTATCCGATATGGTGTTCAATGATGCAAGCCATTGTTCTCCGTACTGAACATCATTGACTCCGGGCAGCTGCTTTATTGCATCGGCTTTTTGTCTTACTAATTTCGGATCAATACGTCCATTACCAAGCTGAAGCTCAAATGTTGCAGGGAGAGGATTGTCATTAAAATCATCCAGAATAACGGCATTTGCGCCAAGAGTTGCCTTGACTTCATCCAGCGCTTCAACATTGGACACATACTTTATATTCGACAGTTCACTGTCCTGCTGAAAATATGTCTCAAGTTCCCGTACGTGAGCATCGTTTATGTCTTCATTAAGATACACGACAAGACCGAAACTGCTGGACCATCGCTGCATAAAGGCGTCGATATTAAATGTAATAAGCAGGAATGAACAGAGAATGGATAATCCTATGCTTATGGATAGAATGGTTAATTAAAATATTCATCCTACAATTTCCTTTTCAATATGCTTGTTATTGAGGTGAAACACTCTTCGACCTGACCCGTAATAGAGGTCTTCATTATGGGTTGCTATAAGTACGGTTGTGCCTTTTGTATTTATTTCTCTAAATAGACGCATTATTGATCTCGTGTTATCTGAATCAAGATTTCCGGTAGGCTCATCTGCCAGTAACAGCATAGGCTGTGATACCATTGCCCGTGCTATTACCACCCTTTGCTGCTCGCCACCTGAAAGGAATTGGGGGAATATATCGGATTTGTGCATAAGTTTGACTTCCTTGAGAATTGACTTGACCCGTTCCATGATTTCTTTGGAATCCATGTGATGTATTCTCAATGAAAGGGCGACATTTTCAAAGACCGATTTATTAAACAGGAGCTTGAAATCCTGAAATACAACACCTATATTGCGTCTAAAAAAAGGAATGGTTCTTTTCTTAAGTTTGCTTAATATCCACTCATCTACAGAAATATGTCCTCCATCTATCTTTTCAGAACAATAGAGCAGTTTGAGTAATGTTGACTTCCCTGCGCCGCTTGGTCCTGTAATAAAGGCGAACTCACCCCTGTCCATAGTCATTGAGCAGTTTTTTAGTACAATTGCTTTTTCATAGGTCTTATTCACATTAGAAAGTTTTATCACATACATTCTCCTTGATAACTTGATATATATATATCGGCAGACAGGTTGAAAATATTAACCGGCTAGTAGAAAAGAGACAGTTCGACGTATTTATGCGGTTTGATCGGTCATCATTTCGGTAAGTCTGCCGGCCAATTCAGGGGCAAGGTCATTTAATATTCTGTATTCACTAATTGCTGCAGTGTTGTCCTCTAATCTCAGGTGAATTATAGCAAGGTTAAAGTGTGCCTGTGCATTTGAATCGTCAATCATTAAGGACTGCTCAAGTGAATTTTTTGCCTGCTTATACATGCCAATTTTGCCATAGGCAAGTCCCAGACAATAATGGGCTATTGCATTATTAGGTTTTGAATGCACAACATATTTATAAGACTTCACTGCCTCTTTGAACATGCCAAGTTTCCTATAGGCATTACCGAGATTTATGTGAATTTTCTCATCATCAGGATTGAATTTCAGTGCGCGTTTGTAAAACGTTATCGCCTGTGTGAACATACCAAGATTATAATATGCCTGTCCCTGCATAATGTGTTTTGCATTTTTTGTATTTTTTCCTGTTACTTTCTTATTTTTATTTACTGATTGTTTGAGCGCACCAAATTTACGACAGGCAATTCCTATATTATTAAATAAAGTTTCCATAAGTCATTTCTCCTTTAATGTCATTAACAATTTTTGTCGTCATTAACAAAATTTGTCGTCATTAACAATAAATGTATAGTAATCCAGATACATAAGTTAATCAGTGATTCAGGTCACAATTGTAGATAAGGGTACAGCATGTGACAGTTGGGGAGAGGCAGTTAAAGAAGAGAACCCTGGGATGAATCTTTTCCGTATGTTTTTGATTTACTTTTTCGGCCTCGTGATCCAGCCCCTGCACCATCTACAAAAAGCAGAACAGTATGGTTCAGGGTCTTTTCCAATGGGAATAATTTCGGATCGGTCAACCAGTTTATACATGCAGTAAGGAACATGAACTCCAGATGCTTTATGAGAAGCTCGAGTGGGAGGTCTTTTCTTATATCACCCGACTGCTGTCCAAGTTTTATAATCATGGTAAAAATATCTTCAAAGCCACTCTCCATGCGCTTGCTGACAGAAGGGTTATTAAAATTCCTGAGCCAGTGATTTAAATAGACCTTGTATATGTCCTGTTTAGATTTAAAAAGTTCAGTAGCGGACTTTATAAATGTTTTCTGTATCCGGGACGATGTATCCGGCATGAGCTGTATCATTTTTAAAAGGTGATACTTTAGATCTTTAACATTGCTCTGCCAGTAATCACTGATAATAGATTCCTTCACAGGGAAGTAGTTATAAAGGGTGGCCTTTGATATATCGACTTCCTCTGCAATCTGTTCCATTGTAGTGGAATCAAAACCCTGCTTCTTGAACAAATACATGGCAATCTTGGTGATCTTCTGCCGTGTTTCCAGTTTTTTCCTCTCACGTCGGTTTATGTTAGTAATTGTCTCCATATCACAATTTAGACTCAATCAAACATTAAACATCGTTAATTATTACATTTAGTATAATATTAAACGATATCTAATTAAATATCAAGCACAGGTAACAATACATGCTGTAACCTGTTGTTAAATTGTAGGTATTTATCTTTTTAAAAATGACTGTTAAAGGACTAAACTGTAATCCTGTCTGTTTATGAGGATGAGGGCCTGTTCTTCTGTATAAATTTAATTACGATGAGTACAAGTTCATACAGGAAAAAAATAGAGGCAAATATGAAAGTAAGCATCAATCCAATGACCATTGATCCCTTAAGCGCGGAACTGAAGCCTACCTGTTCGGAAAATATTATTGGCATAAGAAATAGAAGGAGCAAAAAAACAGTTAATGTCCATATAATTATTTTGGCACGTTCGAACACTTTAATGATCTACCCCTCAGAAGAGATGCATTATGATGTCTACCTGGAGCCGTTTGTTGAAATAT
>CALZJD010000276.1 GCA_945787795.1 Thermodesulfovibrionia bacterium | reverse complement strand
TTATCAAAAAAAATTAATGTCCCGAGCAAGGAACTCCTTGCCAAGCTGAAAGAGCTTGGTATACCTGCAAAGTCCCACATGTCAGGTCTGGATGACAGTTCTGTAGAAAAACTTGTTTATTTATATTCCAAGGGGAAAAAGACTCCTTTAAAAGAAGAAAAACCAGCAGCACCTGAAAAAGCAAAGACAGCAAAGAAGGTCACAAAAGCCAAAGCCCCTGTCAAAAAAGAAAAACCAGAGGCTAAAGAAAAGCCAAAAACTCCTGCTAAAGCAAAACCGGTCCCAAAGGAAGCTCCGGTACCTGTAGAAGGGGATGAGGTAATTGTACCTGATCGCTTCAAAAAAGAGGTAGACACGGACAAGATAACCAAATTCAAAAGCAAACCCGGCATGCAGAGGGCATTTGACTCAATCAGAAGAGTAGATGTCAACAGAAAAGGGTTTGATTTCAAACAGCGGCATAAAAAACAGGACAGACGGTCCCAGGTAAAAAAGACCGAGACTGTTGACGCTGCCACTACTACAGCGCCAAGGAAAAAAATCCTGAAATTCCAGGAAGGGACTACCGTCAAGGAATTTTCCGAACTGATTGGACAGAAAATTAATGATGTAATAAAAAAATTCATGGAACTGGGATATATGACCACCATAAACCAGCCTCTTGATGCTGATGCAGCGCAGATAGTTGCTGAATCATATGGAATTAAAATAGAGCTGGCATCCATTGAAAGTGATGAGGATTTTCTTGAGGAAGCAGAAATTGATGAGGCAGCATTAAGTCACCGTCCTCCTATTGTCACGATTATGGGACATGTTGATCATGGCAAAACAACACTGCTTGATGCCATCCGGGAGACCAAGGTGACGGAAACCGAGGCAGGGGGAATTACCCAGCACATCGGTGCATATAAGGTAACACTGAATAATAAGGAAATAGCATTCCTGGACACTCCGGGTCATGAGGCATTCACCATGATGAGAGCCAGGGGAGCAAAGGTAACAGACATCGTCGTCCTGGTAGTTGCAGCTGATGACAGTGTCATGCCACAGACAATTGAGGCCATTGACCATGCAAAGGCCGCAAATGTCCCGATTGTTGTTGCGGTCAACAAGATAGATAAACCAGAAGCAAATGTCTCAAGGGTGCAGACAGAACTTGCGCAGCATGATGTAGTCCCCGAGGACTGGGGTGGGAAAAACGTATTTGTCGAAGTCTCGGCCAAGGAAAAGACAGGCATAGAACATCTCCTGGAAATGATACTGCTTCAGGCAGAGGTCATGGAGTTGAAAGCTGACTACAACAGAAAGGCCAAGGGAACGATTGTTGAAGCTAAGCTTGACAGGGGAAGAGGACCGGTCGGTACAGTGCTGGTTAATTCAGGAACTCTACGGGCAGGAGATTCATTTCTTGTAGGTACAGTCGCCGGAAGAGTAAGGGCACTGATTGATGACACAGGGAAAAAGATAAAGAAAGCAGGGCCTTCAACTCCTGTTGAAGTCATTGGCTTTCCTGAAGTACCCCAGGCCGGAGATATATTCGTTGTTATGGATGATGAGAGAAAGGCCCGCCAGATAGCCATGAACAGACTGCACAAGCAAAAACAGGCAACCATGGCTCGCAGGAAAATGGTCACACTTGATGACCTGTTTGAGAGGGTCAAGGAAGGTGAAATTAAGGACCTTAACATTATTATAAAGGCAGATGTTCAGGGTTCTGTAGAAGCTGTTAAGGACGCCCTCTCCAACATCAAACACTCAGAGGTAAAAGTCAATGTTATACATACAGGTGCGGGTGGCATAAACGAATCTGATGTAATGCTTGCTGCTGCTTCTAATGCGATTATTATCGGTTTCAGTGTACGGGCAGATGCAAAAGCCAGTGCTCTTATAGACAGGGAAGGCGTAGACGTAAGACTTTATAATGTAATATATGAAGCAATCGAAGATGTCAAAAAGGCCCTTGAGGGACTGCTTGAACCTACTATTACCGAAAAAATTCTGGGACATGCAGAAGTTAGGGAGCTGTTCCATGTATCCAGGTCCGGCACGATCGCAGGCTGTTATGTTACGGACGGGAAGATTTCAAGGGCAAGTGAAGGCGTAAGGGTCGTAAGAGACAATGTTGTTATTTATGAAAGCAAGCTCTCTTCTTTGAAGAGGTTCAAGGAAGACGCAAAAGAAGTGCTTACCGGTTTTGAATGCGGAATTATGGTTGAGAATTTTAATGATCTCAAAACAGGCGATGTAATTGAAAATTATATTAAGGAAGAAGTTGCCACTAAACTGGAGCAGTAGTTCCTGTTAGTTATAAGTTATTAGTTATACGTTATTGAAAAACGTATCGGTACAATTTACTCGAACCCTCAACCCCTTGAATCCTGGAATCTCGAAGCGAGTCGGAGTTTAGGCGAAGCGACCGAAGAGTCGCTCCGACGTTCGGTTTAGATATGATAGTAGGTCTTCTTACATTGGATTTACACATACCCGGGTCAAACTCACTCAAAGCAAAGCGTCTTGTCATAAAAAGCCTGAAACAAATTCAATGTCTCGGTAGCAGAAGTAGATGCAAACAATTTATGGCAGCGCAGTGTAATCGGCATATCACTCGTTGCCAATGAGACACAGATTATTAATAAAGTATTTGAGAAAATTAAAAATCTGGTTATAAACACGCACTCTGTAGAAATGATAGACTCAACTATAGAAATGCTATGAGTATTTCAACGAACGACGCATTTAATTATTAATTTCTAATTCTTAATTCTTAATTTACATAATATGCAGCCATATAAACGATCAGCAAGAGTCGGTGACCTTATCAGGGAAGAAGTCGCCGATATTTTACTGCATAAAATAAAGCATAAAGATCTCGGATTTGTCACAGTTACCGGAGCAAAAGTGAGCGATGACCTGAGACATGCGACAATATACCTCAGTGTTATGGGTACTGATGATGGACAGAAGACAGTACATAAAATCAGTTCGACTTCTTCATTTATCAGGAGTGAACTGGGTAAAAGATTAAATATGAAATATGTTCCGTCCCTGTCCTTCAGGATAGATGAGTCAATAGCATACGGAAGGAATATAGACAGCATCCTTGACGACATTGAATCAGAAGGGAGTTCCATTGATGAAGACGAAGATCTCCTCTGACCTGCTGAACCTCATTAAAAATAATCACTCCTTCCTGATAGTTGGCCACATCAATCCTGAAGGTGACTCTATCGGCTCCTCTCTTGCCCTTGCCAGCGGATTACATAAGATCGGGAAAAAAGATGTTCGTGTTGTAAGCAGAGACCCCGTTCCTGAAAACCTGAAGTTCCTTCCTTTATCAAGGCTGGTTACACATAAAATTCCACGAAAGAAATATGATGTTGCCATTCTTGTTGACTGCAATCATATTGAGAGAACTGGTTTCGAATCTCTCAATTCAGTTAAGACAGCGGTCATTGACCATCATGTCCTGCCGGACAAGGCAGATAGGAGTGATTTTTGCAAATCAGTATCAGCGTCTTTCATAGACCCTGATGCTGCTGCTGCAGGGCTGCTTGTCTACAGGGTCCTCTCAGCCCTGAACATTAATTTTGACAAAAACATAGCTACAAATCTTTATACAGCACTTTTGGTTGACACAGGCGGTTTCAGATATTCCAATTCTTCACCGGAAGCTCTAAAGGCAGCATCTGAGCTGGTAAAGTCAGGAGCTGTCCCATGGAAATATCAAAGGCGTTATATGAAAACAGTCCGTTCAGTGCCATGAAACTTCAGGGTCTGTCACTTGCAACCCTTGAGAGAAAAGACGGCATGGCCTGGATAACAGTGACAAATGCAATGTTTAAAAAGACAGGGACCAATGCTGAGGACTGTGAAGAGTTTGTTGACCTTCCAAGAAGAATCAAGGACATTAAAGTGGCCATATTCTTCAGACAGGATGGCTATAGACTATATAAAGTAAGTTTCAGATCCAAAGGCAAAGCAAATGTACAGAGAATAGCGAAAAGCTTTGGAGGTGGCGGACACGTTGCTGCAGCAGGATGCAAAGTAAAGGGATCCCTTAAAGAAGTCCAGAACAGGGTGTTCAGGGCAGTCAGAAAAGAGATTAAATTACATCAAAAAAAATCTGTTTAATCTGCGGACTGTTCTTTCTCCATGGATATCATAATCAACCTTAACAAACCAAAAGACATTACATCCCAGGACGGGGTAACAAAAGTCAAAAAAATCTTACACGCGAAAAAGGCCGGCCATGCGGGTACTCTTGACCCGATGGCAACCGGAGTCCTGCTGGTTTGTGTAAACAAAGCAACGAGGCTTGCATCTTTTTTTTCATCTCTTGACAAGGAATACAGGGCGGTCATGAAACTCGGGACATCAACCGATACGCAGGACGCATATGGTAAAGTCATTGAAACTGTTGATGACATTTCTGCAGACAGGGAGCAGGTCGAAGCGGTTCTGAGATCTTATGCAGGCAAAACACTTCAGGAGCCGCCAATGTTCTCTGCACTTAAACACAAGGGAAAACCGCTTTATAAACTGGCAAGAAAAGGCATCGAGATTGAGCGGAAGCCCAGGGAAATAAATATCAGCATGATTGAGCTGCTGGATTTTAACCTGCCTTATGTGACCTTCAGGGCCCGATGCTCAAAAGGAACATACATCAGGACACTATGCCATGACATGGGAAAGAAACTGGGAACAGGGGCCCATCTTTATGAGCTCGAGCGAACAGCCATTGGAGATTTTCACATATCAGACAGCCTTTCACCAGATGAATTATTTTCAATGAAAAAAGGGGAATATACAAGCAAAGGTATGTATTCAATGAGTGATGCCCTGTCATGGCTGCCTGAACTAACAGTCGAAGACTCCGTATTACGGGCAATAAGTCATGGCAATCCCGTGAAATTGCCTGACATATCGGATGAATTAAAAACAGCTGAAGCAATTAAAATCAAATCTCAGGATAATAAACTTCTGTCTATCGGAAAGTATATGCCTGATAAAGATGTAATTAAGATGGATATCGTTTTTGCTAATTAAAGTCTGCTTGTAAATATAACAATCAAGCCGTCATTCCCGCGGCCTGCCTGCCGGTAGGCAGGTCTGTTGAGCGGGCATCCAGTTTCTTTATTAACTTCTGGATGCCCGATTACTGCCTTCGGGCATGACAATAATAGAAGAGTTTGTATTCTTACAGATGTCAAAATGACAAAAGAGAAAACCAAAAAAGAATTTACCCTTAAAGTCAAAGTCGAACCCCGATCTTCAAAATCAGAAATAATCGGTCCCTATGGTGATGGAATAAAAGTAAAGCTCACCTCCCCTCCTGTTGAAGGCAAGGCAAATAAGGAACTCATTGACCTGTTATCTAAGGAACTGAAAATTCGAAAGAAAGATATCGAGATAATCTCGGGGCAGAGTTCAAAGAATAAAGTTGTGAGATTTATCGGATTAAGCAAGATCGATTACTAAAATATTATCCATTAAAAAAACCGGCCCCTTCTCCAACATGAGAAAAGGGGCCGGAAAAGTCTCCGACATTCGAAATACCTACTCAACTTCGATCTTTATTTTCTTTTTCTCTTCAATCGCCTTTTTACTTTTTGGAATGGTGATGGTCAGTATACCTTTTTTGTAACTGGCCGATACCTTGTCACTTACTATCTCAACAGGAAGCGGAATTGTTCTGCAGAATGATCCGTATGAACGCTCAAGGCGGTGATAGCCTTTGTCATTGTCCTCTTTCTCTTCCTTTTTTTCACCTCTCAGCGTAAGTGAATCCTTATTAAGAGTAACGTTGATGTCCTTTTCGTCCATTCCCGGAAG
>CALZJD010000275.1 GCA_945787795.1 Thermodesulfovibrionia bacterium | reverse complement strand
TCCTGTCAACATATATCTGCTTATATAGTTATATATACGGAAATAACGCGTGATACATTAAATCCTGACCGACAATATGTACTATTGATTACAAGATAATGAAATTTAAAACTTTTTTTCAGTTGAAAAATCGCTGGATATACCCATCCCTGAGGTGAGAAACATATACGATTAAAAAAGGAGTGTTGGAGAATTGGAGCATTGATGTAACAGCAGGTAATACCCGGGACTCCATCACTCCATAAAGAACGACGTGTTGAATCGGGTGCTCATATAGATTAGTTAATATACAAAAGAGGGGAAAATTGACGTTACTCCAGTCCGTATTCCGTCCATCTTGAGTCAACCAGCTTTTTGATCTCTTCAGACATGAACAGTTCATCAGGCCAGTCACGGGTCATTCCTTCTTCTCTCGTCTTGCGGGTAGCATCTATTCCCATTTTTGAACCATACCGGGGAAAACTGGCGGCATGATCAAGGTCATCAAGGGGGCCATCTGATATGACCACATCCCTTTTCCAGTCAACATTATTAAGCACACGCCAGGCTGTGTATGAAATATTCTGAACATCCACATCATCATCAACAATAATCAGGAGTTTTGCAAACATCATCTGGCCCTTGCCCCACAACCCGTGAATGATTTTTTTTGCATGTCCCGGATAACTCTTTTTGATCGATATAAGCGCTGCGTTATGAAAGACGCCTTCCTTGGGAAGGTTCATATCAATGATGTTGCCGGATATATCATCTGCTTTTTATGGGTAATGCAGGTCACATGAAAGACAGGGTACTCATCCGCGGCAGAATAAAACCCTGTATGGTCACCAAAGGGTCCTTCAATACGTGATTCTCCCGGCTCCAGATATCCTTCGACAACCATTTCACTGTTGGCAGGCACTTCAATGTCTGATGTAATACATTTCACCATTTCAACAGGCTTCTCTCGCAGGAAACCTGCAAAAAGCATTTCATCAATTGCCTCGGGAAGGGGGGCGCTTGCAGCATAAATAACCGCAGGATCACTGCCCACCGCAATTGCAGCAGGCATGCGCTGATGTAATGCTTTATATTTATCATAGTGACGTGCGCCGTCTTTATGAATATGCCAGTGCATACCTGTGGTTGTTTTATCGTAAATGTGTATTCGGTACATGCCGCAATTGGGCCTGCCTGTCTCAGGGTCTTTTGTAAAGACCATGGGTAACGTAATAAACCTGCCCTCATCTGTCTGTTGTCCGTCTCCGGGCCAACATTTAATCACAGGGAATTTGCTCAGATCAGGTGCATTTTTTTCAATAATTTCCTGACATGGAGCGTTCTTAATTTTTTTGGGGATAAATTTCGAGAATTCAAACAGCTGGGGAAGCATGGCAAGTTTTTCCATCAGTGTTTTGGGAGGTGCCTGGTTCATGAGGTCCCTGATTCTTGCGGCTACATCATTAATATCTTTCACCTGTAACGCAAGTGCCATCCGCTCAAAAGAACCAAACAGGTTGGTCACAACAGGATAAGCCGATCCTTTAACCTTCTCAAAATACAGGGCACTGCCGCCTCCAGGGCTTTTAGACATCCTGTCTGTGATCTCTGCAATCTCCAGAATAGGATCAACTTCTACCTTTATTCTCTTAAGCAGACCTTTACTTTCCAGAAGATCGATAAATTCTTTTAAATCGTTATATGCCATGTGCGCTATATGATACAGGATACATGTTTCATGATACAAGAGATAGTCGTCAGTGGAAATTAAAACTGCTCGAGTCGTATTGAATCAATTCGGGAACATTGTCCGGGATGAGTGGAAGCAGACAGAATATATCCGGCTGAAGGATGAATTGGACGAATTTATTATGATGCCGAATCATTTCCACGGGATATTGATAATCAATGACGATGACCGGGGCACGTGTCGTAGGGGCACGTTGCAACGTGCCCCTGCATATTATCAGACCTTTTCAACCTCCTTACATTCTTGACACAACCTTGATGAGGATGTTAAATTTTTGATTCACTTTAAGATTGAATTTTTTTAGTTACTTAATGTACAAAAGGTAATAACTTGTTATGGGAAATGATTACAAAGATACGTTAAACCTGCCGAAGACCGCCTTTCCGATGAAGGCCAATCTGGCCAAAAAGGAAAAGGAGTTTCTGGAGTACTGGGACAAAAACCAGACGTACCAGAAAATGCAGCAGAAGGGCAGCAGGAATAATTATATACTTCATGACGGCCCGCCGTATGCAAATGGACACATCCACTTAGGTCATACATTAAACAAAGTTTTAAAAGACATGATCGTCAAGTACAAGACCATGCAGGGACACTATGCGCCATATGTGCCGGGATGGGATTGTCACGGCCTTCCTATAGAGCACCAGGTTGATAAGAAACTGGGCTCTAAAAAAGACAGTACACCAATCAATGAGAAGAGAAAGCTCTGCAGGGATTATGCAAAGAGATTTCTTGACATACAGCGGGAGGAGTTCAAACAGCTTGGCGTATTTGGTGACTGGGATAATCCTTATATTACAATGAATTACGACTATGAGGCAACGATTGTCCGTGAGTTTAACAGATTTGTAGAAAAAGATTATGTTTACAAAGGCAAAAAGCCTGTCCACTGGTGCCCTGCCTGTGTAACCGCCCTGGCAGAAGCAGAGGTTGAGTATGCTGACAAGCAATCGCCATCAATTTATGTGAAGTTCAGAGTTACAGATTCAAAGGGCAAGTTCGAGCTTGACTCTGTTAATGGTACGTATTTCGTGATCTGGACAACAACACCCTGGACACTTCCTGCTAACATGGCGCTTGCGCTGCATCCTGATTTTAATTATCAGCATGTAAAAACACCGGACGGCGATCTGATCATCGCCCAGGACCTGATTTCAGATTGCATGGAGAATATTGGGTATGTTGAAGGAGATTATGTGGTTACAGGGGGAGCATGGGCCGGTGCCACACTGGAAGGAATCGTATGCAGGCACCCATGGATTGACAGAGAGGTTAAGACTATTGTTGGTGATCATGTGACTCTTGAGCAGGGAACCGGAGTAGTGCATACAGCCCCGGGCCATGGTGAAGATGATTTTGAGATCGGACTGAAATATGGCCTTGATGTCTTTGCCCCGGTTAATGATAAAGGTGTCTTTACAGAAGAAGCAGATGAGTTTTCAGGACAGTTTGTATTTAAGGCCAACGAGAATATAATTAATAAAATCAAAGACTTAGGAGCATTATTAGGTGATGCCGAGATGATAGCCCATTCTTATCCTGCCGGTAATTTTCAGGGCAACAGAGCAGTGGTTTATCTCCATGGAAAAGAATGACTTAAGGAAAAGGGCACTTGAGGAAATCAGCAAAACAACATGGATTCCCAGGTGGGGGTTTGACAGAATAAACGGTATGGTCGAGAACAGGCCGGACTGGTGTCTTTCTAGACAGAGGTCATGGGGTGTTCCCATTGCCCTGATCCAGTGCAGCGACTGCAGGGAGTACATAAAAGAGAAACGTGTGATGGACCATATTGTATCGCTGGTTGAACAGTCAGGAGCTGATATATGGTTTGAAAAATCAGAAAATGAGTTGCTTCCGGCTGGCTATACGTGTAAAAAATGCAGCTCAGATAACTTTACCAAAGAGACGGATATCCTTGATGTCTGGTTTGATTCCGGTGTAAGCCATGCAGCGGTCATAGAAGCTGATGACAGGTTTCCCGGCCCTGCTGACCTGTACCTTGAAGGTAGTGACCAGCACAGAGGATGGTTTCAGAGTTCCCTGCTGGCCTCGGTCGGTACAAGGGACAAGGCCCCTTACAAGGCTGTCCTCACACATGGATTCGTTGTTGACGGCAAGGGAAAGAAGATGTCCAAATCCCTTGGCAATGTCATATCTCCCCAGGATATAACAAAAAAATACGGATCAGAAATTCTGCGGCTCTGGAGTTCTTCTGCTGATTACCGGGAGGACATGCGCATCTCCAATGAGATACTTGCAAGGCTTGTTGAAGCTTACAGGAAGATAAGAAACACCAGCAGGTTCTTATTGGGCAACATATCTGATTTTGATCCATCTGATGCTGAACCCGGCAAAATACATAAGGA
>CALZJD010000274.1 GCA_945787795.1 Thermodesulfovibrionia bacterium | reverse complement strand
CACATCGGTAATTGCCTTTGTAGGATCAACAACCCTGAAATAAACAACAGCATTGACTTTTACCGTAACATTGTCTTTTGTAATAATGTCCTGTGAAGGCACATCCATTGTGACTGTTCTCAGGCTGACTTTGACAAGCTTATCAATGACAGGCCAGATAATTACCAGCCCCGGTCCCTTGACAGGTATCAAACGGCCGAGCCTGAATACAACTCCTCTTTCATATTCACGCAATACCTTGATAGCGCTTGAAAGAAAATAAATGATTAATATTATTGCAAATAAAAATCCTGAAAATCCTATGTTAGGCATAATGTGTCTCCTTCTTTTTAGTTAACTGTTAAAAAAGTTATACGTTATTTGTTATTTGTTGTTGGATAAAAAAGTGTTGTTATTTAAGTTTTTCTCCCCAAAATAATTTACCACGTAACTATTAACAAATAACAATTAACTGTTTTTATCATTTACGAGCTTTAACCTTCAGTTTAAGATTATTAACTTCTACAACTACAACTTTCTCTCCTGCCTTTATAGCTTCTTCGCTCCATGCACTCCATATTTCGCCATGAATAAATACCTGGCCTTTGTCATGAATGTCGGTCTTTGCTTCACCGGTTAAACCGGCCAGACCTTCTGCACCCGTAACAGGCTTTCGTTTATAGGCCTTGACAACCAGATAAATTGTCAGGCTGAAGAACAGGGCAGTAATGATCACAGCAGGCAGTATTACTTTTAATGATAATGATAAAAAAGGAAGAGGTGAATCAAAAAGCATAATAGAACCAATAGTCATGGATATGATACCTCCAATGGTAAGCATGCCGAATGAAGTGACTTTTATCTCCAGTATGAAAAGCACAATTCCAAGGACTATCAGCATAACACCTGCATAGTTTACCGGTAATGTCTGGAATGAATAAAGCGCAAGGATAAGCGAAAGGGCGCCGATTACTCCGGGGAAAATCGCCCCGGGATTAGTAAGCTCAAAAAATATGCCGTAGAAACCGAGCAGCATGAGCAGGTATGCGATGTTTGGATCGCTTATAATGTCCAGGATTTTATGACGAACGCTCATTTCTATATATATAATGTTGACCCCGCCGGTGTTCATTGTATGTTTCCCAGCTGCAGTCTCGATCTCTTTTTTATCAACTGCGGTGAGTAATGATGTTAAATCGGACGAGACAAAATCGATAACATTCATCTTCAGTGCATCGCTTTCAGTAATGGAGAGGCTTTCCCTGACAGCTTTTTCTGCCCATTCAGCATTTCTTTTTCTTTTTTCAGCTATTGATATGATATATGCAGCTGCATCGTTTTCAGCCTTTTCTGCCATGGTTTTGTCCATTTTGCCGCCGACACCTACGGGATGCGCCGCACCGATGTTTGTACCCGGGGCCATGGCAGCCACATGAGCAGCCATGGTGATAAACACGCCGGCAGACGCTGCCCTTGCACCGCCCGGAGCTACATAGACAATCACAGGTGTGCTGCTTGCATTTATTTTCTTTACGATTGATCTCATTGAAGTGTCCAGGCCGCCCGGTGTATCAAGCTCGATAACCACTGCCTCTGCATTATCTTTATCAGCCCTGTCTATATTCTTTGAAATATATTCTGACATGACAGGATTGACTACACCATTTACCCTTACAACAAGAATGTCAGCGCATGATTGTGAAGCATGGAATATAGCGGCGATACATAAAATTAAAGTGATAAGGAAAATATTCTTCATTTAAAAAAGTATAACTGTATAATCATTATAATTGTCAAGATATTTCAATATATGATATTATTATCTTCATATCACATATAACTTTTAATTTCTACTAAATACATGCTGAAGATTAACGAAATATTCAAAAGTATCCAGGGTGAGTCAACGTATGCAGGACTGCCCTGTACTTTTATAAGACTTGCCGGCTGCAACCTCAGATGTACATATTGCGACACTAACTATGCTTATTATAACGGAGAAGAGATCAGTGATGAGGATATTGTGGCAAAAATTGAAGAGTATGGGGTTAAGTGTGTCGAATTTACAGGGGGAGAACCTCTTCTCCAGGAGGAGACCCCAAAACTCTTAAAGACCCTTCTTGATAAAGGGTATGATGTCCTGATAGAAACAAACGGCTCCATATGCATTGGGTGTCTCGATAAGAGACTGAATATAATAATGGACTACAAGACCCCGAAGAGCAACATGAGCGAACGTATGAGGCCCAAGAATTTTGATTTCCTGAAAAAGACGGACCAGATCAAGTTTGTTGTCATGGATGAGTCTGATTATCAATGGGCAAAAAATATAATTTCAGAGAATAAACTGAATGAACGTTTTGATAATATTCTCATATCCCCTGCCTATGGAGAACTTTCCCCAAAGGATCTGGTCTCATGGGTATTAAAAGATAATCTTCCGGTAAGAGTTCAGCTCCAGATCCATAAATATATATGGGCGCCTGATGAACGTGAAGGCGTTTAATAAGAACAGAACAAAGAACACACAACACAGATCACAGACAGAATCTTTCAAGGATGAGCTGAAACTTCTTAAAGAAAATTCCCTTTTAAGAAGTCTATTCTGCCTTGAATCTCCACAGGGTCCTCGAATAACCATTAAAGGTAAGTCCTACCTTAATTTTTCTTCCAATGACTATT
>CALZJD010000273.1 GCA_945787795.1 Thermodesulfovibrionia bacterium | reverse complement strand
ACGTCTTCGCAGGTGTCGTTCGCTTCTTCAAGGTGTTCAAACACATCTTTCCATTTAATCACCAGGATAGGGTCCTGCACATTATCGAACAGCTTTACAAGCGCTTCACGATATATCCTGTCACCGCGATTTTCCAACCGGTTTATTTCAATACAGTACTCCTGAATATAGGCATACTTCTTTTCCTTCAGCGATCCTATTGCCTTTGTTATATATTCAGTAGTTTCCTTCAGGGTCTGTGCCATTTCTAAAGCTTCAGGCAGAGGATTGGTCAGTTTAAATAACATGGCCCTGTCCGAACATGCCCAGATAAGATCAAGCACATCATCAAGACCATTGACAAGGGCATGAATGTCCTCCCTGTCCACAGGGGTCAAAAAGGTTTTATTAAGGCTGCGCATAACCTCATGAGTGAGCATATCCCCCTCCTGCTCAGCCTCATATATCTCCTTGGTCTTGATTTCAGCAAGACCCATGTCTTCCATCATTTCAACGAGGAGAACCGCTGCTTTGTTCACATTCAGAGACGCTTTCTCAAACATGGTGAAAAAATCGGTTTCTTTTGGAAGGAATTTTCTAAACATTTAGACCTCTTTTTTATTAATTATTGGTTAAAAGAATACTAAAGTATGCAACTGAAGTCAATAAATTTATTGATTTAAGCAATGTGAAAGAAATTTCCCGCCCCAGCAATGAGCGATTAAATATAATGAACATCTTATCAGATCTGGTCAGGCTCCATATGTCTGATTATTTTGCCTCCGATCAGATATATCACATCTTCGGCAATATTTGTGGCATGGTCTGCTATGCGTTCCAGATATTTTGAAACATAGGATATCTTGACAGCACGCGTAATGGTAGCAGGATCACTGGTCATGATTCCCATCAGTTCCTTCCATATTTTTTCTGTGAGGTCATCCATTATATCGTCAGTCATGATTATATTTTTAGCAAGCTCAATGTTTCCGTTAATAAAGGCATCTATTGAGTCACGTACCATGCTTTGTGAAATTCGGGACATCCTGGGAATATCAATATATGGTTTCAGAAGGGGTTCCTTATTGAGTTCTAATGCCCTTTCAGCGATATTCACGGCATTGTCAGCAATTCTCTCAAGGTCTGTCGTAATCTTCATTGCGGTCGTTATAAAACGCAGGTCTTGTGCCATGGGCTGCGTAAGTGCCAGAATCCGAATACATTCTTCATCTACCTGAACATCATGAGCGTTAATTAATTGATCTCCATAAATTACTTTTCCGGCCAGATCATCATCTCTTTCAACAAGCGAATTAACAGCATCTTTAATCGCCGTTTCTACATGGATAGACATTTTGACCACTAGTTCTTTAAGGTGTTCAAGCTCTTTTGCTTTTATCATTATTTATTGGCATCTCCCCGTTTTTTATAATCTAACATATTTGACAGCCCTGTCTTTTTTTAATCATTATGCTGAGTTGGCCTATCCATAACGTCCGGTGATATAGTCCTGGGTCAACTTATGCTCGGGATTAACAAATATTTTACTGGTATCTCCAACCTCGATGAGACTTCCCAGATGAAAGAATGCCGTGCGCTGAGAAACCCGGGCAGCCTGCTGCATCGAATGGGTCACAATAATTATCGTATAATTCTGCCTGAGTTCATCGATCAGCTCCTCGATCTTGGCTGTTGCAATAGGATCAAGGGCGGAACATGGTTCATCCATAAGTATGAGCTCGGGCTCGACAGAAATGGCCCGGGCAATACACAAACGCTGCTGCTGCCCACCGGACAGGCTTGTACCGGGATGATCAAGCTGGTCCTTGACCTCATTAAACAGCCCTGCCTTTTCAAGGCTTGTAATCACGATGTCGTCCAGTTCAGCCTTATTACGGGCCAGGCCATGAATGCTCGGCCCATAAGCAACATTCTGATATATGGACTTGGGAAATGGATTCGGTTTCTGAAACACCATGCCTATACGTGCCCTGAGAAGAACAGGGTCAACTTTTTTATCATATATATTTTCATTGTCTATAATTATTTCGCCGCTGACAATACATTCCTTAATTGTGTCATTCATGCGGTTAAAGCAGCGCAGAAATGTAGATTTGCCGCATCCTGATGGGCCGATAAACGCTGTCACTTCCCTTTCTGCAATATCTACACTTAAATCCTTAATGGCCTGCTTGGTTCCATAGTAGACGTTTACATTTCTACAGGAAATCTTAATATGATCCTTAAGTAATGGCGTTCCAACTGTTTCAAAAGATTCATCCCGGACTCTCACCATATGATATCTACCATCTCCTCTCAAATTTCTGTCTTAAGACAACTGCCACAGCGTTCATTACCAGGAGAAATGCTAGCAGCATAATGATCGCAGCTGATGTTCTTTCCACAAAGGCACGCTCAGGGGTGTCCGCCCACAGATATATCTGTACCGGCAAAACCGTAGCTTTATCAAAGATACCAACCGGGATGTCGACTATAAATGCTACCATACCTATCATTAATAATGGCGCTGTTTCACCAAGTGCACGGGCCATCCCGATAATGGTCCCGGTCAGCATGCCGGGCATTGCAAGAGGCAATACGTGGTGAGTAACAGACTGCATTTTGGAGGCGCCGACACCCAGGGCACCCTCTCTGATCGAGGGCGGTACAGATTTTAAAGATGCACGGGACGCAATAATAATCGTCGGCAGTGTC
>CALZJD010000272.1 GCA_945787795.1 Thermodesulfovibrionia bacterium | reverse complement strand
AATAAGGTTCGGAGATGATGTCATTACCAGGATTGTCCATGCTACCGAGCACAATGAATTAAATAATATACACAGGGCGGTAATATCCGATGTTAACGATCTCCTGTCACTGGTTGTCAGCAACCATGGTTTAAGCACCGATGCAATCGACTGTTTTGTCATAGCAGGCAATACGACAATGACACAGCTCTTTCTCGGGCTTGACCCTTCAGCCATCAGGGAAGAGCCTTATATCCCCACGGCAAACATCTTTCCCCTGGCCTATGCAGGTGAACTCGGGATCAGGTCGCATCGCAGCACCCCTATTTATTCCTTCCCCTGCGTGTCAAGCTATGTAGGAGGAGACATCGTTGCCGGTATTCTCGCCACCAGACTGCATGAAAAGGAAGAGATCAGCATATTTATCGATATCGGAACAAACGGTGAAATAGTCATAGGCAATTCAGAATGGCTCATGTCTGCCGCATGCTCTGCAGGACCATGCTTTGAGGGAAGCGGCATAAAGCACGGTATGAGAGCAACTGACGGTGCCATTGAAAACGTCGTAATCGATCCTGATTCAAAGGAAGTCAAAATAAAAGTAATTGGTGATGAAGTTCAGCCGGCAGGCATATGCGGATCAGGCATGATCGATGCCATAGCAGAAATGTTCCTTACCGGCATTCTCGATCAAAAGGGTAAACTTCAGGTAGAAGCATCAGACAGGGTCAGAAAAGGTGAGGATGGTCTTGAGTTTGTTGTACATGCATCAGATGCAAAAGATATTGTGCTTACCGAACCTGATATAGAAAACCTGATCAGGGCAAAGGCTGCCATCTATGCAGGGTTTGCTACATTATTAAGTGAAGTTGGCTTTACTTTTCATGATGTGCAGAAAGTATATATAGCCGGAGGCTTTGGCAAGTTCCTTGACATGGAAAAGGCAATCATCCTCGGTATGCTTCCCGAGATGCCCAGAGAGAAGTTTGAGTACATGGGTAATACGTCTGTTATAGGAACATACCTGTGCCTGCTTTCAAGGAAGATGCGCGCAGAGGCTGAGGATATATCTCAGAAGATGACCTACCTGGAACTATCGGTCTCAAACTCTTTCATGGATGAATACATGTCCGGACTTTTTATCCCTCACACAAACATCGATGCATTTCCGGGTGTCAAAACTATGATGGAGAAATAATATCATAGTTCCCCCTTATCAGATTCTTTGGCAAAGGCCCGGCATGACATGTCATATTTATTATCTATCCCCGTAACATGTTAATTATTTTATCAGCAGCTTCGGATGGATTTATCTTTTCTGTATTAATAATCAGCTCCGGATTATCAGGTTCCTCATAGGGCACATTCAGACCGGGCACAGGAGACCCTTTTCTGCCTTTATCGTAAATGTGTCTAGGAGCCTCATGCGTATAAAGCCTGGTTTTCTCTCTCTCCATACTTACATCCAAAGGACATTTCAGGTAGACTTCATAAAAGTTCGCTATCAGTTTCCGTGCGATGTCTCTCCAGACTTTCCTGTTTGCTGTAGCGTCTATAATAACGTTGTGTCCCAGCTCAGACACTGTTTTGGCAGTATACACCAGCGCTTTATATACATACTCTCTTTCATCACCCGAATACCTGGGATCAGGCGTAACTATTTTTCTCAGTTCATCCGAATTCAGTATTACTGCTTCAGGTGCCAGCTTCTTTACCTCAATCGCAACCGAGCTTTTTCCGCTTCCGGGAAGACCGGTTATCCAGATTACCCAGGTCATAGCCATATTATACTCCAGAAACATAAAGAGACAATTTTTTTACATATTCTTTTCAAATATTATTAGTTTTGGTAAAATGTGCTATGCATACAGATACGATTACCAAAAGACTCCCCCTGATTCAGGATGCTGATCTTAATGGAAAGGTCGTTCTCATAAGGTTTGACCATAATGTCGTTAAAAAAGGCTCCATCAAAGATCCCTTTAGAATAGAGCGGACCATTGGCACCCTGTATCACATTATAGACCGTGGCGGCAGGCCCATACTGATGACACATGTAGGCAGACCAAAGGACAAGAAATCAGGAAAAATCACCTGCAGAGAAGACGATTCTGTAAAACCCATTGTTGCGTACCTGAAGCGTAAACTGCAAACTGATTTTTTCATTCCTGAATGTACCATTGACCCGGAACTGGGCATAACAAGTATCAGTAATTCAGTGTTCCGCGCGGTTGGAGACATGAAGGACCGCAAAATAGGCGGAATCTATCTGCCCAATACAAGATGGTTCAGAGGGGAAGAAGATGAAGGATTCTTCAGAGACAACCTGGCAGTTTACCTGTCAGATCTTGCAGATATTTATGTGAACGATGCCTTTGGCTCCTGGCAGCCCCATGTATCTACATACGATGTTACAAAGTACATTCCTTCCTATGCGGGTTTTCTCATGCAGGAGGATATTATCAACCTCAACAGGGTGACCAATCTGGAACCGCCGTTTCTGGCTGTTGTTGCCGGATCAAAATATGATACAAAGATAGGTCCTCTGACAAAGATTTATGAGAAAGCCGACCATGTAATTCTGGGCGGCGTTTTATACAATGCGTATCTCTGTGCAAAATACAATATATCTATCAAAGGTATTGCTGATACCGATATAAAGGCAGCCCGTGATCTGGTCAACAAGGACAGGGAGCAGGAAAAAATCCTTGAAATGCCTTATATCGTGGAGTCCGAGGTCCTGGAAGAAAAGGCAGAGGGAAAACACAGGACTGTGGCACTCAGTGATTTTAAGAGTGG
>CALZJD010000271.1 GCA_945787795.1 Thermodesulfovibrionia bacterium | reverse complement strand
ATAGATTTCTTTTTCTTTTTTACGCTGGGTTTGTCATAATGCTCCCGTTTTCTTACTTCAGAGAGAATTCCTTCTTTTTCACACTGCTTTTTGAATTTACGGATAGCATTTTCAAAAGATCCGTTTTCCTTTACCTTTACTACAGGCATTCATATTCACCTCCCTTGCAACGATACAAAACATAATATGATTAATAATTATCAGTATAGCAAACATCACGATTATAACAACCAGACCCCAACTACTTAACGTAGTTTGATATCATACTGATTTTACTTAATGAGCAACCATCCCCTGTCATATATTCCGCAACTTGCCATAAAAAAGCTAAAATTCAGATTAACAGTATAACCTTAATACAGTCTAAAAAACCATATCTGTCTCTGATGTTATGCAATTTTCAGCCATCACTGGCCAATTTATTATTAAATGGCAAAATGTTAAGAAAATCCCGGGAAATGATTAAACCCGAACAATTACTGTTTGAGACCATTTAGCAAGACTATTTTACTATCTGTGTGAAATTGATATTTTTCATTATTGTCAAGCCCGAAGTAAGTAATCGGGTCTGCCTGCTGCAGGCGGGCTGCCGCCATGACATGCAGACGAAATGAATGTATAAGCTAGTACTATGAACGTGAACTGGATAAAAATACAGCAGTTTGACTGTCTATTCTATGATCTTGGGAACTCTATAGAAAGTTTCGTCCTTACCCGGGGAATTTTGGAGGACCCTGTCACGTGGAAGGGAAGGTTTTAACCTGTCTTCCCTAAAGACATTTTTTACCGAAAGTACATGAGCTGTTGGCTCAACATCTGAAGTGTCAAGTTCATTAAGCTTTTCTATATATTCGATTATTCCGCCGACCTGTCTGGAGAATAGTTCTTTTTCTTTATCAGTAAGCTTTAGCCGGGCAAGAAGGGCCACATGCGCTATTTCCACTATATCTTCTCCAGGTTGGCAAATTTCAGAGAAAGCCTTTTCATCCCTACAGTAGGAAAGTTCACCATTACCTTAACATCATCAGTTTCACCATAACTGTCTCTTACCACTCCAACTCCCCATTTGGGATGTTTCACCCTTGATCCTGAAGAAAAAGGTGAGCTGCTCATAAGATCTACAGGCAGTTTTGCAACTGATATCTTTATTGCATCGGCCCTTGGTCTCTTTTCCACATTCTTATAACATGTGGAGGGTATGTCATCAAGAAACCTCGATGGCTTTTGTTCCTGCACCGATGCATAGAGCTTTCTCTTCTTTGCGCCCGATAACACCAGCATGTCCTGGGCACGGGTAACCCCTACATAAAAGAGCCGCCTCTCCTCCTCAAGCTCATCCTCATCTTTGACCGCATGGAAATGCGGAACAAGTCCGTCTTCAATTCCTGCAAGAAAGACTACAGGAAACTCAAGGCCTTTTGCACTGTGAAGCGTCATAAACGAAACACAGTCCTCAGAGCAGTTTTCATCCAGTCCGCTATAAAGAGCTGCCGAGTCAAGATAACTCCTGATGTCAACGCCTTCTGCAGAGCTGACAAGCTCCATAAGGTTTTTGGCCCTCTCCTCACCAACCCATCCAACATATCCTGTTTTCTCATAGATCAATTCGATCAGTTCAGATAAATCAGAATCCATATGTGCGATGAAGCTTTCAATAATATCTACAAATCCGCTGATTTTGTCTTTTAATGAGTTGGTGTATCCGTTGCTTTTTATAATATGTTTCATGGTCTTATAAAGGCTTTCATCCCTTTTACGGGCCTCATTTTCAACCCTTGAAATTGTGGTGGCGCCGATCTGCCTGGGAGGACAGTTGATAACCCTGCCCAAACTTACAGAATCATCAGGATTAACAATGACCTTTAAATACGCTATGATGTCTTTTATTTCCTTGCGGTGATAAAAACTGATTCCGCCAAAAATGCGGTAAGGCTGACCATTTTCTCTCATCGCTTCTTCAAGCGCCCTGGACTGCTGGTTTACCCTGTAAAGAACAGCCATATCCCTGTAGGAATGTTTTCCCTTCTGGTAGAGTTCCTTGATAGCCTGGGCAATGTAACGGCCTTCCTCTTTTTCATTGACAGTAGTGCAGTAACAAATGCTGTCACCCTTTTTTCTGTCTGTCCATAGTTTCTTCTGCATCCTGTCAGGACTCTTTGCAATAATGCATTCTGCTATATCCAGAATCCTCTGGGTAGAACGGTAGTTCTGCTCCAGTCGTACCACCTTCGTCTTTTTAAATTCTTTCTTAAAGGTATGAATATTCTTGACTTCAGCGCCTCTGAATTTATATATGCTCTGATCATCATCTCCTACGGCACAGATATTCTTATGCCTGGATGCCAGAAGTTTTGCAAGCCTGTACTGGGAGGTATTTGTATCCTGAAATTCATCAATCATCAGATGTGAAAAATCCTTCTGGTATCTTTTCAGCACGCCGGGATGCTCTTCATAAAGCTTGACCGCAAACATGATAAGGTCATCAAAATCAAGGGCATTGTTTTTCTTCAGTTCATTCTGATACCGGACATAGACCCTCGCAAACTTTTCATCAAAACCATAACTGTCTTCATTGGCAAGAATATCATCAGGACCGATCATCCTTGCCTTTAAAGAAGATATCTTTGAGAGTATGCCTTTATAAAGGGCCTCATGGATTTTAAATTCCTTCTCGTTTTCATCATAAATACAGAAATCATTTCTGAAGCCAAGCTTATGTATATCACGTCTTAAAATTCTTGCGCTCAGTGAATGGAATGTCCCGACCCAGAGTCCATTAGTATTCTTCCCGGTCAGCGTCTCAATTCGCTCCTTCATTTCCGTGGCAGCCTTATTCGTAAACGTCATGGCAAGTATGGACGTTGGGGCAACCTTCTGCATGGATGTTAAATATGCAAACCTGTGAGTAATTACCTTTGTCTTTCCACTACCCGCTCCTGCAAGAACAAGCAAGGGTCCTGTAACATGGGAAACTGCTTCTTTTTGTTGAGGATTCAGATCATTCAACAGTGCCTTTTTAGTCATACTCTCCCCTCGTGTGGCGATGTATTTTCGAGATTAACAAACTGCAGGAATATATTTCAGTTCGCTTAAATATAATTAAGTATATCAGAACCGTATCAATTACTTCTACACGCTTATCATATAATTGATATATTTAATAGATAAAATAATGGTTCAATGGATGACTTCGTGGAACTGATTATAATTGCATATATTCCTTTATCAATTTGGGATACATGGATGGATTGAATAAGATATTAGTCATTAAATAACATTCATGAGTGCAGAAACATCCTGTATCCTGAATAGACCTTATGACTTTCTTTGCACGGGTACTCTTTAACATATTCTCAATGTTATACCCATTTTCACGTACATTCCCCAACATCATTTCAAAGGATTCACATGGATAGACATCTCCTGTTTCAGTGAGTACAATGTTAAGCTTTCCGGCATAACAGGGGATTTGAAATCTGTTGGCTGCAACCGTATCAAAGATCACCTTCCTCTGCACAATATCCTGTGCCGCCTTTAGTCTGGCACCTTTGAAGCGATACGTGCTGGATCGTTTGTTTCTCAGATTGGATGCAAGCAACTCGATCGTGCTCCTGTATTTTTCCATATCAACTGCTTTCAATGCCTTATCCAGAACATTACCTCTTATCAGGGAAACAGTATGTGTTTTTATCCTGTCAAGACCATTAACAAAACTGGCCAGCGTATCCATGTTGTCCTGGTTAACAGAACAGAAAACCGTATTCACACCAAGCTCAAAGTTCGGATATCTGTCCGGCAGATCTTTTAGTGCTTCATATGTTTCCATGGTCTTTTTGAAACTGCCCTGCCCCCTTATTCTGTCATGGACAGCTTCCATCCCTTCAATGGAAAGCTTCAACGCAATGGTGCTGTTTCTGCAATGCTCCAGCACTCGTTCGATATTATCTCTTATTACATGGGTAAGCAGGCCATTTGTGGGAAATAACATAATGGAAGGATTGTTGTTTCTGTAAAAAATCTTAGCAATATCAACAATGTCCTTTCGAAGAAATATCTCACCCCCGGAAAAAGCAAGCCAGAGCAAATTACCCATGGACCGGGATATTTTTTCTATTTCATCCAGTGATAACTCAGGCTTTTCATGAGCCCACGCTTGCTAAATACAGAGCCTATATGACGGAAAGGGGAATGGGACATTACATACTCATTTACCTGTTATATATTTCATCATGCCTGCAGCTGTCCCCAGCCCTACGGGCAATGGGTACAGCAGCGCATAGTAAAGAAAGGCAAAAAAAGCAAACACTTTGCCTTTTGCCTTGAGAAAAACACGTATCAGCTTTCTGCTCAGAAAAGCGTTACCTATAATTATAACCGGGATAAGCCATATCAATATATAATTTTGCAACAACGCTGAAATCAGTACAAGAAATATAATCACTGCATATAGCGCTACATTGGTTTTAAACTCTGCTGAAGCACAGCCTGAATCAGAGAAAAGGTCCCTGTTATGAAGGGAGTATAACGTCCAGTATGCAGTCTTTCTGTATGCATTGCGCAAAGACCCTGATAACGTAAAACCAAAAATATGTCTCACCTGGATATCAGGATTCATCATAAGTTTTATACCCGATCTTTTCAACCTGTGCGTGTACTCAACATCTTCTATTATGGGCATGAAGTCCTCCGGGAATCCCCGGCTCTCTTCAAAGGTTTTTTTGAACATGATCATGGCATGTGCTGCAATATAGTCAGGGTCTGTCACTTTTCTTGTTTCAGAGTAATGTATCCAGACCGCCTGAAAGGTATTGAAAAAAGTGTCATCATATGCCACTTGGGCATATGTACCACCCACTATATAATCAGGAGCTAATGCTGACATTGTTTCATTCACTATGGTGAGTGTGTCCTTCTGAAGAAGACAGTCAGAGTCAATAAAGAATACTATCTCGCCGCTGCAATTTTTTGCGCCTGTATTCCTTGCCTTTGAAGTGCCTGACCTTTTATCCAGGCTCAGCAATTTGCAGGGATACTGTTTGATAATATCTACTGACCTGTCATCTGAAGCGTCATCGACAACTACAACTTCAAAATTCTTATATGTTGAGGCAAAGGCTGCCTCAAGACATTTGTCTATAGTCACCTCACCGTTATAATTGGGAATGACAACAGATATTTGTTTTTCCATAAAAACCAGACCCGGGTTATGCCCTTTTCATATTATTGCTCTTTGGCAAATTTAAACAGCATAATATTATAATATATCAGCTGAAATGTACCGGGAGAGCCGTTTGACAAAATATTTTGTATCATTCTAAGATTATAAGCAAAATCAAAATAATTCGAGGTATACATGCATCCTAATGTGGAAGAAGTAACTGCAACAAAAAGAAGGCTTAAAATAACCATTCCGGAAGATGTTATAAAGGGTGAAATCAAAAGTATTTATGATAAAATCAGGGTGACGAGCAAAATCCCGGGATTCAGGCCTGGCAAGGCTCCCCAGTCTATACTTGAAAAACGGTTCGGGAAAAATGTAGAGGCAGAAGTAATAGAGAAAATTGTGCCCCAATACTATATGTCCGCAATAAAAGAGGCCAGACTTGACCCAGTCACCTACCCAAATATCGAAGAACAGATAGAGCTGAAGCAGGGAGAACCGCTTTCATTTTCTGTGACAGTTGAGGTAAAGCCTGAAATAGGAGATATCAATTTTGAAGGCATCGCCCTTAAGAAGAAGTCTTTTGTGGTAGAGGATGATGAAATCGAAAAATCCCTTTCAATGCTTCAGGAGAGCAAGGCCCTGTTTTCGGTGACTGAGGATGCATTACAGGAAGGGGATATGTCTATTCTGGACAGTGAGGCATTTATTGATGACAAGGTCGAGGACAACCTGTCATACAAGGAATATCCTTTATTAATCGGTTCACAGGAGATGCCTAAAGAATTCAGTGATGCCCTGACAGGAAAGAAAAAGGGAGATTCTGTTGAAGTCAAAATCCCTTTTGAGGGCGACCATCCGAATAAATCAATAGCAGGAAAAGAGGTAGTATTTAAGGTTGAGATCAAAGAGACAAAGAAAAAAAACCTCCCCCCTATTGATGATGAGCTTGCTAAAGAGGCCGAATGCGAAACTCTTGAAGAACTGAAGCAAAAAATAAGAGAAAACCTGGGCAAAAGGAAAGAAAGCCAGATTAATCTGGAATACAAAAAGGACATTCTGGATGATCTCTTAAAAAAGCATGACTTTGATGTTCCTGAGTCCATGGTTAATGGAGAAATCGAGTCCCTTATTCAGCAGGAAAAGGAAAATGCCGGCAGGACTGGTGCTGAGGTCAAACCTGACGAAGAACTGAAGACCGGTTTTGCTGAAAAAGCTAAAAGTAATGTGAAAAGTGTGATTCTACTTGAGACTATCGGCAAGAAAGAGAAAATAGAAGTCAGCGATGCTGACACAAAGAGCGCAATTGAAGAGATTGCTCTCCGAAATAACCTCAATGTGGAGGAAGTCACAAAGCTATATGCGGTCAGAGAAGGATCAATGGATGCATTAAAGAGCAGGCTCTTTGCTGACAAGGTACTTGAACATATACTGGAGAAAGCAAAAATAGAAGATTAGGAATTTGTAGGGGCGAACGGCCGTTCGCCCTTACCATAATTTAAGGAGATAATATGAGTTTAATTCCCATGGTAATTGAGCAGACAGGAAGAAGTGAGAGGGCGTATGATATATATTCAAGACTCCTGAAAGACAGGATCGTCTTTATCGGCACCCCGATCGATGACATACTGGCCAATACAGTTATAGCCCAGCTGCTGTTT
>CALZJD010000270.1 GCA_945787795.1 Thermodesulfovibrionia bacterium | reverse complement strand
GAATCACAGGAGGTTTCATGACGACAAAGATAATCAAAAAAGACAAACACTGGGAAATACACTTATATAACTCACTGGGAGAATTGACAGAGCGAATATACGTTGAATCTATTGAAATAACGGAAAAGGAGGAATGTGAGTGGGGTCGGATCTTTCATTGTGAAAGTTTTACCACAATCCGGCAAACTACCTGCTTTAGTTTTTCGTCTTTCCTCATTCTATCCCTTAACCGCTTACGCCCCTGACTCACAGTGCTGTAATCAACCTCAAGCAAGCTTCCAATTTCAACACCTCTCAGACCCCCTGCCCTGTATAGCAAATCCATCAAGATAATCTTCTCAACACCCTTTTCCTTCTTTATCTCTTCCAAACCTTTACCTGTTTCTTCTTTTACTCTTCCTATTATTTCGTTTTTCGATCTCAGGCCATGAAGCTCTCTCAATGAAGGCTGTTCTCTCAAATATGGGGACTTGTTCAAATATTTCTCTAAGACCTTCTCTATGAAATCTTCTCTGCCTAATATACTCTGTCCCACAATTTTCTCTTTCACATCCATGTCACCTGACACATCTATTCTGATTATATTCCCGTATGCCTTCCGTCCCTCTTCATTATCACCCCCATATTCTTCAAGCACTAGATCATAGTCAATAAACGCCTGCTTTTTCTTTTTATTAATATATCCAGGAAGGCTGCTCCATTTGTATTTTTGTAGATATTTTATCTTTTCTTTATATGAAAGCCTCTTCATGCTCTTTATCTTGACAGGATTTAAATGGATGTATCTGGATAGCATCGTCAGATATGTATCCTTATCAACCAGAATACCTTTATATCTTCCCTGAAATAAGTGACCTACTTTTTTATGTCTTCGGTTGTAGTGGCTTGTGTACCGCATGTTGAAATGGCGCATGTAATAGCTTATGTTCCCCTTCGGGGTTTCAAGTAATAGATGATAATGATTACTCATCAATACATAGCTATAGATTTTTATGCTGTATATTTTTTGTGATTCGGTAAGGATTTCGAGAAATGCTCTTCTGTCTTTGTCGTCTTTATATATGTCCTGTCTTGCGTTGCCCCGGCAGGTTATGTGATATACTGCGCCGGGATATTGAATCCGTAGCGGTCTTGCCATTTTACAATGTCCCCTTTTTGAATGATAAGTTCCATCTATTCTAATATTTCATTGGCAAATCTTCAACAACTGTCACAATGAAAGATCCGACCCCACAGATTCTTTCTGTCATTGGGGACGTTCTTAACTTTATTAACTTATCGTGAATTAGTTTATGTAATTAAGAACGTCCCCAATCAATACCTTTGATGTATTAATCTTCACTTTAAATCCCTCCTTCCACCACTGATTTCCAGCCTTCCGTTGGTAACAGATAATGAGCCATTAAGTATCGTTGTTCCTGTAATGTTGGCGTAACCACAGTCCAAGCCACCCTGAATAACTGCCGATATGCTCTTGTCTATACTAAGGTCTTCTATAAATGTATGATCCTGGCCCTGAATAATATTGCCATCAGCCGCATTTTCATAAGCAGACTGAAGAGAGGAATAATAGTCTGTTGTCACTCCCTCAACTCTTGCCGGACGGAAATACGGGCACTTGTCATCACAGCTTTCTGTGTCGCCCCCTTCGCAGGGATTGTCACCGACTATTCCGCTGCTGTCTCCGTCATCATTAACACCATCTCCATCAGTATCATAATCTTTATACGCGTCCACTCCAAATTCCATTGGAGCAGAACCTGCTTCAAATGCTCCCATGTCAGGATTAGAATCACAGTCGTTGAAATTATTGATGCATACGCCAGCATCAATACCCGGTTCCCCCGCTGCCAGGGCAAACTCTCCTGGGCCATTATTGGGGTCGTATTCCGGATAGTTATCTTCATAAGTGGCTATATTGTTTTTACTTAAATTTCCGATAAAAATGCCATTATTTTGATGAGATGGATCCGCACATTCCTCCCATACCTTTCCATTGTACAGGTCATAATCCAAATCATTGAAACAACTTTCTGTCTTAACGTAATATGTCGCCTGCCAATTTTTATAGTTCATAAAAATATTGTTTCTTGTAACTAATTCACGGAGGGATGCAACAGATCCTATACCCGAACTGGATCCTAATTTGTACAGATACCCGGGAGCAGGGTCTCTCTGCAGAGTTGTATTATGAAAAACATACGTCCTTCCTCCTAAATACCCATATTTACCACCGGCCTTAATAAATGTTCCCCGGAAATCTTCAAATCCTTCATAGGTATGAATATCGGCAATTACAGGATCAGAATTTACAGGAAGTGCATACTTTGTGCTGGTATCTCCAACATTACGCCATATATAGAGAGGACCTACTGATGTTCCTGCAATGGCAATTTTAACATTCGTTTTGTCCATATAGTTTCCCCATATACGGACGTTTTCATTGGCCCCTTCGCTTTCTATCGCATCATCCCATGCGCGTTCAATATAGTTGCCGTATATATCGCTATCGCGGTTGGGAAACCCACGGTCGCTGAAATTATCTCCAGCTCCGAAGACGTCGTTGTAATAATGATCATCATCACTTTCAATCGTATTGAACCTGATGACATGATTACCTGCAGTATTAACGAGGGAGACTACTTGAGGTCCTTTTGGGTGACATCTGGCCTTGTCTCCATCGTTATTATAATTATCTATACACTGCTGGCTATCCCACCTGATTTCGTCCCATGCATTGGAGTCAGAGCGCGGATGATGGAACCAATTGCGCTGAACAATTACCCGCATGACATCGTTTACCGGCTGGCCTTCGTATATTTTGGTATAGGAGGGAGGACTGGTATCGTCCCACGCATATATCGCTGAATCGTAGTTGTAGCCCCATATCTCGCCTCCCGATGTGTCACTGATGAGGCCCCATCCGCTTATGTCACACTTCTCTATTACAATGTCATGGTTGTCGCCTAATATTTTAATTGCATGCCTGGCTGCATTTCTTAGTGTCAGTCCGCGAATAATAATATAAGATGCATTAATTTCAATATTCATATCGCTGGCACCCGCCACATCTATCGTAGCGCTTCCTGCCGATCCATATGTATACAAAATATATCCGTTTGGCGTTCCGGATTGATTGATTATTAAAGTGCTGCCTGAGTTTTCAGCAAGTTCAATTGTCTGGGCAATCGGGAAGTTCTCTTTCCACGTGCTCACCTGAAATATCTGTGTAATACCTTCACCATCAAGTTCAAGCTTAATGTCATAACTTGTGCCGGGTAATAGCTCAACAATGCTGCCTCTGTACTCGTCATCCCTGTCGTCATACCAGAGCGACAACCCACTTTTCCAATCCAGGGCTCCCGCGATGCGGTATTGAACCAGACATTCCACACTGCCTGACCCTTCAGCCGGGCTCCAGTAAATTCCAAGACTGTTGAAAGTCGGCACAGCTGATGGACCAGCGGCTTCAGCTTTTCCTGTCACAGAAAACAGCATGGCTGCAAGTAGAAAGATCGGCAATAATCGTACGAATTTCTTTTTAATATTCATCGCCTTCTGCTCTTCTTTAAAAGATATATGTAACGTTGCCTTTTATAAAATATATTGATGAATCTTTAAGTTGTGAAGAAACTGCGTACAACTAAGAAATTACCTGCTATTTCCCCTGATGATATATAGGATATTCGTTGAATGAATTAATTTAACATAATGTTTATATGCTTTCAATGAATTAATTGTAACGATATAAATATTCATTATTTCATATGGGAAGTTCAGGGCTTCATTCATCACATTGCTATGTAGAATGGAGCCCCGACACTACCCACGCACCACCCATTTTCTGCTAAAATTAAAACAGTCTTAAAAGAGATTCCTTATTACTTAGATATGGAGGTGGCTATGAGAAAATTAAGGATGGTCATATTAAGCATAATAATATGCATTCTTACATCTAACGTTTCACTGGCACAAAACAGAAAGGCACCAGAGTGGATTATCTCCGAATGGATAAATGGTCCGGGCGTCACTTTGGGTGAACTGAAAGGCAGGGTTGTGATTGTTGAGTTTTTTCAGCTCTGGTGACCCGGCTGCAATAGCTTTTCTATCCCCTTAGTTAAAAGGTGGACTGAATTATTCGAGAAAGAGCTGGAA
>CALZJD010000269.1 GCA_945787795.1 Thermodesulfovibrionia bacterium | reverse complement strand
ATACGGAACCTTGAAGAGATACCGGAAGAAAAAGAATATATGAAGAGTGTTTTAAAAGAAAATGGTTTTGAAACGAATTAAGGGAGGTGGATTCAAGTGTCAGGCAAACCCAAAAGACTAGATCATCCTAAATCAGTTTATGTTATAGGTTTTATATTTAAAATCATTACCATAGCGGTATTAATAGGAGTCACGTACCAGATTACATTTTCCCATCACGGACCGGGACTTCTCATTCCGGTACAAAAGAAAATCGCAGCACAACAGCGGTCTGCCATTATGGAAGAAGTAAAACGCCAGGAAGAGTATGAAAAGCACAGACACTTTCATAATGTTGTTGAATTCCCTGTTTTACCTGAAAGTTCCAGACCGATCTGTTACATATGCCACTCTGACTATCCGCATAGCAAGAACAAGAAAGTAAGAGCACTGCTTAATATGCATACACAGTTCTTTGTATGTGAAACCTGTCATATTGAGGAAAGAAAAGAAACTGATATTGTTTATAAATGGTATAACCCGTACGATGAAGATCCCGCAGGCCCTTTCTTCGGGACAAGCTATAATCAGGAAACGGGAAACCTCGCTGAAGTGGAAGACCAGTTCTCAAAGATTGCCCCTTATTTCAGCTATGGAGATACCATGCAGCTGGCAATAAAGGCCCAGGATGCCCCTTTGGCCAAGGATTACATGAATGTACGGGACCAGCTTACACCTGAACAGAGAGACAATGTTAAAAAGAAATTTCATATCAATATAAAGGCAAAAGGGCATGAGTGCAAGGCATGCCACTCCAAAAATGGCATCCTGAATTTCAAAAAGCTTGGTTTTGCCATTAACAGAATAGTTGACCTGGAGCAGTTGAACATTAAGGGTATGGTGACCAAGTACGAAAAGTTCTATATACCCAAGCTCTTTTCCGAATAAAACCTGACTGCCCCGCAGGGTTACATATATTTTCTGGACCCTGCGGGAATTTGATTTCGGCAGGTAAATTCGATTATTATCATGGTGCATTGCGAATCATATATAAACCATTAATTATCCTTATTCTCCTGCTGGGGGTTCCCCTCAGTGTTTCCGCACTGGATTGTATTAATTCCGAGTTCCTCTTTGACATTAAAGGCAACCTTAACCAGCCAAGCGATATAGCGATCGCGCCTGATGGTAACATCTTTTTTGTAGACGGGGTACATAACAGGATAATTGTGGTCGGCAATGACGGAAGATTCAAGTTTTCTTTTGGCAGAGAGGGAAACGGAAAAGGAGATTTTGTACGCCCCCTTGGAATAGACATTACTGAAAAAGGAAAGGTATTCATAGCTGATACCGGGAATCACAGGGTGCAGGTATTTAATCTCAAGGGTGATTTCCAGTATATGTTTACCGTAAAGAGCGGCCCCGGTGAGAAGCCTTCTGACCCTGTTGATGTACAGGCCTCAAAAATAAAAAATTACCTCTACATATCTGACAATGATAATCATAAGATTAAGGTTTATGACCAGAAGGGTGTATACGCATTTGACTGGGGAACGTTTGGTGAAGAATACGGTGCATTCAGATATCCGGGTATTATGAGTATAAATGAATCTCATGAAATATTTGTAGTAGATGTTTTAAATACAAGAGTGCAGAAATTTGACCCGTTTGGAAAATTTATCACTGATATTGGGTCATGGGGAGTTCTGCAGGGTGAACTCTTCAGACCAAAAGGGGTTGCAATAGATGCGCAAAACAGAGTATATGTAAGTGACAGCTATATGGGAGTAGTACAGGTTTTTACTGATCTCGGACGGTATATTGGGGTCATCTGTGAAGACAATGGACTAAGGAAATTCAAGACACCCGTAGGAATTGCTGTTGATAAGGACAGGCTGTTCATCGTAGAGATGAGAGGCAATAAGATAACCGTTTTAAAGCTGCGTTATTAGCACGGATACTTACTAATACAGGGAATATGACATACAGGACAAGAATTGTTTTTTATATATTAATCCTATCCACTGCTTTTTTTATTTCATCAAGGGCCGATGCCGTAGGCATGTCTTCCAAACGTGACTGTGTTGTCTGCCATATCATGTGGCTTGATTCCTTCAGGACCGACAAGGAACCTCTTGTGCCTTTCCAGCCCGGGAATGTATTAATGAAAGATACTCAGGGAGTTGTCAGTTCCGAAGATATGTGCTACAGCTGCCATGACGGATATGTAATGGATTCCCGACATATTACCTGGAATAAAAACAGGCACGTTACCTTTGTAAAGCCGTCCAAGAACATTACGGTGCCGTCATCTCTCCCTTTGAGTGTCAAAGGAGAGATATACTGCGGCACATGTCACTCTGCCCATGGAAAAGGGGCTGCACCGCATGGCGACCCAACAGGGAAGACCTCTCTCATGAGGGAAACCAACATTGACTCAAGCCTCTGTGAAAAATGTCACAGCACCAAGGCTGATTACAAACGCTACAATGGTCATCCGGTGCATAAGCTGGCTTCCTTTGAACTGCCCCACAAACTTTATGAAATGGGAAGTGCTGAGGCACTGGGAAAAGATGTGGTAATCTGCCAGAGTTGCCACAGGGTGCATGGCGCAGAAGGCGAGAAGCTATTGCTAGTTAAAAACGATAAATCCCAGCTCTGCGCTACCTGTCATGCAGACAAAAAAAATATTATTGATATCAAAAAACAGCTGCCTTCTGAAGCAGGTCCCTGCAGCGCATGTCATACCCCTCACAATGCGTCTGATAAAAAGTTGTGGGCCAGACCTGTGATGGAGGGTAACCCTGCTTCGCAGTTATGCCTTGGTTGTCATGGCGACCAGTCTGATTATGAAACCAGACAAACGGGTGAGCATTCTCATCCCATAGATGTGCATATACCGCCAAAGTCTGCCCGGACAATTGATCTTCCCCTGTTTGCTGAAGACGGCTCAAAAAGCCCTGAAGGCAAGGTTCAGTGCTTTTCCTGTCATGATATTCATACCTGGGACCCGCTGATCCATGAAAATACCGGTGGCAGGGACGTTGAGGGAGATGCATCTAACAGCTTTCTCAGGATGACAAATACATCATCAACTCTTTGCCTGGAGTGTCATCAGGACAAAAAGCAGGTGGCAACATCAGACCATAACCTTGCGGTGACAGCACCGCAGGAAAGTAATATTCAGGGTTTTGCACCTGAAGTTTCCGGACCGTGTGGTGTCTGCCACATCCCTCACAATGCCCGGGCAAAGCCATTGTGGGCCAGGGAACTCTCCGGATATGGAGACTATATCTCCCAGCTTTGCAGTTCCTGCCATGAGAAAAACGCATCAGCCCGTGAAAAGCTGATAGGCAAAAACTATCATCCCCTTGATATATCTCTTGATAAATTAGGTATTACAACTACTTTACCCCTGTATGACAGAGAAGGTATGAAAACTATCGAAGGTAACGTCTATTGCACCACCTGTCATGATCCGCACATATGGGACCCCAATAATGCAGAGATAGAATATGAGCATAAAAATATTGAAGGTGACACAACTAACAGTTTTCTCCGGCTTTCAAACTTTCCTTCGTCTGACCTGTGCAAGGAATGCCATAAAGACCAGGCTTATGTTGATGGTACCGAGCACGACATGAATATAACAGCTCCTGATTCAAGGAACCTGCTCAATCAGACTGTCAGGGAGTCCGGCCAATGCGGGGCATGCCACCTTGTGCATAACAGCCCCAACAAGCTGAAACTCTGGGCAAGATCCTACGGCAGAGTGTACAGCAGAGAAGACGTAATCAATTCTTTGTGTAACAGCTGCCATTCAAGAGGGAACATTGCAGAGAGCAAAATCCCCCTTACTGCAATGCATCCGGAAGACAGGCTGGTCAATAATACCCTGCGCTGTGACAGGACAAAGATTGATTTTGCCCCGATCTTTGACAGGCATACAGGCCTTGAAACCAATGTAGGAAACATATCATGTCCCACTTGTCATGATGCACATAGATGGAGCCCCCTTACTGAACAAAAGGGGAACAATAAAAACACGGAAGGCAACACCACAAACAGTTTTCTCAGAAACGTAAGCTACAATAATATCTGCATAGATTGCCACGGTATTGACGCCCTCTTCAGGTACAAGTATTACCACGATCCTGATGAAAGAGTAGAGCCTGTTTCCCCGGTCATTAACATTAACAATTAGACGGTTATCCACCTTATTTATACCTGTATTACAATTAATTATTTTACAGACCGCCATTTCTGATGTATTTAAAAGATATGGACATGTTTTATCCATTTTCAAGGGTTCATTAATTACCGTTAACTATAAAAGAGCCTTTTATTGAAGAACACAGATCCAATATAAGGGGGTTGAAGACATGGTCAATTCAATCAAAATGAGTAGCACGTATTTATTTGTAATTATGTTATCGCTTTTTCTTTTTTTCTTGGCCCTGACCTCTTCTCTGTTTGCAGCAGACATTGGCAACTGTCTGCTGTGTCATAAGTATCCGGGCATAAGCAGGGTTGATGAAGAGGGCAACCTGAGACTCTTTTATGTCAATGAAGACATCTTTAATAACAGTGTCCATACCAAAGTCAAATGCGAAGGATGTCATACTG
>CALZJD010000268.1 GCA_945787795.1 Thermodesulfovibrionia bacterium | reverse complement strand
TGTCTCAGCAGACAGGCGGTAACCTGTCCAGATATCTCGGCAAGGAAGACCTTGAATCACTGATTGAATATACGGATGGGCTTTATATGAAATACGGCGCTCCTTCAGAGATATTTGGAGATGATGCTGAAAAGGTCGGAGAACTCAAAAAAACTGCTGCAAAAAATAATCTCTCTTTAATACCATCCCGCATCAGACATATCGGCACAGACCGCTGCCCTGACGTCCTGAAGAATATGAAGAATGATCTTAATTCCCGTGTTGAGATCGTCTTTTGCAAGGACGTAGGAAAGATTCTTGTCGAAAACAGCAGGGTGGTCGGGGTGAAAGCAGGCAATGGAGATACGTATCATGGTGACTACGTAATAGTTGCGCCGGGCAGGGAAGGTGCCCTTTGGCTTGAGAGGCAGTCAAAGTCAATGGGACTCTCACTTTTAAATAATCCTGTTGATATTGGTGTTCGTGTAGAGATTCCCTCTGAAGTGCTCGAACCACTTACTAAAGTAATATATGAGCCTAAACTTATTTATCTGACTAAAAAATTCAAAGACCGTATCAGAACATTCTGCGTAAACCCATATGGAGAAGTAGTAAAGGAATATGTAAAAGGGGTCTGGATAGTAAACGGCCACAGTTATTCGAACTCGAGGACAGAGAACACCAACTTTGCATTACTGGTAAGCACCTATTTTACCGAGCCCTTTGATGAACCCCATTTATACGGCAGATATGTTGCAAGACTTGCCAATCTTCTCGGCAAAGGCGTCATACTTCAGCGGCTTGGAGACCTGAAGGCAGGACGAAGGTCTACGCCTTCAAGAATCGCAAAAGGCAAAGTACAGCCTACACTTAAGGATGCTGTGCCCGGTGATCTGAGCTTTGCCCTGCCTCACCGGTACCTTACAGATATACTGGATATGCTCAGGGCAATGAATAAATTAGCGCCCGGTGTAGATAGCAGCCATACTCTTCTTTACGGGGTTGAGGTCAAGTTTTATTCAAGGCAGCTCAAACTCGACCGGAACCTTGAAACAGAAATCGAAAACCTCTTTGCCATAGGCGATGGCGCAGGAGTAAGCAGGGGACTGATCCAGGCCTCGGCTTCCGGGATAGTTGCGGCGAGGGAGATAGTAAAAAGGTTATAGGTGAGAAGTGAAAAGTTAGTAGTTAGTAGTCAGTAGTTAGGAGTAAGAGGTAAGAAAGTATTTTAATTACACATAACCTTTAATTTGTAAATCCCTGACTACTGACTACTATTTTCATTCATTATATTTACTAATGAACATTAACTTCTTCGATAATAAACGGCAGTCAATGGTTGAGAAACAGCTTGAATCCAGGGGGGTAAGAGACGTTCGCGTTCTTGAGGCGATGCGCACGATACCGAGACACCTCTTTGTGAGTGAAGAGCTTCAGGAGAGGGCTTATGATGACTGCGCGCTTCCTATCGGTGAGGGTCAGACTATTTCCCAGCCTTATATGGTAGCCTGCATGACAGAACTTCTTTCTCTGAAGGGCGATGAGAAAGTACTTGAGATTGGGACCGGTTCAGGATATCAGAGTGCTGTGCTGTCCATGCTTGCCAGGGAGGTGTTTACTGTTGAACGAATCCGATCCATAGCATCAAATGCTGAAAAGCTTCTGCAGTCCCTTGATTATAATAATGTTCATGTTGTCGTATCTGACGGTACTGTCGGATTGCCCGGGCTAGCTCCATTTGACTGTATCCTTGTTACAGCAGGTGCGCCGGACATCCCGGATCAGTATATGAACCAGATGAACGTTGGCGGAAGGCTCGTCATACCTGTTGGCAGCAGGCATGCGCAGACATTGTATCGTATAGAGAAAACATCTGAGGGAGCGGAAAGACAGGAATCTACGGCATGTGTATTTGTACCTCTGATCGGAAAAGAGGGTTGGCAGGAGAACAATTATAATTGACAGTTTTTATATAATTTGTGAAATAATATAGGACTTAATTTTCAGGAGATGCTCGGGAGGCAAGATGATTGAAGAATCAAAGAAGATATGGATGGACGGAAAGTTTGTAAACTGGGCTGATGCCAACGTTCACATACTTACTCATACACTCCATTATGGAACAGGGGCCTTTGAGGGCATTCGATGCTATAAGACCAAAAAGGGGCCTGCTGTTTTCAGGCTGAAAGAACATGTTGACAGACTGTTTGATTCATGCCATATCCTGAATATGAAATCTCCCTATACGCATGGAAAAATTTCAAAGGCAATTGCCGATACAATTAATATTAATAAGCTTAAGGAATGCTATATCCGTCCCCTTGTGTACCTTGGGTATGGGGCCATGGGACTTTATCCAAAGGACAATCCTGTGCGGGTTGCCATAGCTGTATGGCCGTGGGGTGCATATCTGGGAGAGGAAGGCCTTAAAAACGGTATCCGGGTAAAGGTATCATCTTTTACAAGATTACACGCAAACATTACCATGACAAAGAGCAAGACTTGTGGAGACTATGTAAACTCCACACTTGCGAAAAGCGAGTCAGTTGCCTGCAATTATGATGAAGCCCTCTTGCTTGACACCAACGGCTATGTTGCCGAAGGAACAGGCCAGAACATCTTTATAGTGAGAAACGGAGTACTTCATACACCGCCGCTTCCTTCTGTCCTTGAAGGTATCACGAGAAAGAGCATCATGGAGATGGCAGGGAATGAAAAGATCGAAGTGCGGGAGGCATATTTCACAAGGGATGAAGTGTACATAGCTTTCACAAGGGATGAAGTGTACATAGCTGACGAGGCATTTTTTACCGGAACCGCTGCTGAGGTAACACCGATCAGGGAAGTAGACGGTCGTGCAATCGGTGGAGGCAACCCCGGTCCGATCACAAAGAAGCTTCAGAAACTCTTCTTTAACATAGTAAAGGGAGAAGCCCCGAAGTATAAAGCCTGGCTGGCTTATATTTAGAATTCAGGAATGGGGTCAGCCCCGGACATGGGACATTTTTTGTTCAATTTTACTGATTCGTCTCCTGAGCTTGCTGGATTCTTTCATTTTTAATTTAAATCTTTGATAAACTTTTCTTATTGATGAACTTCCCATTCCTCCAAATACTTCTCCAATTTCAGTATTTGTTGCACCTGTTCGATCTTTCATTAGATATATGGCGATCTTTTTATGTTCTGATGATTTATATGCAACTATATCACGTATGCTAACATTATAATTATTTGAAACTGCCTCTAATATTTCATTAATCTCAAAAGACTCTCGAAGGGCTTTCCTGTTTAATATATCTTCTTTGATTAAATAGTCGTCCTTGATTGAACTTAGGATGTTTTTTATAAAACGTGTTCCACCGAGCATTATGCCACCATATACATGCTCCATAGGATCGTCGAGTTCCTGTCCAATAGCACTCTCTACGAATATTCGGTATTCATTTTTTGAATTCCTGTTCCCGTATGACACCAACCTGTAAATCAGCTCTTTGCTCAAAAGATTGTCTTTTCTCTTCTTTATAAATGCGGGGTAACTGCTATATTGATAATCTTCAGGCTTCTGAACCATTCCTGCTCTGAGCGGATTCAGGTGAATGTATCGGCTCAATTCAAGCAAGTAATTATCGGTATCTACCAGAATGGACTTATACCTGCCCTGAAATAAATGTCCGCACCGCTTTCTTTTAGTGTTTATATAAGTTGTGTATGAGCTATTAATTAAATGCATTGCCCTGCTGAGATTTCCATCGGGTGTTTCTATAATAAGATGGTAGTGATTTCTCATCAATACGTAACAATGAATCACCACGTTATACTTACTCTTTGCTTCTTTTAAATAATGTAAAAATCTTGTATAGTCATTTTTTGAAAAGAAGATGTTTTTTCGTTCATTGCCCCTGGAGGTGACATGATACACTGCACCCTCAAATTCAATGCGTAAAGGTCTTGCCATGATGTCCCCTAAAATAAAAAAACGTTAAAGATAAGTTAGATTAGCGAAGAAATTGAGTCATTGTCAATAATATGTAAGAAATTAATGCTCTAAATTTGTCCCATGTCCGGGGCTGACCCCATACACACATTAAAGATTTACCCTTCACCTGTCGAAATTAAAAAGCACAAGAGAGGAGAGGAGGGAGATATATGAAAACCATTTATTATCCGCCGCTTGAAAGTATTGAGCCAGGGAGATATATGAAAACCATTTATTATCCGCCGCTTGAAAGTATTGAGCCGGTCAACAAAAAAGAAGGGAGGAGAACGGGTCGCGTCTGGAGCGATGGGATGCTTAACATCCATAAAGACAGGCGTGCTTATTTCAGGATTCCGACGCGTATGGAGGCCAGATTCCTGTGTGGAAACAGGTACTATGCCGGGAAGATTACTGACGTTTCTGAAAAAGGGATGTTTATAAACACAGACATCAGGCTTCCTGAGAACTCTTCGTTCGATATCATTATGCTTATCAACGATGAGGTTACCAAAGTACCTGTAACGGTCAGAAGGACAGTTGAATCAACCTATCGTTCCGACAATTTTTCTTCCGGCGGCATGGGCGTTGAGCTGATGAAGTCTCCAACACAATACCTGAGTTATGTGAGTGGTCTTAAGTCTGCTGCATAAACTGCATCATATAACCTGTTTTCTGGTGAGAGAAGCTTAAATACCACATAAAACGGGCTACTAACTTGTTGAATAAACAGGTTTTTAAATTCATTGACACACATCCGCGCAGTTCCTCTGTCACAGGGGTTTCTCCTTTTATATGAACAGGCCATTTATGTTATAGTTGAGAGTTTAATAAGCTGTAAGCTATTAGCGGTAAGCTCTAAGTTAAAGACCAAAATGCCGATTCCCGATTATGAAGCCCGCGAAAGCGGGGGCTTTTTAAGCTTATCGTTTATGGCTTAATGCTTATAGCTTACATCTGAATTCCAATATATTTCAAAGATACGATAAAGATGATATCAGTCACAATATCTTAATATTTTAAATAACATGCCCGAACTTACCCCATTGATGAAGCAGTACCAGGATATTAAGCGTAATTATCCTGATGCTATTATTTTTTTTCGTCTTGGTGATTTTTATGAGATGTTCGGTCAGGATGCTGTTGTTGCTTCAAAAGTCCTCCAGATAACCCTGACTTCACGGGACAAGAACAAGAAAGACCCGCTGCCCATGTGCGGGGTCCCTCACTTTGCGTCTGAATCATACATGGCAAAACTTGTTCTGGCCGGTTATAAGGTGGCAATCTGTGAACAGGTTGAGGACCCGAAGGAGACCAAGGGCATAGTCAGAAGAGAAGTAGTGAAGGTAGTAACTCCCGGGACATTCCTTCCTGAAAATCCAAAAGAAAACAACTTTATTCTGAGCTTCTTTCAAAAGGAAAACATATATGGAGTTGCGGTTGCTGACGTGACTACAGGTGAGTTCATGGTGTATCAAACCCACGGCGTGCTGGAGGATGAGATAAACAGGTTCATGCCTAAAGAAATCCTTTATCCATACAGTCTGAAAGCAGGTTCTGCTGTGGCTGAACTCACGGAGTATTATCTTACCGGTTATGACGACTGGTATTTTGATTATATTGAGGCATACAGAAAGCTGATAAAGCATTTCAAAGTAACATCCCTTGAAGGCTTTGGTTGTGAAGGGATGATTGTGGCAATTTCTGCTGCAGGGGCCCTGATGAACTATCTTGAGGAGACCCAGAAAGGTGACCTGGCTTTTAACAGCATTAAAGTGATCAGGCGCGAGTCTACGATGCTTCTTGATGCTCCGACACTGAGAAATCTTGAGATCACGAGGAACATGCAGAACCATGAAGCACATGGAAGCCTGCTGTGGGTACTGGATGAGACGTTTACCCCGATGGGCGGACGGTTGATACGGACGTGGCTTCTTAATCCCCTGCTTGATGCAAAGCAGATCAGGTCAAGACAGGATGCTGTGGGTGAACTGATGAAAGACTCATCCAGGCTTTCAAAGATTCAGGGTCTCCTTGATGCAATCTATGACATGGAGCGGCTTGCCTCTAAAATTTCAAACGGCACTGCAAACGGT
>CALZJD010000267.1:1202-4020 GCA_945787795.1 Thermodesulfovibrionia bacterium | reverse complement strand
TCATATTGTTAGAGGTGCCCTCGACACACTTGGCGTATCTGATCGCAGACAGGGACGATCAAAATACGGCGCCAAGAGACCAAAATAAATTATTTAAGGTAATCGAATATGCCAAGAAGAAGAGTAGCAGCTAAAAGAGAAATATTGCCTGATCCATTATACAACAGCAAGGTTGTGAGTAAATTTGTAAATGCAATTATGAGTGACGGCAAGAAGTCAGTTGCAGAAAAAAACTGCTATGGAGCGTTTGATATTATAAAGGCAAAAACAGGCGATGATCCATTAAAGCTGTTCAAGACCGCGCTTGAAAATGTGAAACCCCATCTGGAAGTTAAATCCAGGAGAGTAGGAGGGGCAACGTATCAGGTGCCAATTGAAGTCAGGCCCCAGAGGAGGCTGGCTCTGGCATTTAGATGGATTATAGGCTTTGCCCAGAAAAGGGGAGAGCGTACAATGAGAGAAAAGCTGGCCGGTGAACTGCTGGATGCAGCAAATAACACCGGATCATCAATTAAAAAGAGGGAAGACACCCACAAGATGGCTGATGCCAATAAGGCATTTGCCCACTATAGATGGTAGAAATGGAAAAGGCAGTTTCTAAGATGACGACCACTAACTCACTTGAAAAAACCAGAAATATAGGTATAATGGCCCATATTGACGCTGGTAAAACTACCGTGACAGAGCGTATTCTGTACTATACCGGTGTGACGTATAAAATGGGTGAAGTCCATGATGGCACTGCGGTAATGGACTGGATGCCCCAGGAGCAGGAGAGAGGCATTACCATTACTTCTGCTGCTACGACATGTTCATGGGAAGGGAACAAAATAAACATTATAGACACACCCGGCCATGTTGACTTTACCATAGAGGTAGAGAGGTCATTAAGGGTCCTTGATGGCGCTGTTGCACTATTTGATGCTGTTGCAGGAGTAGAGCCACAGTCAGAAACGGTGTGGAGACAGGCAGACAAATATAACGTTCCCAGGATTGCATTCATTAACAAGATGGACAGAATGGGTGCTGACTTCTTTATGTGCGTCAATGCAATGGTTGAAAGACTTGGAGCAGCTCCTGTTCCCGTTCAGATTCCCATTGGAAGTGAAGAGAATTACAGAGGGTCGGTAGATATTGTGAAAATGAAGGCCTATATATATGATGATGACTCTCTGGGCGCCTCGTACGTTGAATCAGATATTCCGGATGAACTCCTTCCCCAGGCCCTTGAGTACAGGGAGAAAATGCTGGAGACTCTGTCAGACTTTGATGATGTAATAATGGAAAAATACCTCTCAGGGGAAGAGATCGGGGCAGACCTTATTACTGCAGCATTGAGAAAGGGCACGATTGATCTGAAGATTACTCCTGTCCTCTGCGGTACTGCATTTAAGAACAAAGGTGTCCAGCAGCTGCTTGATGCGATCATTGCGTATATGCCATGCCCTACGGACGTTCCTCCTATTAGCGGCATTGAGCCGGATTCAGGGAATGAAGTAATAAGAAAAGTATCAGGCAAGGAACATTTTGCTGCATTGGCTTTTAAAATAATGACCGATCCTTTTGTGGGTCAGCTGACCTTCCTCAGGGTATATTCAGGAACTGCAAAAGCAGGTTCGTATATTTATAACTCAACAAAAGATGTAAAAGAGCGTGTCGGCAGACTTTTAAAGATGCACGCAAACAAAAGAGAAGAAATGAAGGAAATACAGGCAGGCGATATCGTTGCTGCAGTTGGTCTCAGGAGCACCCTTACCGGTGATACATTATGTGATGAAGACAATCCTGTAATACTGGAGTCCATAGAGTTCCCGGAGCCTGTCATATCGGTTGCCATTGAGCCAAAGACAAAGGCCGACCAGGAAAAGCTCTCTGTGGCCCTTGGAAAACTCGCCCAGGAAGACCCCTCCTTTAAAATAGCTTATGATAATGATACAGGACAGACAATTATTTCAGGAATGGGAGAACTGCACCTTGATATAATTGTTGATCGTCTGTTAAGAGAATTTAAAGTTGGCGCCAATGTCGGCAAGCCCCAGGTTGCATACAGGGAGACCATTCGGCAGAAGACCGTTGCTGAAGGAAAATTTGTAAGACAGTCAGGCGGCCGTGGGCAGTTTGGCCATGTCAATATCGAGATTGAGCCCCTGGAGCCGGGTGGTAATAACTTTGAGTTTGTAAATAAGATAGTTGGGGGATCCATCCCCAGGGAATATATATCTGCTGTTGAAAAGGGAGCCAAAGAGGCCCTGGAAAGCGGTGTGCTGGCAGGGTATCCTGTTGTTGATGTAAAGGTAACCTTATTTGATGGTTCTTACCATGAAGTTGACTCTTCAGAGATGGCCTTTAAAATAGCCGGTTCCATGGCAATCAAGAATGCCTCTAACAAGGCAAAACCTGTGCTGCTAGAACCGATTATGGGAATAGAGGTTGTTACACCGGAAGAATATATGGGTGATGTCATAGGTGACCTGAACTCCAGAAGAGGGAGGATCCAGTCAATGACTCAGCGCTCCAATGTAAGAGTAGTAGCTGCACAGGTACCTCTTTCATCAATGTTCGGATATGCGACCGATTTGAGATCTAAAACACAGGGACGTGCAACATATACCATGCAGTTTTCACATTATGACGAGGTCCCAAAAAATATCTCTGAAGAAATTGTAACAAAGGTACGGGGAGGATAAGAACATCTTTGAAAGATGTTCTTGATGACACTGATAAACGAATGTGATTTCACAGATAAAAATAAGAATTTATAATAAGATACTAATCTGTGTAATCGTTTTTTAATAATCTGCGCAATCGGTTTATTAAA
>CALZJD010000267.1:0-1192 GCA_945787795.1 Thermodesulfovibrionia bacterium | reverse complement strand
AGCAAAATTTGAGAGAGTAAAGCCACACGTAAACATAGGAACAATCGGGCATGTGGACCATGGAAAGACCACGCTGACAGCTGCGATCACAAAGTATCTGGGGCTGAAAGGGAAAGCAGACTTCCGGGCATTTGACTCAATCGACAACGCGCCTGAGGAAAAGGCACGGGGAATAACCATAGCCACGGCCCATGTAGAGTATGAAACAGACGCAAGGCATTATGCACATGTGGACTGTCCTGGCCATGCCGACTATGTAAAGAACATGATAACCGGAGCAGCGCAGATGGACGGCGCAGTGCTGGTGGTATCAGCAGCAGACGGCCCGATGCCCCAGACAAGGGAGCACATCCTGCTTGCAAGGCAGGTAGGCGTGCCCTATATAGTTGTATTTATGAACAAAACAGACATGGTGGATGACCCTGAACTTCTGGAGCTGGTAGAGATGGAAGTAAGGGAGCTTCTCTCAAAGTATGAATTTCCCGGAGATGATATACCCATTATAAAGGGATCAGCCTTAAAGGCCCTTGAAGGGGGAGAAGATACATCAGGGGAAGAGTATAAGTGTATAGATGAGCTGATGAATGCAATAGATGAGTATGTGCCCACGCCTGAGCGTGACATAGACAAACCATATCTGATGCCTGTTGAGGACGTGTTCAGCATCTCCGGAAGGGGCACGGTAGTAACAGGCAGAGTGGAGCGGGGCATCATCAAGGTAGGGGAGGAAGTAGAGATAGTGGGAATCAGAGATACGCAGAAGACAGTGGCAACCGGAGTGGAGATGTTCAGGAAGCTGTTGGATGAAGGAAGGGCCGGAGATAATGTCGGGATATTGCTGAGAGGAACAGGCAAGGATGAAGTAGAGAGGGGAATGGTACTGGCCAAACCCGGATCGATCACACCGCACACGAAGTTTAAGGGAGAGATATATGTATTGACAAAAGAGGAGGGCGGAAGACACACCCCGTTCTTTAAAGGATACAGGCCTCAGTTTTATTTCAGGACAACAGATGTAACAGGGGTAGCACAGCTGCCGGATGGAGTGGAGATGGTAATGCCCGGCGATAATGTAACGATCTCAGTGGAGTTGATAGCGCCGATAGCAATGGAAGACGGACTGAGGTTTGCAGTGAGAGAGGGAGGCAGGACAGTAGGGGCCGGAGTTGTTACAGAAGTTATAGAATAATAA
>CALZJD010000266.1 GCA_945787795.1 Thermodesulfovibrionia bacterium | reverse complement strand
ATCATGAACGTCTGCGGTTCTCATGAGCATACCATCTCTTTTTCCGGCATGAGGAGTTTGATGCCTGACAACCTTGAGCTGATTCCAGGACCGGGATGTCCGGTGTGCGTATGCCCGGAGAGTGACATTATTAATGCTGTCAACCTTTCAAACAGAGAGGATGTTATCCTTGTCACGTATGGAGATATGGTGAGGGTTCCCTCCAAAAAAGGTTCTATCAGAACTGATGGCAGAAATTATAGAATAGTAACATCTCCCTCTGAAGCAATTAAGATCGCACAATCAGAACCTGGGAAAAATATCGTTTTTTTCTCGATCGGTTTTGAAACAACTACAGCGCCGACTGCTGCTATTCTTGAAATGGGAATGCCGGATAACCTTTTTATTCTAAGCTCACACAGGCTTACACCGGCAATTATGGAGGTCCTGGTCAAGGACCAGGACGTCGGTATTGACGGCTTCGTATGTCCCGGCCATGTCTCGGCCATTGTTGGATCAAATGCATGGAATGTGTTCTCTGAGAAATACTCGATACCTGCTGTTGTTGCCGGATTTGATGCAGACAATCTGCTTCTTGGCATTATGGAAATACTTATACAGGTAAAACAGGGAGAAATCAGGACAACCAATGTATACAGCGGGGTTGTAAGGCCACAAGGCAATGAACAGGCCCGGAAGCTGCTGGATAAATACTTTGAAGTATCTGATGTCAACTGGCGAGGAATAGGCCACATACCTGCTTCAGGTCTTGAGCTCAGAGATGCTTATTCAAATAGGGATGCGAGAAAAGCATTTGATCTGGAAGAAATAAAAGAAGAAAAAATACCCGGCTGCATCTGCGGGGATGTGGTCCTCGGAAAGGCCTATCCTGCAAACTGCAAACTCTTTAAAAAATCATGCAGCCCCAAATCCCCTCATGGTCCCTGCATGGTCTCAGGGGAAGGGTCATGCAACATCTGGTATAAAACTCATAATTAGGCGCTCTTCATGTAACTAATTGGAATTAAAAGTGATTAATACTCGCTTAGACTAAAAAGTCTGCCCCGTAAGTTGGACCTGTCACCATATATTCCAAGTTTCCTGCGGATGTTTTTGCGGTGAGTCCTAACCGTATCAATAGAAATGTTCAGGAGTTCCATGATGTCCTTGTCCTGCATGCCGTCTTTTATGAGATCAGCGATCTGAATCTCTTTGGGAGTTAAGGCTGTGTGTTTTGATGATAACTTGTTCGATAGAGGTGATACAATTTCATCCAGTTTGGACTCAATCATATTGAGACAAGTAATATCTTCTGATGATTGTCTGTTTCGCTTAAGTTTTAATATGTAGGGCATGACCAGATGCTTCACATTTGAAATAAGGTTGTCTTCAATTTCCTGCTTATAATTCTCCTGATATTCAAATATTGCTTTCATGGCAGCGTTTCTCTCTGCATTCTTTTTTATATGTTCATGCAACTTCCTTGAAGCCTGGGCAAGCTGCTTTTCAAGTCTTCTGCGTTTCTTGTTTTCATCAAATAAAAGCTGTTTAATATTTGCAAGCTCCTGGAAATGCCCTTCCCTGCTTAATGCTGTGCTGCCTGCCGGCGTATGTAATGCATCTTTAAACAGTCTGTTGGTCGTAATATCAGATATCATTCCTATAATCCCGCATGTTTCACCCTTTGCATTTGTGATTGTCGCCTTGTTAATGAGAGCATATCTTATCTCACCGTTTTTTCTCCTGATTATGGATTCACATATTCGTGACCCGGTAGTTTTTAATAACTTCAGCTCATTGGTACAGTTTTTCTCTACCCCTTCTGTATGGTGATTGAATTCGGAAATCTGTGTAGAGGGGTCTGAGTCTCCTATATACTCGATAAAAGCGCTGTTACACCCCGAATACTTACCTTCAATGTTCTTATAAAAAACAGGAACAGGTATCTTGTCAATAAAGGATTGAATCGGTTTTAATTCATCATCTATCAATCTGGAATTCTGTTTCTCACCCTTTAAAAAATAGCTGATACAAACAGGAGTACCATTTCCCGTATATTCACTTAATTTATTACCGGGCTCAGATGAAATATTAGTATGAAGACAACGTTCGTTTTGCATAAATTTTTCAACAAAGTTGTGTGCATGAATTAGCCACACTTAAGAAGACAATTACAGTTTACTGAAGGCTTTTACCGTCTGCGACTCGTTAAAATCATAGAATCATTAATTTCTGTTATAAGGGATCCCCCCCACATTATATATGAAATGACATTAAAGCGTATAAATAAATTTGCAATATTAATGCCAACGATACGTGTTCTAAAATAAGGAAACTTACAGATTAATAAAGTCGAATAGCTGCCATAATGACAAAATCCCTGCCAAAATTACAATTATATCTAATTCAGAAATAACATTTACAATATCCCTTGTAACATGACTATTTTCATGATATATATACGTAGATGAGAAAACCACGGGCAATAATTTATGATGATGAGATCATCCTGCTGGATTTATTTAAAAGATGGATGGTGCAAAGGGGTTATGAAGTCCTGACCTTTAACGAACCTAACGCCTGCCCGCTTTATGGAAAGCATTCTGATACATGTACACAGAAGTATAAATGTGCCGACGTTGTTATTACTGATTTTAAAATGCCGAAGATGACAGGACTGGAACTTCTTCAGAGCCAGCGTCAGAGAGGCTGCAAACTGGATGTAAAACAGAAGGCCGTTATCTCAGGTGACATCGAAAGAAAAAACAAAAAGATGATCCTGGAAATGGGGGTAACATTTTTTCAGAAACCTCTTATCATCCCTGAATTTTCAGAGTGGCTCAGTGAATGTGAAAAGCGTATCGATCTGTCTGTTCCCCTTAGTCCCCTTT
>CALZJD010000265.1 GCA_945787795.1 Thermodesulfovibrionia bacterium | reverse complement strand
CAGGGACACGCAAAAACTTTTTTCTGTTGGATATGCTCCGCAGTCATGGAACGCACTGTTGAACTATCTGAAAAAAATGGGCCATACACCTGATGCAATAAAAAAGGCCGGGCTTGTATCACAGGGTGCAAAGGGTTACTATGATACATTCCGGCACAGGATAATCTTTCCCATATATGATCTGAAAGGTGATGTTGTTGCATTTGGCGGAAGGTCTATTGACGGAACAGATCCAAAATACCTGAATTCACCCGAGACATTAATATTCAACAAGCGAAAGGTACTGTACGGCCTTGATAAAGCAAAAAATGCCATTAAGGAATCGGGCTACGCGCTGTTCATGGAAGGTTATATGGATGTGATAACAGCACATGTGTACGGTATTTCAAACGTGATAGCGCCTTTAGGCACCGCCTTTACACAGGAACATGGAAAGCTGATAAAGAGGTTTGTTGAAGATGTGGTGCTTGTCTTTGACAGTGATCAGGCCGGGATCAAGGACATACTGCTTGAAAGCGGGTTGAATGTCAAGTTGCTTCTGTTCCCTGCCGGGGAGGACCCGGACAGTTTTTTAAGAAAGCATGGGAAAGAGGCCTTTCAAAGACTGCTCGATAATCCTCTGACCATTATTGATTTTTTATTGAAACTAAAGGCAGACAAACGTGCGCTTGCCCGTGAGGCAATAGAGACGATTTCGAGAGTACCTGACAAGGTACTTCAGGGGGAGTACGTGAAAATGCTGTCAGAGGGGCTTAAGATAAATGAAGTTTTTATTATTGAGGAATTAAAAAAGGCCGGAAAAAGATTAAACAGCGGTTATAACGCTGCCTACAGCAATCCCCGGCCCCAGCCCAAACCCGGGCCAAGGCCTCTGGATGAGGTCTATATGCTCCAGCTTCTGCTTCAACTGCCGGACAAGGTGGTAGAGTGTGCGGCTAAGCTTGCACCTGAGGAATTTATAGATCCTTTGTCCAGGGAAATATTTAAAAAAATTAAACAGGGGTTTACCGATGTACATGAACTTCTTCCACATTTTGATGAAACGGGAAGCGCTTATATCACAGAGCTGTCCCTGCGGGACACGATTGAAGACACAGAAAAGGCCCTTGAGGACTGTGTTAAAAAGTTGAAGAAAAACAGGCGCAAGAGGATGCTTTCCGAAATCCAGACAAAGATAAGAGATGCAGAAAAGAAAAAGGACTTTGCCCTTATTAAAAAACTGCAGATAGAACAACATCAAATCTTAAAACCCGGGCTGTGATGATATAATGTGTCATCCTGAACCTGTCTGCCGACAGGCAGGCTTGATTCAGAATGACAATTCATCATTGATTTAGTCATTCTGTATATATCAACAATTAAAGATTACCCCAATAATATACGATGTTATACATGAGCCGGAACAATGGGTAAAATCAATGTATAGAAAATGTTCTGTAATGGGATAAAATAAAGGTATGAAAGATCCTTTTATGCAGAAATGTTTTGCCATTGAATCAGGGAAGCTTCATATGCCCTGTCCATATAAAAAGCGTACCGGTGTCGGTACTCATGTGGTGATAAAAGACGGGTACTGTTACCGTTCTGAAGAGTGTACGGTTGTATGGTGCAAGTTTAACAGTCTGCAGAAGGACCTTGATTCTTTCCTGTCATTGATCTGGTAGATGAGTCTATTATGCATTCATCTTAATATGCCACGGTTCAAACCTGACGCCCAACAGGTTCTTATCAGGATAACGGAATTTAATATAACCGAGAGCTTTGAGTTTTTTAAATACTTCTGTATTAGTAAAGATTTTGCTGAAGTTTGCCGCACCCAGGCCGACCTGACCTACGTCAAAATCCCCGATTCCGTGAAATGAATAGCCGGGTGGCGCCAGTGAGCGTGAAGCAAGAGAGAGATTACCATTATTCCTGTACGCCTTGTTAAAAAACAACAGGAACTGCTTCATTATCCCCCGTACACCTGAAGTCAATATCAACTGATCACCTATCTGTTTTTTCAGTTTATTAAATGTTTCAAAAGGTGTTCCTTTGTAAAGATATATCGTTGAATGTGGTGCTCTTGCAACATCCTTTTCCCTGATCCTTACGGTAAGTTCCTTTAAAGGCTTGTGTGTGAAAAATCCGTACTGTTCTGCCTGAGAATAGAAGATCATTTCCATAAACCTTGTTTCTGCTTTAGTAAACGCTTCTATAGCAGGGTACTTTCGGGCCAGACTGAGCCCGTCATCAAAACTCAATACCTGAAAATTACCATGACCAACAATCTCCTGCTGCCGTCTCAGCCTCATTACAATTGAGCTGAAGATATTGCCCATGGAATCAGGGACATAAATATCATCCTCATGAGGTTTGTTAAAGTTAATCATCTTATGCAGATAATCTTTTATAAAATCATCATTCATTTCGGGTAACATATAAGAGGTATTGATTATATGCTGAGCCAGCGCCTGCTTTGAAGCACTCCATTGAATAAAGCCAAAGGCCAATGCTTTTAATAACGTTCTTCTCTTCATCATATTACCTTAAGCAATAGTTGAAATTATATATACATGCAACATTTCTCTTAGCATTAAAAAGGGACAGAGGTCATATAATTATCATAATAAATACAGTTATGTTATTCAATATGGTCAGGAGATAACCCCTTGCCAGTTAGTGACGGATTTTTTATGTATGAATGAGTGGTTTTATTTTTTTCGATCAACATACTGTTTTATATGAGAAATGAGGTGTGCGGGTACCGGTCACAGGTTGAAACTCATAACCAATAACCTGCCATCTATTACCTGTCACCTGTTTTTTTCAAAATCCCTGAACAGGCATCGGAGTAAAGGTAAGAATGAAAATTGCTAAAGATATCCAACCGATAATCTTTCTGTTTTTATCCAGTTGAATATGGGGATACACAACAGGAGGGTGTTTATATCCCATAATAAGCATTAAAATTGCCCATACTATCCAGCCGGGCCATAACGTAATTCCCATGACTATTAAAATCGGAATGGTTATTTTCGCAATTAATCCATGTTTCTCTCCAAACAGTGCATAGACGATATGACCTCCGTCCAGCTGTCCTATAGGCAGCAGGTTCAGAGACGTTACAAGCAGCCCTATCCATCCGGCAAAGGCAACAGGGTGGAGCATTACATCGTATTCCTCAGGTCCTGTTTGAAGAACCAGGTCTGATAGAAAAGAAAACAGCAATGAGCTGCCGAATGCCAGTCCTCCGTCAAGGGCACCTGCAGGTTTGACCTCTGAGAGGCTGAGTCCGATAATACAGGCGATAATTGCAATGATAAAACCGCCTATCGGACCTGATGCTCCAATATCAATTAATGAACGTTTGTCAGGAATGGGCGGCTTCATTTTTATTAT
>CALZJD010000264.1 GCA_945787795.1 Thermodesulfovibrionia bacterium | reverse complement strand
ATGGCTTATGGGAAAGAGCAGAAAAGCCGGTTCGATGAAATATCTTATTAATCTCATGACGGACGGTGATCCTGAAGTCCGGGCTTCAGCAGTAGGTGCCCTCGGAAAGTTCAAGAGAAAAAACCTGCTCGCACAGCTGGATAAAATGATTTCTGATCCGAATGAAAGAGTCCGGGCGGCAGCAGTGAATGCTGTCACTCTTATTGGCGGTGAAAAAGCATTTACCATAGTAAAAAATGCATTGGAAGACATTGACCCATTCGTAAGGATACGCGCAGCGGTAAGCCTTGCAAAATTAGACATGAAGAAATCTATAAGGGTCATACAATGGAAGGCAAATAAATTTCCTGATGTACGCTCCTGTCTCAGGGGAATTAAATTTGCGTCAGGTTCTCCAAACATTAAATTGATTTACAGGGATTCCCTTGCCGTTGAAGCTGTCAATGAACTATGTCCTGAACATATGATGCGTAAGATCTTTAAGCAGTCATCAGATAAGGCCTCGCGACTGCTTGCGCTGCGTGTACTTGCACATGTGTATAAAGATACATCTGATCATTTCATAAAGATAACGCAAAAGGACCCTTCAGCGGAAATCAGAAAAGCAGCAAAAAAAATATACGGGTAAATAATATGTTTTTTATGGAGCATGTTTATAAATGGTTTGAATATATAGTGCTTACCTATTTTTTTGCCTATAACTCCATCAATCTTCTTTGTCTCGTCATAGCCCGTATTGACATCAAAAGAAAAATAACAGGCATGGGGTTTGCAGACCTGGATATTGCGATGAATTCTCCCTTTACCCCTCCTCTGTCGATCATTATTCCTGCCTACAATGAGGAATCTTCTATAGAGGAGTCCGTACGGTCACTTCTTAACCTGCAGTTTCCCAGGTTTGAAATAATTGTGGTAAATGACGGTTCAAGTGACAAAACACTTGAAAAGCTCAGACATGTTTTTAATATGAAACCCGCTGATATTAATTATATGGAGCGTATAACAACCGCCACTGTCAGGGGATTCTATCAGTCAAAGGACCGGCTTCCCGATCATGTGATCAGATTTGTTGTTGTTGACAAGGAAAACGGCGGCAGGGCAGATGCCTGTAATGTAGGAATTAATGCATCCCACTGTCCTTATTTTTTCTCTACTGATGCCGACTCCATTATTGATGAGAAGGCGCTTATTCAGACGTTCCGCAGCGTGCTGGACCATAAAGACGTTGTCGCTATAGGGGGGCAGATCGCCATCCTTAACGGCTCTGACATTAAGGATGGCAAAGTAGTGAAACCAAGGCTGCCCAAAAACAGCGTTGCGCGATTCCAGATTGTTGAGTATATAAGATCTTTTACGATGGGCAGGTCTGCATTTTCCAGAATGGGCTCAGTGATAATTATTTCCGGGGCGTTCGGCATTTTTCAGAAAGAGCTTGTTCAAAAGGTTGGAGGATACCTTACTAAATATCTGACATCAAAATTGGCCCATGAATATACCCGTCCTGCAGCCCACACCATTGGTGAAGATATGGAGTTAACAATCAGGTTGCAGCGATACATACATGAGAAAAAACTCAAAAAAACGGTTGCCTATGTTCCCCAGGCCCTGTGCTGGACAGAAGTGCCCGAGAGCCTGAAAAACCTGTCCAAGCAGAGAAACAGGTGGCAGAGAGGGCTCATGGAAACGCTGCAATTTCACCGGAAGATGATATTTAATAAAAATTATGGACGCATTGGACTTTTTGGTCTTCCCTACTTTTTTCTCTTTGAATTTCTGGGAGCGTATGTTGAATTTCTGGGATACGTCTCGTTACCCATCCTGTTCTACCTTGATGTTCTTAATTATTCATATGCGATCTGGTTATTTATCTTTTCTGTCGTATACGGAATTTTGCTGTCTGTGTCATCAATTGTGATGAGTGCCTGGGCGCAAAAGACAGCAGAAACCGATATGTCAGGAAAAACCCTTATCTATTTTGATGATCTAAAAGAGATTTTCATCCTCATTCTCTACGGAATTCTGGAAAATTTCGGCTACAGACAGCTTACCGTCTGGTGGCGGATACGCGGTACGATAGATTTCTTTCGGGGGAAACAGGGATGGGATAAATTTGAAAGAACAAGCTTTGGAAAAGAGGTGAATAATGTTGAGAAGAAAAAGTATGCAACCAGCTAGAATCATATTATTGAGTCTTGGATTGATCTGTACATTTACTGTTTTATCGGGAATGGAGCCCTGCGCCCATGCCCTGGAATCCAGGTGGGATGAGGCCCGTAAGGAGGCAAGCCTGAAAAACTATGAAGCAGCGATTGATATATACGAATCAATCCTCGCAGAAGATCCCGGTAACACAACCGCGTTAAACGGAAAAGCCCGTGTGCTCAACTGGATGGGTGACTATGAATCTGCGCGAAATCAGTACAACGAAGTCCTCGCAAGAGATCCGGAAAACATTGATTCCTTCACCGGACTGGCAGATACATATGCGCGTCAAAAGAATATTGAAAAAGCCAGAGAAATACTGAATATGAAAATAAACACGTACCCGGATAATATGGAAATATTAAACAGGCTCACGCGATATAATCTCTGGACGGGCAGAAAAAAAGAGGCCATACAGTACGCGGACAGAATGCTGGAACAATCCCCCGAAAATGGGACGGCCATTAAATTAAAAAAGCAGGCAAAGGCATTACGCGATTATGAATATTACGCAGGGCAGTACTATCTTGATAATAATAATTTCAATAGTATGAATAGTAATACTGATGGGAAAATAATGGGCGGCATGTCATTGCCATTACATACGTCTCTTAATATTGCGACTGAAATAAGTATATCTCCAAATGCCAGTATCTATCCTGGTGCATCCGGGTGGGTCGAGCTCTCTACTACTGCACTGCCGTCACTGGTACTCTATGGTCGCATGAACATGTCACATTACACAGACGTTACCCTGTATGGATTATCAGCAGCGGGCGAGTACTATCCGTCAGGTCAATTGGCATTAATTACAAGACTGACTGTTTCAGAGACCGTGTTTGACAGCGGTGGCAGCTCAACAGATGAGGCGATTTCAGTTAAAGCAATATGGTTTGTTAATGATCAGGATAAAGTGTTTATATATTATTCCTACGGGAGTGAGGCATATAAGGCAGAGACGATCGACAGGATCGGTGGAATAAGGGCAAATACAGTAGGAGCAGGGGGAACGTATTTTATTACACCTGCAATCGGGGTATCACCCAGTCTTGAGTTTCAGGACAGGGAAAATGGGAGAGAACACCTTCAGTTCGGTCTGGAATTTATATACCGGACATAATAAAACCATTTTTTATAATTATTACACACTGTGGTCTCTGCCACAGTTCCAAATTCCTGTCATTCCGGCTTGACCGGAATCTTGCCGGAAGGACACTAAAGAATAAACTTTCTAATAATGGACGACCTGCGGTCTCTGCCGCAGGGTACTTCACTCACAGATGCATATCAGTGAATGGCGATGAATGACACGGGACATTAACCTCGCGGGAATTCCAGGGAATAATATTCTGCAATCCAGAGATTATTTCATATAAGTGATTAGAATCAGTACGTTGTAACCAGTAAAAATTAACATTATCTTTACGAACATTAACGTCATATTTACAGTTAAATTTTATATATTATAGACAGGTAAATAGATAAAAAGTTCCCGATAAAGCCAAACCCTCCGTGAGAAGGGGGCAGAAAGCAACGGGTCTTAAGAAGTAAGAAAGCCGGGCTGCCGAAGGATAGACCTTTGGAGAGCCCGGCTTTCTTGATTTCGGAGAGAGGAGGGAAATTATGAGCACGACATTAACATTAAATGAAGAGAGAAGGATGGTCGAGCGCAGACTCATTCATAAGAGGAAAATAGATGCGGAGAGAAAAAAGGCGTCTCAAAAAGTGAAAAGTTTACAGCGGGTGACAAATAAATATAATCTCGTACTGGAATTATTAGGTTCTGTTCTTGCTGTAGCAGTAGGCATCATGGTTCTTTTTTTCACAGGAATCTTGAGCGGGGCAAGTTCAACCGTTATTCAGATAGTTTTGATTATTGTGATTGTGTATGCTTACGTAGAAATTTTCAGAAGGGCTTTTTACTCATAAAAGGGATCACCTGTTTCCAGGTGTGATGAATGGATAATTGCGTGGATTGCCTATTACTGATAAGTTGAGGAAATCCTCAATTTCAGAGTCGGTGAGGATCATTCACAATACCGACAAGGCTTCAAAAAGGGAGAGGTTTTAAGGTTATCGATAAGACCTGCTTGTGAGGGAATTATTATAATCAGGGCATTATGGATTGCCGGGTGATATGTTGTAGTGGCACGTTGCAACGTGCCCTTGCATAAGCGGTATATGCTATATATATTTATGTTATATTCAGTGGATTATTATCTTCATAATCCCATTGTTGTGGATTGTTCAGGATATATTCACGAATACGATTCAATTCATCATCATTGCGAATAATTCGTTCATAATAATTACGCTGCCATAATGTACCGGGAAATGCCGGCCAATTGTTTGCATTAACATTAATTGCATATTGGTGGGTTGAAATTGATTTAAATATTCCAACAACATCCCCAATGATGATGTAGGGGCAGGTCTTGTGCCTGCCCTGTCTTTGTCACCCATTCGCGATTCTACGGAATGGGCACCTACAGAATGGGCACCCACAAGAGGTGCCCCTACAATGAATATTATTCCGTGTACGTGATTTGGCATTATGATAAATTCATCAATTACCATTTCGGGGCATTTTATTGATAAATCAATCCAAATCTTTTGCACCATTTCTCCTGCGTGATTCAATACCATTTTTCCATCATGTATTGTTCCCAAAAGACACTGCCTCTTTTGTGTGCATATGGTCACATAATATGCCCCACTCTTCGTATAATCATATCCTTTTAAACGCAAGGATTGCCTATTATGTCTTTCAATATTGTATTTCATATTCAGCCTGTCCCCGGTCGACGTGAAATTATAACATATCTGTAGGGGCATGCCATGCCCCTACAACGCTATTGATTACAGAACGATATATTACTATTTATGAATTGCTTTGAATGACAACTATAGAGAATATTAATAAAGTACAAGCAGAATTAAAGTTGAAGCCTCTTAAATATTAATGTTAACCTTGGATCATTCTTCATTCTGAAGGTTAAAGGATGTTATTAATGTCCTGAGAATATCATCCATAAATCCATGATGTGTATTCTGATGCAAGAGAATCCCATGAGTAAGGTTGTGTCAGCTTTTCTGCGAGTTCAGAATTCAGGCGTTCATCTTTTAGAATTATTTCCTTCAACTGGTGCTTGAAATGCCTGTCATCATATAAATATCGTTCAGGGAACAACCGGGGGTAAGATAGTCTGTTCGGCAGGAGCGGCCTGCAGCCGGCCCGGACTGCCTCGATAACAGACATCCCGAAAAATTCATGATAGGCTGTTGAAACAACAATATCT
>CALZJD010000263.1 GCA_945787795.1 Thermodesulfovibrionia bacterium | reverse complement strand
ATGGCCTCCCTGATCCTGTCCAGTGCACTATTTGATACCGCATTGATCAGTTCATCATCAGTCTCCGGAGGGGTGACCTCCCTCTTTGTTTTGCCTATTTTGGCAACAAGTTCTTTCTGCAGATCAATGACCCTGCGAATCTCTTTATGTGCGAGGTCCAGGGCTTCAATCAGAACTGCCTCGGAAACTTCGTTCCCTCCGCCCTCTACCATCATGACCGCCTTTTCTGTTCCGGCCACGATCAGGTTAAAGTCACATTCTTCAATTTCCACAAGGTCAGGATTCACGACAAAAGATTCCCCGACAATGCCTATTCTTACGGCGCCCACAGGGCCGTCAAAAGGAATATCAGAAATACTCAGGGCTGCAGACATCGCAATAATCCCCAGTATATCAGAGATGTTCTCTTCACCAAAGGAGAGGACTGAAATTATCCCCTGTGTTTCAGAATAAAAACCATCAGGGAAAAGAGGTCTGATCGGTCTGTCTATAAGACGGGATGTAAGGGTTTCTTTCTCCCCGGGCCTGCCTTCTCTCTTAAAAAAACCTCCGGGGATTTTTCCTGCAGCGTAAGCCTTTTCCTGGTAATCAATAGTGAGGGGGAAAAAATCTATGTTTTCTCTTACTTCTTTTTTAGCTACAGCAGTTGCAAGGACAACGGTGTCGCCATATGTGGCAACAATTGATCCGTCGGCCTGTTTTGCAAAACGTCCAGTTTCAAGATTAAGCGTTTTGCCCTTGACTTCAATCTCAGCATTTGTCATTCATTCTACTTTCTTAATCCAAGCTCTTTAACAAGCTTGTCATATCGTTCTGTATTAGTTGTTTTCAGGTAACTCAAAAGCTTGCGCCTCTGACCAACCAGTTTCAGTAGTCCTCTGCGTGAGTGATGGTCTTTCTTATGAGACTTAAAATGTTCATTAAGCACAAGCAGCCTTTTGCTTAAAAGGGCTATCTGCACTTCAGGAGATCCAGTATCACTTTCATGCACCTTATACTCTTTAATAATGTCTTCTTTTAGTTCTTTTGCTTTAACACAAGTCCAATACCTATGTAAAGCACCGAACTGTTTAATTATCAACATTAAATAGTATAAATAAATACGCCAAAAAATCATAGATCGCATTAATTGATTTTCCGGAAAGATTGATAAAAATTAATTAAAATTCAAGAAACGTCCGAAAAGATAGCAGGAGTCATTATCTAAACAACAGGAGGCGAGATATGAAAAAGATATTTGTCCTTGACACCAATGTTCTTATCCATGACCCTGAGGCATTTCTCTATTTTTCCGACAATGAAGTGGTATTGCCGATTACCGTAATTGAAGAGCTGGACAAGTTAAAAAGAGGAAACGGCGAAATACCCTACTCTGCCCGGCAGGCCCTGAGATTACTGGACCATTACAGGGAGACAGGGAAACTATCATCCGGAGTACGTCTTCCAAATGACGGCACCCTCAGGGTTGAAATCAAGGAACACAGTCACCTTCATAAGTCATCAAATGATAACAGGATTATTTCAACGGCCGTAACCATTGCCAATAACGGGTGTAAGGGCCAGCCCGTAATTCTGGTATCAAAGGACACCTCTGTCAGGATAAAAGCGGATTCTCTGGGATTGATAACCCAGGATTACTTAAAGGACAAGACCACGGTTTTCCAGAAATTCGGGAATATTCACAATGATGAGTCAGAACCTGATGATATAAAGTCTGTCAGGTACCTGCAATCGGGCGACAAAATATTCAGGGCCTATGCTGAAGATAAAATGGAACTCATCAGGAGGCAGCGTTCTATCATGAGCATATCTCCCAAGAATATCGAACAGGAATGTGCAATAGATGCCCGCCCTCACCGGTCGGGCCGGAACCGGAAAGACTCTTCTGGCCATTGCCGCAGGACTTCATTTCTGTACCAAAGCCCCGCAAAATGGATATGCAAAAAAATATGAACAGGTCATGGTTGCCAGGCCTATTGTTCCTCTTGGCAATGACATTGGATTCCTTCCGGGTGATCTGGAAGATAAATTACACCCATGGATGCAGCCCATCTATGACAATCTTGATGTGATAGTCGGCACATCAGATGAAAAAATTGATGAGAAGGACACCGACTACAGAAGTTCTGATTATTTAATTGAATCAGACATTATCCATATAGAACCTCTTACCTATATAAGGGGGCGCAGTCTTCCCAAGCGATTCCTGATTATTGATGAAGCACAAAACCTGAGACCTCTTGATGTGAAGACAATCATTACCCGGTGCGGTGAGGGAACAAAGGTCGTCTTTACCGGTGACCTTGAGCAGATCGATTCTCCGTTTCTGGATGCTGCATCAAACGGCCTTGCCTACCTTATTAACAGATTCATCCAGGAAGAAAACTTCTGTTATCTCAATATGAAACAGAGCGCACGTTCTGCACTGGCTGAACAGGCAGCAGAGTTGCTGTAGTCGATACAGCAAACTAATGACATGCAACATATTCAGCCTTTTCATCCTGATGTCTTTTTCCAGTTATCATTGATTTGACCCGGTTATGATAATCTCACTAATCCCCTCTTAACAATTACTTGTAATATGCTGGATTTTAACTATTTATTTAAGTTATACATGCTCTCAAAGTTTTCCTCATAATACAATATTTTTTTTTGTGTTCCTCAAATTGCCATTTAAGATATAATTTCATATACTGCTATCAGATACGTATACAATTTCGGGAAGTTATCATGAATGATAGAGACAATACTTTAAAAACTATTCTGAACAAAATTGAAGATCAGGGAATTCTTGAAGCTATTGGTGATGGCATAAGTATTCAGGATAGAAACTACAAAGTTATATATCAAAATCAGATTCATAAGAACTTTGTTGGAGAACATATAGGGGAATATTGCTATAAAGCATATGAAAAAAGAGAGAATGTGTGTGATGGTTGTCCTGTAGCCAGGGCTTTTCAGGATGGTAAAACACATACAGAACAAAGAAGCGCTCCTACTGAACAGGGGTTATCATATTTTGAGATTACCGCGTCTCCCTTAAGAGATATAAAAGGTCAGATAATCGCTGGTATTGAGAGTGCCAGAGATATCACAAACAATAAGAAGGCGGAAGAGGCTTTGATGGAGAGTGAAGCCAAGTTCCGGAACGTTGTAGAGTCGTCTCCCATGGGTATGCACATGTATAAAATGGAATCCGACGATAGATTGGTCTTTACGGGTTCCAATCATGCCGCAGACCAGATCCTCGGCGTAGACAATAGCCAGTTCATCGGAAAGACGATCGAAGAGGCGTTTCCTCCCCTTGCTGCTACAGAGGTGCCGGAGCGTTACCGCCGAGCTGCCAAACAGGGGGAATCCTGGTTTACCGAGCAGATCACTTATGAGCACGAGCAGATCGCAGGTGCCTATCTGGTTCATGCCTTCCAGGCAGAGCCCGGTAAGATGGTCGCCATGTTCCTGGACATAACTGAGAAAAAGAAGGCAGAGAATGAATTGAAGGCACGTGCAGAGGAGATCAATGCCCTGAATGAACTGATCCAGAAGGTGAGTTCAAACCTTGATCTTGATAAAACGGTAAATGAAGCACTTGACGGTTTAGTCTCCCTGATCAACCCGGACACAGTGTTTCTCTTTCTTAGAGATGGAGATTCCCTGATCCCAAAGGGATATCGTTTTAGTTCTGAAAAATACATGCAGAAAGAGATAAAGAGACATAAGATTGGCAAATGCATGTGCGGCCTTGCAGTGACAGAAGGAAAACCAATCTTCTCCAGAGACATATTCTCTGATCTGAGGTGTACATGGGATGAGTGCAAAAATGCGGGGATGAATTCATTTGCTGCATTGCCACTCAAGAGAGGCGACTCTGTCATAGGTGTACTTGGGGTAGGAGCTGCTTTACATGTGAATTTTGAGGAGAGGGCTTCCTTCCTTGAGACACTTGCTGGAGAGATATCTATTGGATTGCAAAATGCCCTGTTATTTGAAGAGGCAAAGCATCACAGCGAAGAAATAGAGTCGGCCAATAAGGAGCTGCATAAAGAGATAGGGGTTAGAGTGAAAGCAGAAAAGGAGCAGAGAAGGCTAACTGAAGAACTTATAATCAAGAACAAAGAGTTGGAACAGGTATTATATGTCACATCTCACGATCTGCGATCTCCACTCGTTAATGTTGAAGGGTACGGAAGGGAACTTGAATATTCACTAAAAGATTTGATGACTTCTGTTGATCATGCAGACGTTCCCACAAGCATTACAGATAAAATAAATTCAATTGTAAAAGAAGATATTCCTGAGTCACTTCATTATATCCGAACAAGTGTTTCAAAAATGGACATCCTTTTAAAAGGAATTTTATCTCTGTCCCGATTGGGACGCTATGAGCTGACGATAGCTGAAATAGATATGAATTCTATGATGAGTGATATTGTTGACAGCAATAGATTTAAATTGAATGAGCTGAATATAAAGACTGATATATCAGGGTTACCATATTGTAAAGGGGACAGTTCTCAGATAAATCAGGTGTTCTCTAATTTGCTGGACAATGCAGTTAAATACACAGATCCGGAGCGACCTGGTGTTATACATATTTCAGGTTATACAGATAAGGATCAATCAGTATACTGTATGGCTGATAATGGGATTGGCATAGCAGCCGATCATCAGGATAAAATATTTGAGATATTTCACCAGTTGGCACCCAACAGGGTCAAGGGTGAAGGAATGGGGCTCACCATAGCACATAGAATAATAGAGAGGCACAATGGGAAGATATGGGTAGAATC
>CALZJD010000262.1 GCA_945787795.1 Thermodesulfovibrionia bacterium | reverse complement strand
TAGTTCAATAGTCGTTCAAGATTCTGGAGAATCGCATTTAAACAATTTTGAACAATTGTCAAAATGCATATGAAATCATGACTGCAGAATGCTGTGTTCCAATAACAGGCCTGATAGTAACATTTGATCCAGCCTCATCCTCATGCAGCCTGCAAATTGCCTTGCCCGTGAAATATCCAAGCGATGCGCCCATAAACACATCTGAAGCCCAGTGTTTATTGTCATTCACCCTGGACCATGCTACCAATGAAGCAAGACCATATGCCACCGGTGGAACTACTATATTGTCTTTGTATTCAGTCGCTATTGGAGTTGCAATTGAAAATGCCAGGGAGGTATGACCGGAAGGGAATGCGAGATGGTCACCGCCGCCAAAAGGACCATCAAATGAATCAAACGGGTCTCCTGTTTTTGGTCGGTGTCTCTGAAACGAGTACTTCATAAGCTGGGTAAAAATACCTGTTATTACAACATTCTCTAACGTCAGAAGAGCGGTCCGTTGAGCTTTAACATTTTTAGCAGCATGCCCAATAGCATAAAAAAGAACAAGCGGGGGTAAAACAAGCTTGCCGTCTCCAAAACGTTCCGCAAATTCCGAGAGATCATCATGCCGGTTGTCCTGTACCCAGTCCCTTATATCTTCATCAAACGCATATAACCCGAGTGTTACCCCAACAACAAGTGAGGCCTTTAGCCAGTTTTTTTTGTCCCATCTTAAAGGTGAGGTGACCATATCTCTTGTATCAGAAATATAGCCTTTGAAGTATTCTGAGTTAAGACCTATATCCTTTTTAGAAGACACATGCCCATCCTGGGCAGAATAAACATGAGGTGCTCCAGAAACAGATACCATGGCAATAAGCAGAAATAACACAATGATTCTATACACTATTTTCCTCCATACATAAGTAATGAACTACCTCGCAATAAGCTAAGTGGCATTACTTGCAGTCATTCCCGAGGTCTGTTGATCGGGAATCCAGAATCCAGGTTATACTTTACATTTCTGGATACCCGCTGGAGTCTGCCCGCGAATTTCGTAATCGGGGTCGGGTATGACAACCATGGCACACCACAGGGCATTAATCCCTAAGATAAATAAGAGCAAGACGATATATTATGCATGAGATCTAGGGGCATGTAAACCTGACATAGAAAAATGTTAGCCAGAGCTTTACGGTTACTCTCTCAGGCTCATGAGTAGTCCGGGGTGTTCATATATAGTCATCAGGGCTTTTAAAAAGGCCTTTTTCATCATTGCGTTAAATGGCAGACCCCCTCTACATAACAGATCCATTCCCTTTTCAAACTGTAGTGTTGCCTCATCTATTGCAATCATTGATGAGTCAGGGAATCTCTTGTACAGACTGCTGTCATGACCTGTACCATTGCCCCTGTTGCCTGAAAGGATTTCATTCATCAGCGACCTTTCCTGTCCATTTCTGCCATGCAAGACAAGCGCTGCCAGATAATTATGTTTCTTATTAAGCAAATCCATGCCAATGTCGCTCAGGTCATCAAGTATCTGGCATGCAAGAGCAAATGCACATAATCCTTCATGAATATTTTTATAATTTGGATTGTTCTTATCGATATCGCCTAAAGCGAGAGGGGCTGAAAGGGGTGAAGTAAACAGCCGGCCGGTTTTTACTGAATGTATCCTGTAAAGAACATCTTCAGGAGAAAGGTCATACTCTATGCCCCTCTCTTCTTCAGCCTCTTCCCTTCCGCTGGCAGAAATAGATGACAGGGATATAGCAGGCAGCATGTCCATTTCTTCTTCAGAAATAGTCCCATTCCTGACTGCGTCGATCATGAAAGAAAAGAATATCCGGTCAGCAACAAGGATCGTATGAACAGATTTGAATACCCTGGCATATTCAGGCAAGTCAGTTATAAGCAGCTCTTTCAGTTCGTCATCAAGCAGGTTGTCACAGGCAGTGACCCATGTCCTGAGACAGTGATTAAGCCTGGCATAAAACATCAGGCGCGGCATCGGAATCTTCAGGATAAAAAAAACAACTATAAACAATACGGAAAAATAGTTATGCCGAAGGGAAAACCATTTTCTTGGAGGAGGCTTTAGATGTATACCCGAACCTTCCATAATTTCCGTCCCCTTTTTCCAGAAATCATTCAGTACCGCTTTCTGCTCGAAAAGACCTTTTTTAAAAAGATCTGCTTTTAATATAAAATCAAATTCGGACATGTTTAAACAATTATAAATAGGTGTATGGGGGACAAGTCAAATATGGTTTATTGCAACGTCCAACAGGAAAATCAATAACTACATGTATTAATTGCCTAAAGAGAAAGAGGCAGAGGATGTTGATAGGGGACATGGCTGAAGTTAAAAGATTGGGCTCTTTTTTGGGTGGGATATCCTTTTAACATCAATATCAACATCCTCCTCCTTTTATTTATCAGCAAATGTCCTTGTTGTCAAAAAGGTAATTTTAATATTGAGATATGATTTTCTTATGACAGACAAAAAGGTATGTAATCTGATACAGCCAAAACAACCTTTCCCATCTCAGACTACTGGGCTGCAACTCCTCCTGATACAATAAATGCCATAATATCACCGCTTTCTGCGGATATAGGAGTAACCTGATCCCTGGGAACAACCAGCAGATTGCCGGCAAAATTGTAAGACTGGGGCAGATAAACAGCCACCTTGTCAGAATACCCTATGTTATCAAGGCTATCCTTTGTCACAAACCCCATGGCCTGGATATTACCCCCTGGAGACAGGGTAACCAGAACCGGTTTGTCAAAACTCTTCTTGTCACCCACAAAAGCTCCTATAAATATTTTATCAACAAGACCTACCAATTTTTTTGTAATGAAATTTGATGATATAAAACCAATTATGGTAATAGATAAAATCGTAACAATAAATCCCATTCCCGGCACACTGAATTTAAATATATTATCGACCTTGGTAAATATCACATAGACAACATATACGGTTGCCACCAAAGGAACCAGCACAAGCAGACCTTCAAAAAAATATCTCGTAAATCTTTTCATATTTGCCTCCGTTGAAAAATAAGTTATAGGTTATAGGTTATTGGTTATTGGTTTTAGGTTGTTAATGACCTATAACCCATTACCCGTCAAATGCGTTAATATAACGTTGATGAATTCAAAAAGCAAATCAACATTAACGCTCAGGATAGAACGGCCTGCATACGGTGACATGTCCATCAGCAGATATCAGGGAAAGATTGTACTTGTTAAGGGAGTATTTCTTCCCGGGGAATCTGTGGAAGCTGTTATTGAGAAGGAAAAGAAGGATTACATCTCTGCTTCTGTTTTAAAACTGGTTGCATCTTCTTCTGAAAGAATCAATCCTGAATGTGAATATTTCGGCAGCTGCGGTGGATGTCATATGCAGCATATTCCTTATGACCTTCAAATAAAATTAAAAGAAGAGGTCCTTTCTGATTGTCTGAAGCGAATCGGAAAAATTGAGGCTGAACTATCTGATCCGCTTATTGCTGATTCACCATGGAATTACAGGTTGAGAGCGCAATATAAAATCTCAGGAAATAATATCGGTTTTTACAGGGGAAAAACACGTGAAGTTGTCAATATAGCAAGTTGTCCCCTGATGACTCCGGAACTCAACCGTTATTATCATAAGGCAAGAGACATCATAGGTATAAACAAAATGATTGAGGAACTCCACATAGTCTGCGGTGATAGTGCTGTTGCGCTGGTCAAGTTATCTTCTCGTCAGGGATCAGCCCCGGACCTGGAACAGTTGGCTGTCCAGTTTATTGATGCAGGTTTTTCAGGAGTTATTATGGAAAATAAAGACAGGGAAAGATTTGGGTACGGCAGGACGCATGCTGTTCTGGAGCTTGCAGGATTAGCATACTCTGTCTCTCCGTCATGCTTTTTCCAGAGCAGCTGGACACTTAATGTCCAGCTAATTGATCATATAAAAAATAAATTAGCCCCCCTTGCAGGCAAGGATATATTAGATCTCCATGCAGGTTCAGGAAATTTTTCTCTGCCACTGGCAGAAGCTGACAGAATAGTTGCTATTGAAGGTAATCCTGCTGCAATAGACAACGGCAAACGAAGCGTTGCCATGAATGAAATAAAAAATTTCACCTTTATAAAATCCTCTGCTGAAGATTTTTTTACTGATGATCAATTCGATATCGTTATTACAGACCCTCCCCGGACAGGACTAAAAGGCAAAGTGATTCATAATCTCTTATCAATGATGCCGGAAAGGGTTGTTTACATATCATGCAACCCGACAACTTTGGCAAGAGATCTGAAGAGTCTTGTTGAAAAGTATGATGTTGAATCAGTAAGATTAGTGGATTTTTTTCCCCAGACATATCACATCGAAGCA